>JADDOQ010000234.1:1903-2546 GCA_016782315.1 Nitrososphaeraceae archaeon | reverse complement strand
TCTCATTCTGATGGGACTTGCGTTAACCATTCTTTTGGTCACAATAGAAATATTGGAATTCTACAATGTTTCAGGGGTTGGTGTTGTCATCAGCACAGATTGCCTTCTATTGGCTTTAGCGACCCCAATTCAAATATTGCTGGGAGGTCCGTTTTACAGGCGCTTTTTTGGCTCCCTAAAGAGAAGAATGGGCTTTACGGTAGACACATTGGTTGTGTTGAGCACGACCGTTGCGTATGCCTACAGCATAGTTGCCATGCTAACAAACCAGGATATCAGATTCTTTGAGGCCTCTGCATCGGTATTGACAATATTTACAATTGGTGAGTATATCGAGAGCAAGGTTTTGGGAACAACAACAGAATCCATGAAAAAACTATTTGCATTAAAGCCCAAGACTACCGTAAGGATAAAGGAAAGTTATGGAAAGAAGCAGCATCAGCAGCAGCAGCTGCAGGAAGTAGTCAATGTTGATGAATTGGTAACTGGGGATGTTTTTATAGTAAAGCCTGGGGAGAACATTGCAACAGATGGCGTTATAGTTTACGGAAACTCATCAGTTGACGAGTCCATGATTACTGGAGAATCCATTCCTGTTGATAAAGGGGAGGGAGATATGGTAATTGGCGGAACCACCATCAAG
>JADDOQ010000234.1:0-1867 GCA_016782315.1 Nitrososphaeraceae archaeon | reverse complement strand
AACCAAACAGTGCTGTCGAACATAATTGAAATGGTGGTAAAGGCAAGGGTCAATAAGCCATCAATTCAGAGGATTGCAGACAGATGCGCAAAATGCTTTATTCCTGTTGTTTTGGGTATTGCTGTCTTGTCTTCCCTATACTGGCTGCTTGTGGTGCAATTTCCAATCCAGTTTGCTGTAACTGTTTTCGCAACGGTCCTGGTTGTGTCCTGCCCCTGTGCTTTGGGAATTGCAACTCCAATGGTTATATCATTGGGTGTTGGTAACGCTGCAAAACAGGGTGTGTTGATAAAGGGTGGAAAATACCTTGAGAAACTGGCCTCAGTTGACAAAATAGTCTTTGACAAGACAGGAACTTTGACCAAGGGAAAACCCGAAGTAACAGACATAATTCCGTTTGGCGGATATGATGAAACATATGTGCTGCAAATGGCATCCTCATCAGAAAACAAGTCTGAGCATCCCATAGCGCAGGCAATAGTAAAAAAAGCGCATGAGAAAGAGATACAGTTACTTGATGTTACTGGATTTACCTCAATCACAGGGCATGGGGTTGTTGCCATGCACAAAGAACAGAGGATAAGTGTTACAAGCCCACAGAGCGCAAATAGCGATTTGCTATACAAAGGCATCCACAATCACCCAAACAAAATCCCAAAATGGGCCCATTCAAAGATATGCGAATTGAAAACAGATGGCAAAACGGTGGTACCAGTCTTTATTGAGGACAGGCTGATAGGGGTCGTAGCGGTCGCGGATATGCTAAGGGAAAACTCGATGGAGATGGTCAAGAAAATCCATTCAATGGGAAAAGAAACAATTCTCTTGAGTGGTGACAATAAAAGAACAGCCAACGCTGTTGCCAAAAAGGTTGGGATAAAAAACGTTTTGGCAGAGGTACTGCCACAGCAAAAGGCAGAGGCGATAAAGCGTCTGCAAAATGAAAATGGGAAAAAGACCGTAGTGGCTATGGTGGGTGACGGCATCAATGACGCACCTGCCCTGACCCAAGCCGATGTGGGAATCGCAATGAGTTCTGGAACCGATGTTGCGATGGATGCTGGACACGTGATTCTCATGAAAAATGACTTGTCCGACATTGTTTATGCATCTAAACTTGCCGAATATTCAATGAAAAAAATAAAGCAGAACCTGACAATGTCTTTTGCCTATAATGCCATAACTATTTCAATAGCGGCAGGCCTTTTCTATGGCGTGACCAATTCACTTATACTTACTCCCGCCTTGGGAGCGCTGGGTTGGGTTATAAGTGACACCTTGGTGTTTGGAAACTCGCTGTTCTTGAGGCGATTTGGTACAAAAAAAGAGCAGTAACGTGATGGCGAAAAAATAATTTTCTATCTGACGACTTTTGACAGGTTCATTATAGGCGTTTGTCCGACGGGGAAATTGGCAGAGCCTCTTTTAACACTTTTTATTATTCTTGGTAGTCCGTATCATCTTCATTTTCAGCATCCTGCTCATCGTTTTGTAATTCGTGAGCTTCATCTTTCATCTCGTCTTTTTTTGCTTCATTATTACTCATGTTTCTATAATGTAAAATGTGTGCATAAATAAATAAAGACAATGAGTAGAGCACCCAAGTCTATACCGATATAATGGAAATTGCGGTTAATTGCAAATTACTTTTTATTAATGATTTCGTGTTTCTGATTTATGGTCAATATTTTTTTTCATCCATTTAATAGGGGACACAATGCTGGATGCAATTTCATATATCTATTATAGATTGATTTCGTTTCTTCTCATTTGTTATTTTTATATGGATCATTATCGTTATCGTCAATAAAGGTATTGTCATCCGCTGCTGTGCATTTGCATAACCAAAACGGTTTAGAAGTAAACA
>JADDOQ010000090.1:7571-9177 GCA_016782315.1 Nitrososphaeraceae archaeon | reverse complement strand
TAGACGAGGACTATAGGGAGTACATCAAAAATATGGACAAACATAGTTCAATATGCCCAACCGATAATAAAGGCATGATAAAGACAATATAATGATTGATGTAAATGTCACAAAATAAACCAGATTTAGGAACCGTTTTGGTATTTGGAGCGCATCCTGATGACTTTGAAATTGGTATGGCCGGCACTATTGCAAAATTGTCAAGAATGGGCTATAATATGAAATTGGTAATAGCCGTTTTGCCTAATTTTACACAGAATGACAAAAAAGAAAAAAGAAAGGAGGAGGCAATAATGTCCGCTAAAGTAATGGGTTGCCCAGCCCCTGACTTTCTTGACTTGTCTCCCAGTGAAATGACCCATAGCAGAAATCTAATTGGAATAATTGACAAATACATTTCAGAACACAAACCAAAAGCCGTATTTACACAATGGATTGGCGATTCACATCAAGACCATCAAATCCTAACTAAATCGGTTATTTCAGCAAGTAGGGATACCTTTGATTTATACATGTATGAAACAACCATTCCGGGTGGAATTACAGAGCAATCATTTAGATCTCAATTATTTGTCGATATTTCGGATTTCATCGAAGTTAAAGAATCTGCATTGAAATGCTTTAACTCACAGCAATTGAGGTGCGGCCCCATTTGGATTGACGCAATTTCTGGTAGGGCCGCCTTTAGAGGCTACCAGATGAACTGTAAGTATGCGGAAAGTTTTGAGGTAATTAGGACAACAAAATGGTAAAGTGAGTTAAACTAAAAGTAATCTATTATATCAGATTTTAATTTTTTTGGGTTATTTTCGTTTGATCTCATTTCGTTGAAGCTTTCCAAATCCAAATAGGTCTCATTCCAATACCGCAGGCATAACAAAGATTGGTGTCCAGTAATCTTTACAAACTCATCAAAAAGCGTGTTTTTTGCTACAATGTCTGGTTCGTTTACTCCAGCTATTGTTCTCATGGGACATGATGCGGAAAACCGTGGGTTGATTTCAATTATCTTTGCTTTATTATCATCCTCATCAATTCTCAATTGGATATTTAACGCGCCAATGCCGCCAATTTTTTCAGCTACACACTCGGACACTTTTTTTATTTCTGGAAAATTGTCTATTATGGCTTTGTATGTTTGGCCGTGTTTTAGGATTTTTTTTATCACAATTGATGACATAATCTGTCTTCCATCTTTGGCTATCGTTATACCAGTTGTAAATTCTTGATTATCGTTTTTTAGGTATTTTTGGATTAATGGCCTCCACCCAGTTTTTTTTATTGAGGCTATTGCATAATTTAGTTCATTGTTGTCGTTGACAACAAATATGAGTTTTGAACCAGAACCCTCACAGGGTTTAACAATTAGGGGAAATCCATATTCCTTGACAAACCCTTCAGACCCTGTTTCTAAACATGATGGTACATAATTGAGATTGTTATTCTTTAGAAACTCAAACGTTTTGTATTTGTCTCTGCATGTTTCTATTACGTTATGAGGATTGGTTAGGATTTTTGTAGGTGTGTCATTTTCAATTAGTTTTTTGTTATTACTTATCTTAAGTAACTCATCATCGGAGCAGGCAAAAACTATATCGATGTTGTT
>JADDOQ010000090.1:3915-7531 GCA_016782315.1 Nitrososphaeraceae archaeon | reverse complement strand
CTTTTTGGCTTGCCTATAATGGAAAATTTGTCAACTCTAAAAAGCCCTGCTGAATCAAATATGATGTCGGTGCCATATATACTGTAATTGTAATTTTTATTTTTTGAGTATTTGTTATGGTACTTTAGTGATTTGATTATTCCCTGGGCAACAATGCCACCAACTGAAGTAACAAGTGCATTAATTTGCTTCATAATGGTTATTTTGATTTAGAATTAATGGTGACGCAAAATCATTGTTTTTTATTAAACTGCTAGACCACATATTGGAAATGCTTTCCATTCCAAAATTCACCACATAGTCAATGATGCATGGCTTTAGGGTCAAAGCGTTATTTGATTTTTCAACGTTATTGATTAAGGATTTTAGGTTTCTTTGTTCTTTTTTATAATGCAAAAGTTCATCCAGTAGGTTCTTTAATACGTCTTTGTCTTTATAAACTAGGTTTCTTTTTGAAACCAAAGGTTTTATTTTGTTTTCAAAATCATGATTCTTGTTGTTAGCATCAATCAAAAACTTTGAAACGTCGCTGATATTGTTTTCCTGTAATACCCTCAATGCCTCCTTTTGGGCAAATCCCGTATAAACATCCTTAGATGCCCATAATAGCAAAATGGGCATTTTTATTTTCAAGTCATCATAAACCCTCTTGCCTATAATTGTATACCCCAGGCTGCCCCCTGTTCCCGTAATGTAGCTGGAAATCTTTAGTTCTCTGGAGAGTAAAAGTAATATGGGTATGGCCCTTGGGGAAACCATGCTCAATTTGTCCACAGGGATGGAAATATTGTTTTTTGCCCCCACATTTGTGAGTAAATCCTTTTTGCATGAGATGCACTTACCTGTAAGGTTGGTGTTTCCGTTGACATCTTTATTTAAAATGGAGTATCCTTTACTGCCACAAGAGCAATTTAGCCACAATGGGGAATATTTGCTTGAGTTTGAACTGATGCCATTGTGAATTCCATGATTTCTGAAGAACGTTTCGGATCTTTCTAATGACTTTAAGTAAACATCGTTGTTGGATAGCAAAAAGTTATAACCGTTTTTAAAGACATTGGACAAATCTGACAAGTTTACAAATAAAGTTTTGTAATCCCAGACATTATTTATCATTTTGGCCATTATATGGGAATTGAATTCTGAATAGTTTTTGGAATTTGTTAGGGATTCCTCTACAATTTGCCAAAACTTTTCCAAGTTGTTATATAGCCTTTTACGGTTTTCTTTGGAGAGTGATTTATCGCTCTTAATCCACGTATAAACCTGGTTTTCCCAATAAGAGACTAGAGAGAGTGTGGGGGGATCTGTTTTAAAAATAATCTTCCATCTTTTAACGTCATTCATGGGGTATCTTATATCCAAAATACCGGATGAATTTTTCATGCTGGGTAGTTTCGCTACATGAACCCAGCTATCGTCCATAAAGTCATGGTCTACTATTAAGAATAAGGGTAATGGCGCTTCATCTGGTTTTTCTAAATGATTGGAGAGTGTTTCTAGCATAACGATTTTTTTAAAAACACCGCTAAATGCAAATAGATTTGGTTGATGAATAGCAACAATGATTTTCAGTTTTTCGTTCTCAATTAACTCTATTTGAGACTTTACTTTGGAAGTTAAAGTCCCTGATTTTTGATGAAAGTCGTATATGGCATCCCTTAATTTTCTTCTATTTGACAATATTGTTTCATCAAAATTAGTGATTTGAATATCGCTAATTGCTTTGACTGCCCTATCAAATTTTGATGGAATTGATTGGATAAAGTTGTCAATATCCGTATCACCTATTTCCAAATACTTTGAAAATATGGATTTAAACCGGGTTTGCCCGTCAATTGCTGTTGTCGTTATATGTCCCAATTCAATTAACCCATCTATATGTATATTAGTTTGTTTTTTAACTATTCATATGTATCTTCTATAAATTTTATAAGGTGCTTTATTCTATCAAAATTGCCTATTTCATCAAGTGAATGGGCATCGCTGCCCAAATGAAATTTAATTTCCAACTCCTTAAATGTTTTTATAAATTCTAGAGGTGGTCTACTGTACTTTGCATTAACTTCTATTGTTTTGTCATTTGATACTATCTCTTCACCCAAGTTTTTAATTTCTTGGGACGTCAAAGAAAACTCTGGTTCGGGTGCCAAGTGACCGATTACGTTTACATTTTCATTTTGTACAGCTTTTATGAGTGCATCGTACCATTGTTTTTTGTCTTTGTATTTTGTATGAAAGCTTGCAATAACAAAATACTTGTCATTCAAATAAGAGTCTGGGCAATCAATATTGCCATCAGCAAGTATTTTGGCCTCAAACCCCACCAAAGTATTGAAACTAACTTTGCCTTTAAAAAAATTTATTTCCTCCAAATATTTCTCCGTCCAATCAGAGGATTTCCTAACATGCTCAGTGAAAGCGATTGTTTGCAAATTCTTTTCCTTTGCCTTTTTGATGATGTTATCAACAGTCAAATCAAATGACGAGTGATCATTATAGTTACAGTGAATGTGATAATCTTCTTTCGTATTTAACAATAACATCAATCTAATAAAATCTATTAATATTTCTTATAGATTTTTTCTCCAATATTTCATACATAAATACTTATATCACAAATAGAATTAACTGATACTAAACGGATGTTAATTGCGTAGAAAAGTATCCAATGTTTTAGTTCCAGGCGCTTCTGCCCCAGCTGGAATTAATACAATCAAGTCCCTGAAAATGTCAAATTTCAAAGGTAATGTATTGTCTACCGATTCAAATGCGTTATCCGCTGGTTTCTATCTATCTGACTATAGCGAAGTAATTCCCGAAGTAGATAACAAAGATTACTTGGAGATACTGTTCAAAATTATTGACAAATACGACATAAATGTACTAATGCCATCTTCTGGTCATGACATATTTCCGTTTAGTGAAAACAAAGAAAAATTAAAAAAAAATGGAGTTATAGCAGTAGTAAGTGATCGTGATGTTTTGGAGATATGCAGGGATAAAATTCTCACATTTGAGCATTTAAATAAAAAATTCAATTTACCTTTTACTACTGATAAAAAAAACAAAATTGGCGAATTTCCAATATTCGCAAAACCAAGATATGGTAAAGGCAGTAGAGACATTATCAAAATCGATGATTATGAGGAGTTGGATTATGTGGATTCCAAGTATTCAAACATGATTTTTCAGGAGTACCTTCCTGGTGATGAGTACACTATTGACGTATTGTCCGATATGGACTCAAACCCCATAACTTCTGTCCCTAGGGTGCGGTTGCAAACTCGAGGCGGAATTTCAACAAAGGGAAAGATAGTGCTAGACAAAGAATTAATTGAAGAGTCATTTAGAATAGCCAAGCATCTAAAGATAGTTGGGCCTTGCTGTGTTCAGGTCAAAAAAGACAAGGAAGATGTTTTTAAACTCGTTGAAATCAATCCTCGGCTGGGTGGCGGGACCATTTTCTCAACACTAGCTGGTGCAAATTTTCCCAAAATGATTATGGATATGGTTGAAGGGCGAAGTGTTAAAGCTCCCGTCATTTCAGAAGTAACCATATTAAGGTTTTTTGAGGAGATTGTTATTGATGAGAAAAAAAATACTAATTGCATTG
>JADDOQ010000090.1:0-3768 GCA_016782315.1 Nitrososphaeraceae archaeon | reverse complement strand
TCCATCCTGTCTTTTTTATTGTAATAGCTGCATAGATCAATAACCAGGTATAGACAAATGTCGTCAATAATGTAAAAAATGGCCTATAAAGCCAATTCTTATCTCCCGGATTTCTCAACCTAAAGTCCACTGCAAAAATCATCCCTGTGAACATAATTCCCGACATCCACACAATAGGAGTCAAATAATCCCCAAAGAAGGGCATCATAACTACACTTGAAAACACTATATAGGGTCGGAAAAATTTCATCGCTGTTTGTAAATAGTACATTATGGCTGAATAAAAAGGCCTTTTCCAGAAGATGCCACCAGTTGAAAAAAGGCTTCGTATGAAACTTTTTCTCCATCGAATTTGCTGTTTTATGAGTGATTCTAATGTTGAGGGGACACCAATATTTACTTTAATACTCTGGGAATACATGACTTTCCAAAAACCGTTTAGTTCTCTTTTGGGCGTTTTTACCTTATCGCCATTGTTGTTGCCTAGTGCATAATATGGGGGTTTGTTTGACAATACATGTGCAGTCATTCTTCTATCGGTTGCAAACTTGAAGGGCATTCCCAAGAACCTGTCGTTTGCCCATTCATGGATAAAGTCCTGAATTGCGTCTCGCCTGTAAAAACTCAATGAACCCGCACAACAGGTGACTGAGGAAAAGGTGCTCTCCATTCCTTTCATCGCTCTGCAGGCCCCATCTGCATAAACATCTTGCATTTTCTCAAGAAAATGATCAAAGAAACCACCTGTGTGGCGGTTTATTACCCTACCGTGACCCGTAAGAGCTCCTAACTGAGGGTCAGCATGGAAAATCTTTACAGCTTTTTCCGCAGCATCCAAAGCCATGTTGCAATCACTATCCATGAATGCATAAATATGGCCTTTGGCAATCTTGCTGGCTACCTCAACTGCCCTCTTTTTTCCAACACTGTTCTCTAGATGCACCACATTGAAATTAGAGCTCTTGTATTCTTGTTTGAGTTCATCTAAAATCTTTCCAGTTCTATCAGTGCTGCCGTCATCAATTACAATTATCTCCTTTTTATCATATGTTTGATTTAGACATGACAAAACACAGTCCTTTATAATGTCCTCTTCATTTTTTACTGGGACTACAATCGAAACCAGGGGTTTCTGGTTTTGAGGGATTTGACTGTTGTGAACTTTTGCATACGGATCCCTATAACAGAAATATGATATAAATAATACATTAAATAAAACAAAAGATACCAGAATAGCATATAAACCAATAGCTCTATCTATAACATAAATTGTAAGGTAAATCTTTACCATTAAGACTGTAAATACTGCAGCTAGGAGTAAAACCCTGACAAGCCATCTTTTTTTATCCAGTTCTTTTAGTTTTGTTTGTTGCGGAATACTATTCAAGGCCAAACTTCAAATCAACCCTTAATCAATTAAATTAGTTCCAAGCCACTTATTACCGTTTTTATAAATTCTACTGTAAGTTTCCTAGTATCATTAATATGAAAATATTATCTATATTAATATTCCATAACCAATCAACATTACCTTTGCCATCTGGCAACTCGGAAAACCGAGATCGTCAAAATAGGTGTTTGCTTGTCAATCCCAACGCATGCGTTCGGTTTCACGATCTGGCTTTGATGATTTTTTCCAATCCTTATAATGGTTTTTGCATAAGAATACGCGTTTTTTGGAATTGTCAAAATCTAAATCCTGGGACATCTTTGCCTTTGAGAGACTCATGGATCTGTCCGCAGACTCATCACAATTTAACACGCTGCATGTTATACCTTTCTCTACTTTACCCACTAAATTGCAAAAACAAGTGCTATATAAAAAAGTTGACAATGAGAACACTATAACGTAAAGTATTCTGCCGAGGGGTGATGAGTTACAATTGCTGCGGTTGAATACTCTGGATTTATTTGTCCACTTTCTGTCAAAGTCATACCATTCAATTCTGGTTTCAATAATTTCCACACGATAAAGTGTTGAGAAACATCTGGACAGCTAGGATAGCCCCAACTATATCTTAAACCCCCCTTATCAAGCTTTAACTCTTTTTTTATGCGCAGGTTTAGCCAATCCGCCAAGGCTTCGGCGCTTTCTACGGCCAGGCCATGCAAATAGTATGCATCAGAATACCGATTTTCTTTATTCCATTTTTCTATTATTTCTGCAACCTTGTTTCCCATCGTCACCGATTGGAATGCGACTATGTCGTCTGATTCATGATCAAAATAGTCAGACAGGCACAAATGTTTTTCTAAAGAGGACCGTGGGAATTCAAAAGTAACTTCAGATTCTTTGTTTGTTGCACTATCTACATATTTTACCAAAAGATTATTTTGTTTTACCTTTCTGCACTTAAAATAGCCATACACCGCTTGGGGCTCAAACAAATCCTCCTCAATTACTTTTGCCTTCCATTCGTCTAGTAATTTATCAAATTCATCCTGCAGTTTTGAGGCACCTTTTCCTCGTAAACCCCATGATAAAACAAACAGGGATTTTTTATTGAGTAGTTTCCATACCTCTTTCAGTGGTATGTCTTTTTTCGAAAATCTATATGGGGAATTTAACCTTGGTGGGATTGGCTTATTTTTGATGGGCTCTATTTTGCTTTGTAAATCTTTTATGTTGGTGTTTGTGTTTGGTGTTTTGTCGTTGTATTTTCGTTCACTCCAACTTTCTATTCTTTTTGTCCATTCTTCGATAAACTGAACTTTTTCCTTAGACATTACGCTGTTCATTACCTTAAGGCCATCAAAGGCAGTTTTGCAGTAGAAAATTCCTGGTTTGTAAATAGATCCGTTTCCTTTCGCAATTCTGTTAATGTAATCGCTGTTTATTGCTGCCCCACCGCACAATATTGGAATATTGACATCATTTTCACGAGCATACTCAGCAAAGAGCTGCATTTGTTTGGAGGTTGAAACCAGCAATGCAGAGAGGCCAACCACATCAGCATTGATATCTTTTATTTTGTTCACAATTGTGGGGATAGGCACTTGTTTGCCCAAATCAAAGACTTCATATCCATTGTTTGAGAGTATTGTTTTAACCAAGTTTTTGCCGATATCATGTACGTCGCCATAAACGGTGCATAAGACAAGTTTTCCTTTACTGACACCCTCCTGTTTAATCAAATATTTTTCCAATTCCGTAACTGCGGCTTTCATACACTCTGCGGACTTTAAAACAAAAGGCAGTATCAGTTCACCTGATCCAAACTTATCTCCAACTTCCTTCATTGCTGGAAGTAAAACTTCGTTTAAAGTTTCAACAGCCGCATTGTGTAAATTTTCTTTCGTTGACTCAATTTTATAAGAGATGATCTTGTTGCTGCCATTATCTTTTATTCCTATCACCTTTTTGTCATTGCCGCCTATAATTCTGTCCGCTATAGCAAAAACTACCTCGTTTTCAATGCCGTCTTTTAACCTATTTACTATTCTAAAGTAACACTTTTTGCTTGCTGGCCAACTTGTGTCAATATCCAAAGTGTTTTGTTTTTGGGAAGAAGACGAGGATCTTGTTGTTGACGAGTCATCCAGTTTTGCTCCAAAGTATGATATTAGTTCGGAGAGTGCATTTTCTTTGGTATTAAATATTAAATCTTCGCATATTCTTTTTTCGGTTGCACTTATTTGGGGATAGGGGATTATGTCTTTGGGATTGATTATGACTGTGTCAAGGCCATTTTTAAGAGCATGATACAAGAATATCGAATTCAAATATTTTCTGGCTAATACGGGAAGACCAAAACTGATATTACTGAG
>JADDOQ010000233.1 GCA_016782315.1 Nitrososphaeraceae archaeon | reverse complement strand
GGAATGACCGGACACAAGAAGAAAGCAGTGGTGAAGAGGAGTCAACCATACAGTTAACGGAAGAAAAACTGGATGTATCAAAAAATACTTCGGAAAGCCAGGCCACCATAACCAAAGAGCCAGCAACTGAAACCAAAACAGTCGAGGTTCCCGTAACACATGAGGAAGTAACCATTGAAAGAAGGCCTCCTAGTGGTCAAACAGAAGCGCAAACACCAGTCTCATCTACAGAGGATGTAACGATACCCGTAAAAAAAGAAGAAGTTGAAGTGACAAAGACACCCTATGTAAAGGAGGAAGTGGCAGTAAAAAAGAAACCCGTCACGGAAACAAAACAAGTTTCAGAGGAAGTTACGTCTGAAAAAGTAAACACATCCGACATCGAATAAGAATCACAATTCTTTTTTTATTAGTTAGCCTTGGCAACAGCAACAGAATAAAATTCTTTTTTTTGAAAACTATGGACATCAAATAATCCTTAAATACTAATCAATGTGTATTGTAAACTTTAACCCATAAGAGATAGAACAGATTGATGTAAATCCTTTTTTGAATCTTTTGCTTGAAAAACAGAATTTAAAAATGAATGCAACTAATGTTAAGACCGTAATGAGGGGGGTTTAGATTAAATAATAACTAGCAATCGATTAATTGTAATATAATTTTCTTATCTTTAAGTGTTAAAACTATAAGATGTGTAAACTAAACAATATGTATTACAATATTATACTATATTAGAATGCCTTTTGTTATATATTATTATACTTTGTGAAGTAATAATATCGCAGAATATAAATGGTTGAAATTATTGATAAGGTTGTAGAGAAAGCAAAGAATGCTAAAGATAAGGTCGCAGACACAACAAAAGACGTTGTAGAAGCTACAAAAGATTCAGTTAGTTCATCCCCATCATCTTCACAATCATCTTTTTCCCAGAGCCAAGAAAAAAACTATAAGGATAGTGACCAAGGCACAGAAACTAAAAAAATTCAGGTACCATTAAATGCTCATATGAAAGAAGAATCATTGGCTCCTGAAGATGTAAAAATAGATGCTACCCCTGCTACAAATACTGCCGCTGTTGCCACCCCTGCAAAATTCTCAAACTATACTTATGGAACTAATACTAACAACAACAACAACCAAAACAACCAAAACTCCAATGATTTAAGTGAGTCAATAAACAGGTCACTTGACGAAACCAAAGACCAAATCAACAGGTCAATAGACGAGTCAAGAAACCAGATACCACGTTACAACAACATTGTCAACAGTTACCAAGAGCAATCACTGCAAACAGCCAAAGAGATCTCAGAGCAATACATCGAGTCCCAAAAAGCGGTGATTACCTCACTTCAGTCAGCATGGAGACCATACGGTGAAAGTTTCAAAGGCATGTTCACAAGCTTTGCGTCCCCAGACTCCATGACCCAAGCATACACCAAGTTTGTAAGCACCTTTGCAGACAATGCGGTGTCAGCAATAAGACTGACAAACAACATGATATTCTCAAACCTTGACTCCATGAAGTCAACCATACAGCAAGCAAGAGACAACGCAAAGCACCTCTCAAACCTCAACGTAAACGCAGCAAGGACGTTTGAGAACAACTCAAGACAGATAGCATCAGCAGTCTCTGAAGCCAACTCAAACAACAACCAAAACAACCGCAAACAGAGCAGTCAAGACAACAACACCGGTTCCTCTTCTGACAACCAATCCACATACTATAACACCACCACAACAACAGCAACAACAACAAAAAAGCAATAAAAAACACCAGGACCTAAATCATCTTTTGCTTTTAAAAGATGTAAAAAATAGGTTCAACTGTTTGTTTTCCTTTTATGATTTATTAAACCAAACTGCAACAAAAGCATATTCTGATGAGCACCAAGAACAAATACAGGATACCCGTGCCACAAAAACTGCTGCAGCGAATCTACAGAACATCTCCTGCGCATATTGGCAACCTCAGAAACGCAGTTGACTTTATAGTTCCACCTTATACCTCGGTTCTTGCTGTGGCGGATGGCACCATTGCATATGTCAAAGATGACTTGAATGTTGGTGGTCCTGAGCATCATACTGGAACTGTACCAATTTTATCTCAATTATGCACCAAATGGAGAGCATGCCAGGTATGACCACTTGGGACGTAACAGCGCGAAGGTAAGGGTATGCCAACAGGTTCGAGCGGGCCAAAAGATAGCAGGTTTGGAATGACAGGCTATACCTATACCCCGCACCTTCACTTTCAGGTGTTTGTGTTTACGGGGTATAACATATGAACCGATTTTGACACCATAGAGATAAATGATTTTTTTTAAACAGCAGATGTATGCTGTTGTGTATTGACTCTCGTATTGGGGCGAAATCAAATGTATACCTTCCACAAGGTTTGTTGTAGTTATTTCTTAGGTATTTGGCTGCGGCGTCATGGTGGCCGCCGCCGCCGCTCTCAATCAACCAAGTGCCTTGACCAATGTTGGAACTTTAACTATTCCAAACAAACATGTATTATAAACAAAGTTGTCAACCTTAACCATCTACGCAGTGTTAAACTGATGAAGAATAAGGGATATCGATTATAATATTCTGTTAGATAATTATCAAAAAATCTTGAGAATGATGATAAAAATAGAATCTGGCCTTTAGCAGCGGCCATATAGCCGATAAATCCAAAACCTTTCC
>JADDOQ010000089.1 GCA_016782315.1 Nitrososphaeraceae archaeon | reverse complement strand
GCACAATAAATAATATAAATCTTGTTTAATTATAAATAATATAAAATATCATCTATTAATGTAAATATTTTTTTTTATAACAAATTTAGCTGTATATTTATACAAATACAAAATTAGATTATTATTTATATTAGGATTTTGAATTCTCGACCTGGATATTTTATATAATAAATCATAAGTAAAATCATTGTTTATCAACAGGATTTACTCCTCCAAAACTAATTATGCATTAATTTCAATATTCTTTTAAATTATACTTTTGCTTTTTTACAAAAAATTTTAAATTTATTATGTTTATAATATTAATCAATATTACTCCCAAATATGCAAAGCAAATTTTTATACATTTTCACCAAATTATTCTTATTGCCAAATTCTCTTACTTTATCTCTTTGACATATATTATATAACTAAATCTTTTAAGGATTAGAAAGACATCTTATGATCATCAATTAACTTGTGTTCAATTTATTTCTCGTCATCTCAACAAATCATCTATATAATTTGATTTCAATTATCATGGATCCATACATACCCGTATAGTAAAACCATTAAATAATTAGGAAGAGTGCCAAACCTTTATTATATGAACTAACTTTATCTCAATAAAATTGATATTAGTATAGTCAAATATATGCTAGTCCACTTAATATCAACAATTAATTTTATTAAAAGTAGTTGAATTAGAAAAAAGTAAAAGCTCAAATGATTATTATAGTGATGATCCTTAATATAGAAAAGTTCATAGGTAATGGAAAAATGAAATCAATGGCATTGAGGAATTTGAATAACCATCATTACTTTTAGAATTGGATGTCATTATTTTATTTGATACAAAATTTCAAAGTCACAGAAAACTGTCAGGTTTAAAGACTACCGTAACAAATCCAATTTCATATAGAAATCATCATGTTTTAAGCATTAATATCAAGTTTGAAATAGATAACATTTAATAAAAAGAAAACAGTGATTTATTTGGATGTTGACTGAGAACCCCAATAATAAGAGATAATTAACAATTATTGCATTATGGGGCAACATCATCAACAACGATAACAATTACTTACATTTCAGTAAGACTAATTTTTATTTAAAAATAATATTTTCATCACATTAAAAATATAAAGAAATTAAAGAAAAAAGACAAGTAAAAGAATTCTCTTTGGACTAAAATAAATATTACAGACAACTGCATTAAATTCCAAATAAACTAAAAATTATGTATGACACCTTGTCAAAAAAACGTTTATCGAAAAAAACACATATAAAAGTCATCTTAATATACATAGAACGGAATTATCAAACTATAATTTCGTTATTTTTTTGGATAAGTTAAAGAAAAAATGTTTCAGTATTGATAACCTAGAATAACCAAATAAAAGAGTTTTAGTCATTAATTGCCTTGGGTTCTTTTTTGTTGAGTATTACATCATTAATTCTGGCACATAAATTTGAAAAACAAAAAATACAGATATACAAATTATAATTATATAGGGGAATGTTATTTAAAACTTAAGAAAATCAATCACCAATTTATTGGCATAATCAATTGTTATGTTTAATAAATTTAAACTTTTTAAAAAATTTTAGCAACAATAACATTTGATTTAAAGGTAGGAAGCATTCAAATAAGCATATAAAGCAATCACAACTTTTCTTTTGTCATATCAACCACTAAATTTATTTCTTTAAAAAACAATTCTTTCAGATCATTATTATAAATAGTTGCAGCTGGATGGTATGTTACAAAGTATTTGATATTATTATGGGTAATTGTTTTTCCATGGTATAGTCTCATATTTTTAAGATTTAAAATCGATTGTAAAGCAGTTGCTCCAAGGATACAAACAATAGTAGGAGAGATGATCTGTATCTCTTTTTTTAAATAGTGCAAACATGTATCAATTTCGTTTTTGTCTGGAACTCGATTATTTGGTGGCCTGCATTTTACAACATTGGTAATGTACACATTATCCCTTTCCATTCCGGATTTTTTTAGAGCATCTTCTAACAGTTTACCTGCAAAACCAATAAATGGTAAACCCCATTTATCCTCGTTTTTTCCTGGTGCTTCACCTACAAACAATATTTTTGCATCAAGGCTTCCACGCCCCGGAACGGCATTATTTCTGCTATTACATAGTTTGCACAAGTGGCAATTGGTTACACTTGTCTTAACATCATTATACGACTTTATCTTATCAATCAAATCAATATGTAATTATTTAATTTAGATAATGCTATATAGATTTTGAGGTTTTTTTCATCATCATAAAACCTCGTCCATTACTGTCTGATAATTTTTATAGCCTTTCCAATGATTTTTCTAGGAAGATACAGTAAACTCAAAATACAAAAGTATGCAACATTAGCAAAAAATATTATAAAAAATAATGACAAATACGAAAATAATACCTTTGCAAAACATAATGGAAAAAGACTAGTCATATATAAAAAGAGTAATAGATCTGTTAAAGTATAATCATTTTTAGGCATTTTCGTTCTTATTGCCGCATCATTTCTTCCAGTAACCTCTCAACCGTCTTTAGAAACAACAGATCTAAATTCAAATCTTAGCGATTATAACGTCAATTCATACAATAATCTATTGGATATAGGCTTTTCTGCATTAGCAATTATTTATCAATTACCATATTAATATTAAGTATAACTGACTTTAGAAAAAATCAAACATAAAAGGAGACATCTATTGCATCTTGACAACGATCTTTAAAACAACTGAGAAGAATCAAAGCAATTGAAAACAGATTTAGCAAAACTGGTAAGCATTTCTTTGCAAATTTATCGTCATAGTTGTGAAGAATTAAGATGAGAATATCTTAAACAGGTATAGACAATACAGTTAATTTTACACTTCAACACATATCTCCAATCAATAAAGATAGATGAAAAGACATCAAATAACATATAGATAATGCTATAAGTATAAACATTAAAAAATCATAATAAGGCATAGAACAGTTTAACAAATTACCGCCATAAAAAAATATTAATTAAGAGAGATAATAACAATAATGAAAAAAGTTAAAAATGATAAAAATTGACGATAATAAAATTTTCCAAATAATCGAATCTCAAAAACCCAGATCAGTAGCTTTAAATGGACCTGAGCCACTGCTTCCAAAAATTCAAATTGTTTCCGAAGAAATAGAAAAAAAATACAACATTAATTCATACATAATTGGGGAGAAAAGTTGGGGCTCCTGTGATCTAAATACACATGCTGCCGATATGTTAAATGCAGATATTTTGTTTAACATAGGACATACAATAGCTATGGAAAAATTTGGTAATAAAGTATTTATGATAAATGCGTATGACGATATCAGTTTTGATAAGGTTGCAATCAAGTGTGCTAACGCATTAAAAGAAAAATTTAGTAACATTTCATTAGTTACAGACAGCCAACACATTCATCAGATTTCCAGGGTGAAAGACATCTTTGAAGGAAAAGGATTTTCAGTATTCATCGGAAAGGGCAAGGGACAGCTTAATGATGCTCAAGTGTTTGGCTGTGAATTTTATCCTGTGCACAACATAACCAAGAAAATAGAAGCTTTTGTTTTTCTTGGTCAAAGCAGGTTTCATTCTATTGGAGTAGCCCTATCCACAGAAAAGCCAACATATATGCTAGATCCTTATTTTGAAGAATTTTTATTAATTAATGAAGAAGCAGAGGTAGTCAAAAAAAAATCAATCTTATCAGTGTACAACGCACTAGATTCAAGAAAAATTGGAATAATAATAGGTTTAAAAGAGGGTCAATTTGCAAACGTTAAAGCTCTGGAGATTAAAAAGGAATTATCCAGGTTAGGAATAGAAACTCATTTAATAGCCCTAACAGATATTACTAACGAAAAGTTACTAAGTTTTAAGAACATAGACGCGTTTATACAGGTTGCATGTCCAAGACTAGGAACTGACAATTATTTCTCAAAACCCGTTTTATCTGTTCCACAATCATTAGCCTTAATTAAATTACTAAAAAAAGAACCGATAGAAGAATTTTTCAAAATTCAACACTGGTTATGATTGGTAAAAGCCTTAATAAAAGGCATAAAAATAACGATAAAGAGTTAAATAACAAATACATTAGCTTTTTATCCATTCATTCATTTAAAATGGTATCAAAATGTATCAAGTAAAATCATTAATTTACAGAAATAAATTTCGGGAATGATATCTTTACAAAAAATGACTTTTTGTAAAGATTATATAATTAGTTAATCAATCAAAGGCAATTAATGGTTAATATTTCAAGAAAAACATCTTTAATAATCTTTTTTATTGCAGGTAGCATATTTATAGGAATAGGCATTGTTTCAGTAATAGATTCCAATATTCCTAGATTTGTACAAATTTCAGAGACAATTAAACCTAATCAATCTGGATTTTTTACTCCAGATATGAATATTGGGAATATTGCAAACATCTTTTTCAATAAATCGAGTGCATCAATAGTAATAACAGATCCTTTAAACAAAGTAATAATAAACAAAACCCAGAATAATAAATTATTCAATGAAACAATAAAATCAGATAAAGATGGAAAATATAAGATTCTTATAACTAATACAGGAAACACCGATATTAATTTGAATTTGGGAGCTTTTTCTAAGGCCAGTTCTATAGCTTTTAGCGGTCAAATGATGCTAATAATAACAGGAATAATTATAATAATACTTGGAATTAGAATGAGAAATCAAGCTTAAACTAAATAATCTCGGCCTTTTTATAAGAACCAAGTATTTTAAAAAAAAGGGCCTCCTTTTTTACATCTGATAGGGAGTTCATTATTACGTTGTCATTTGGGTTGCCTTCAAAGTCAACAAAAAAATAATATTCCCATGGAACATCTTTAGTTGGCCTTGATTCAATTTTTGTTAAGTTAATATTTCTTAATGCAAACTCCTTTAAAATCAAAAATAGGGAACCAGGTGTATGGGAAATAGAAAAAATTATAGAAGTTTTATCTGCATTGTTTTGATAATCAGGCGTTTTCGATATTACTAAAAATCTAGTAAAGTTATTGTTTTTATCTTCAATGCCTTCTTCAATTATTTTCATATCATAAATATCTGCGGCTCTTTTACTAGCAATAGCCGATGCGTTAACCAAAGAATGCTCTTTTATTAATTTTACAGAACCAGCAGTATCATATGATGGTATTGGGTCTAAAGATTTTTTTCTTATATAATTTCTGCATTGGGCCAAAGCTTGAGGATGAGAATAAACAGTTTTTATTTCAATAGATTGTTTGTTAACAATTAAACAATGCCTTATCCTTTGGTAAATTTCACCTATAACAAATAAGTGTTTTTCCACAAGTAAATCATAAGTTTCATTTACACTACCTTCTATAGAATTCTCAATTGGGATTACTGCATAATCCAAGGAAGAATTTTCAACACCATCAAATAAATCTTGGAAAGATCTAAATGGAATAAATTCAGATTGGATATTGGAAAAATACCTGAATGCAGCTATCTCGCTGTATGATCCTGATTCGCCTTGAAATCCAATTTTCACAATTTATCTCATCCCATAAGATATTGTTTATCATAAAGTGATGTAAAAGCCTCTTTACCATAATCAATGCAAACTTTTCTTTCCTCATAATTACCACAATTTGGGCATTTTAAGCCTCCAGAAACTTTAATTAGATCAGTATTTCCACATGAAAAACAAATTGTATAAACTAAACCTAAATCTTTGTCTTCCAATGTTATATGGATTGAAGAGTTCAACAAACTATAGACTCTTCCGCGAATAATGTCACCTACTTTAAATATAAGCTTTCCCTTATAGTTTCTTTCACGCCAACTAGAATAATAATTATTACCCATATTAGAGATACGAGTTGACGCAATTGCGGAAAACCCAGAATGAGAATTTTTGTCATTGATATAGACGACTCTCACAGATATCATATTTCCAAACAGCATATCAATATAACCCGTCACAATATCCCCGATTTTAGGTATCATTGGAGGATTTCTTTGTGTAACATTTAATATTCTATTAACCATATTAACCACAGGTTTACCTATTACAGATGATCTTACTTCCCCATCAAATACAAAAGTATTTTTTCCCGATTCGAATTCTTCAATTACCGAAAGAGGTTTTCCTGGAAGCACACGATCAATTTCTTGAATTTTATTCACATCAAATCACAAAATATTATCTTCCTTATAGTTATAATTGTTACAGAAAATGCAAAACATATCAATTTAATATGTCTATCATATTTACTGCTAGTTTAGTTTCTTTTACATTATGGGTTCGTATTAGAGAAACCCCATTTAATACACAATGGATCTCTGTGATTATTGATGGTATAAGTCTCTCCTCTAAATTTAAATCCAATAATGAACCCATGAATGACTTCCTCGAAACCGAAATACAAACAGGTTTGTGCAGAGAAGATAATAATGAAATGTTAGAAAGTATATTAATATCACGGATATACCAATCCATTCCATCGATCTTTGAAAAAAAAGGATTATTACCAACTTTTCTAAAAAAACCAATTGATGGATCAATTATTACCCCTTCTCCTTCGATTTTGTAACTAGCAGCAATATCAATACTTTCTACTAATAGGTTAATGGTATCATATACATCGCCCGTGAATAGATTTGAAGAATTAGAATGGCTTCTATAAGCACCGATAATGACTGGAAGATTAGATTCAGAAACAGTTAAAGGCATCTTTTTATCATACTTTAATCCAGTAACATCATTAACTGCATTTATTTCATACTTTAACAGGGATTCTAATACCTCAGATCTAACAGTATCTATTGATATAGGTATATCACTAATCTGGCGGATTGCAGATACTGCATATTGCAGTCTTTCAATCTCTAAATCGATTGGGATAAATGTTTTCAAATAAGGAGCTGTAGACATACCCCCGATATCAATTATGTCAACACCTGAGGATTGCATATCCAAAACAGTATTTTGTATTTCATCAGAGTTTAATTTTATAGATTTTTTGTAAAAGGATTCGGGACTTAAATTAATTATTCCCATTACTCTTGGGCAGTGATTATAACCTATTGAAATATTACCTATTTTAGTCAACATGACACAAATACAAGAATGATGTTAAATACATTAATATGAACATGATAAATTTAAATCTTGTTGAAAACAATAGGCAATCATTTTTCTAATATAGAACCATAATTAAAATTTGATAAACAACTTTTATTTAGGAATATTCAATAGGAATAAAATTTTGGTTATTTAACTAACAACATTTTTATTTTTTATGGCATATACTCAGTAAATCCATAATATATAGTATGATAATCAATTAAGGCTCATAACAAGTAGAAAAAGGATGAAAGATAAATATAAGTTTTATAACACAGAAAACTCTTTTAATAACAAAATATGGTAAACAATATTTCAGAGTTTAAAGGATTGTGTGATAAAATTATAGACACGGATTCCAGAATAAGGTTTGTCGGAATTGCAGACAAACACGGAATAATATTAACAAAGGGAGAAAGAAAGGGCATAGTACCGCTATTAAATGATGAGGAGACAGAGCAATATGCAATAACTGCATCTACAAGGCAATATACAAGGTTAAGATGGCAAAACATTTTAGGTAAATTATATTATACTTGTTCTTTGTACGAAAAGATTCTAAGAATAACAATACCAATAACAAATCAAAACAACAGGTTAGAATTTCTTATGATTTTAACACTGGATCCAAACATTGATGATTTTGATGACTTGGTTATGAGAAAATTGATGAATCCCATAAATAATTTTTTTTTCTGTTCTTTTAAAATAAAAAAGGAATTAAAATAAGTGATAGGCAATACCAAAGCAGGGTTCACAAGATAATAATTATCAATCCATTATTTTAGATAAAAATCATGTATTTAAAATGTAAAATGCGTTGTAAATTAATTAAGGCTCCTAATTGCAAACCATATTTTTTTTAAAATACTACATTTATGATATTAGGAAAACTCCCAAAAATTACCAAGAATTGCATTAATTTTAAAACAGTAATGACAATTAATAAAATAAAACAAATATTTCAAAAGATTATTATTAAATATTATAAAGTAATAGATTGTAAGTGAATGACTCATTGCATTGCAATACATTCGTACAAAGGTGGCACAGGTAAAACCACCATTGCTGCAAATACTGCGGCATCGCTTGCAGAAACAGGAAAAAAAGTTGCCCTTATAGATTTAGATATATACGCTCCAAGCTTACACAATTACTTTAAGATAACCCCAAAAAAATGGATAAATGACTTTTTAGATAACAATGCAGATGTTGAAGAAACGATAATAGACATGACAGAGTCTATATATAACGGAAAGTCACTGTTAGGCAAGATTTATGCAGGATTTTCAAATCCTAACAGGGATGCCATATTTAAGTTTGAAATTAGCAATGGATCCGAATACTGGAAAAAACAATTTAGAAAATTAGTATTTTTAAGAGAGCAAATTATAACAAAGATGGATATCGACTATATAATAATAGACACCAGTCCAGGTATCAGGCATTGGTCCATAAACGCTCTATCTATAGCGGATAAATTAATACTCACCATGAAAATGGATGACTTGGACATAGAGGGAACAAAAAAACTACTAAATGAAATCTATACAACATTCGTAAAATTCGGAGCTATTACATACATATTACTTAACAGAATATCAGGGTATTGCGTGCCTGTAACACTAATTAATTCTCCAGAAGTTAAAACTAATCCAGCACACACATATTTTAAGCAAATAGACAGCAATAATAAATTAGAAATGCAGAATCCACAAAATGTTCTAGAAGGATTAGAAGAAGTGACAGGTATAAAATACCTTACACCTTTGCCTTGTTATTGCGACATTCAATTTAGTTCTAGAGAATTTTTAACAGTAGTTAATAATCCAAATCACCCTTTTTCAAAAAATCTGCAACATATAATTAATGAGATAATAAAAGAATAAATAATTAACAGAACACAATTACAATATTAATTTTAAATTAGAGACTTGCATATAAAAATCAATCCAAGATGAATAGAAAAAGAAAAGATACTGGAAATAACAATAATAATAAAAATAATTCAAATATGAAAGAAGAAAATAATAATACTAGTTATTTCGCTAAAGGCAGAAGAAAAAGAAAACAATATATGAAAATAATAATCCCTGCAATTGTAGGCATTATTGCAATCACCATGGTATTAGCTGTATTATTTCCAAGAAATGATGTTTCAGCCACATA
>JADDOQ010000088.1 GCA_016782315.1 Nitrososphaeraceae archaeon | reverse complement strand
ACCGTCATACAAAGCATAAAAAACAGGAAAAGTCATTTTTACAAAGTTTGAATTAAGTATCCTTTTGATTCGGTCAAACAGATTATCACCCTCCAACAGGTTGTTTTTGACCTTGGGAAAATCTTTGGAATCAAGCCTAAGATCGTTCGATCCCCCTATTTCAGTTATAAACTCGTCATGGGTAGAAAGAGGTACAGAATCGGAGTCCAATAAACCACAAATATCGGTTTTAAAACGCAAAACAAACCCATCATACTCTTTTTTTGACAAATCAGCATATTTTTTGAATTGCCTATAGCCCTCATCTTTAATAATCCCTTTTTTTAAAATCTTCCTTCCGGAAGGAGTTTTCAAGAGATTGACTTTGTTAAAGGTAGAATCATCTTTGTTACTATTCATAAATAATAACCCTATGTTCAGAAAAACAAAGACATGCAAAAACAAATGAGAAAGGTAAAAGAAGAGTCAGGGTTGTGTGTCTGTTTCTGTTATCGTGATGACATGGCAATTCGCTCTTGCTCATTTTTCTTCTTTATGGCATAGCTGTTCATATCGCTATTTGAAGCCAAGATAATCTCTTTTGCCAATACCTCTTCAATTGAGTGAGGATTTGAATATGTCGAAATTCGTACACCTTCGGCTATAAACCTCAAAGCAAGATCAACTCTTCGCAAAGGCGATACATCTACAGAAACGTGGTATACGGTGCCACCATAAACTATGCGGGTTGTGTCTTCATTTGGCGCTACATTTTCTATTGCTCGGACCAACAATTCTACAGGGTTTTTACCTGTTTCCAAATATATGATATCAAGGGCAGCTTTTATAAAATTGATAATCCTGGCTTTCTTCCCACCCATCCTACCAGTATTTTTGGCATATCTTTTACCAAAGTGCATCAATTTGTTTGTTAGACGCTCAATAATGTGAACTTCAGATTTTTTCAATCGCTGGTGCTCATGTCGACCGAAGGTTATGGGAATGGTCATAAAAGGTTTTATAAGAATAACATTTTTCAGTCCCTCATCGGCAATTTCTATTTCACTTGTATCCCATTTATTAAATAGCAATACATTGGTTTGTTGTTTTCCACTCATTTATTATCGCCTTGGTTTTTCTTTTCTGCCCAGAACTAATTGGTTAAGCGAAACACCATTAACCTTGAAAACTTGCCATCTAACTCCAGGGATATCACCCATAGCACCACCCATTGAACCCCCAATGCCTTCGAGAATTACTTCATCATGTTCATCAACAAAATTTAACGCACCGTCTCGAGGAAGGAAAGCTGTTATAGACTTTCCGTTTTTAATTAGTTGAACACGAACACATTTTCTAACTGCAGAATTAGGCTGTTTTGACTCAATACCTACTTTCTCCAACACAATGCCCCTTGCTTGTGGGGAGCCTTCGAATGGATTGGCTTTCTTGTCAAGCACAAGCATTCTTCTCTTATAATAGTGATTGGACCATCTTTGGCGTTTTCGTTTGGCTTTTAAAACTCTACCTGAAAATAATCCTAACGGAGATTTACTCAATGTATATCACATATTCTCACTTTTAATTAATTGTTCCGGACTTAAAATTAAAACATTTGTTATGTTAAAATATCTCTTTGCCAAAATTCTGGCTTTATCAACATTTCTCCCATCCTTCCCAACTATAATCCCCTTTTTCTTCATTTCTACTACAACAATAGCATTCTTTGTACCATCCAGTCGTTCACTAATCTTAATATTTTGGATAATATCGGAATTAAAAACATTTTTAATAAAATTGACAGGGTTTTCAGAATATTCAACTAATTCTATTTTTTTTGGAATCACATTTTGTAATTGTTTAATATTTGAGCCACCTTTACCTATTGCCATGCCCATTTGACCTTTGTGGACAACAAAAATAACCCGGTCTACCTTATCATCAATTATGCAATCTCTGGCTACTGCAGTAGTAACCGTCTGAAATAAAGATAAGAAACTAAACTCATCAGGTGTTAACTTAATTTTCTCGCTCAAAACCCATACACCATTTATAATATAAGAGACTCTTTCAAGTATAAATAAGTCTCTTTTCCTTGTTCCAGTTTAGGCTTATTCTTCAAAACGCAAGGTATGTTGTATTAGACCGTTATGTCATATACAGGCCTAAATAAAAAAACAAAACGCAAAAAATATTGGCCCTTGTTTACTACAATTATCGATAAATATTAATAAAAGGAAAGGAAAGGAAAGGGTTGTTTTGTCGATGTTAACTCAAAATAGATTTAACATCTTCTTCAGAGACATTCTTTAATGATACTATGCTTGTCCTATAAGTCAAGCCGCATAAACGGCCAAGCAAAGTAGAATTACCCGGAAAGCTATACAGAGAGATATTGCTTTCCTCAGATAACTTTCTCACCCTTTCTAAAGAATCAACTGGAAGAGAAGTTGATGTCAAAATAAGATTGGTTCCCTTTATGTACTGAAACACCTCTTTTGTGCCTGTTCTTATTTTGTCATTTGTTACAGAATCTTTTAGGACTTTTCTTAGTTTTTTTTCATTCATTTGTAATCTACTCCTACTATTCCTTGACACTCATATATAGATCAATCATTCCGGTACCGACAGGCACAGTTGCTCCGACGATTACGTTTTCTGTCACACCTCTCAATGGCTCTATCTGTCCTTCAAGGGAAGCCTTTGCAATGGTAGGAACTGTTATCTCAAATGCAGCTCTTGCCAATACAGATGTTTTTGTTCCAGCAATTCCGTGTCGCCCAATTTGTTGTAGATAGCCTTTTGATGTCATTAAATCCGCAACCAACATGATATGTCTTATATCAACCTCCAACCCTTGCTCTTCCAAAGTGTTTGTTATTTCCTTAACGAGTGCAGTCCTAGCGGCTTCTATACCGAGGGTTTGCCAAATTTCAAAAACATTATTTGTGGCAATTCTAGACAAATCAACACCCTCCACTAAAATTACTTTAGCAAGGTTAGAGCCTGAAGTTTGGATTACCCATTCATCGTTTTGCTTCACAATAGTAACTCTCTCAATGTCAGGAACACCCTTAACTCGGCCATTCAATAGCTTGTTTCTCAATGTAAGTAAAGTTTGAGCATCTGGCTCCTCTGACATCGAAATCCGAATTACAAAACTGTTTTCATCTACAGAAATATCATATCTTTTTTTGGAACTTTTTAATACTTCCTGTATTTCGCTCATGCTGGTTCCCCTATCTGTTATTTTTTTCTCAGAAAAATTAAAGGTCAAAACACCGCTATAATCGGTATCCACCTTACTGACCAAATCGGAAATCTTTGTGAAAATAATCCTCTTTGCTACTTCAAGTGCCTTTTCTCTTGATAATCGGTGATCCTCATCCAGATAGATGTCCATTGTAGGGGTGACTGGTTTTTTTCTTGCATCAACTAATTCAATCAACCTAGGCAATCCCAAGGTAACATTTCTTTCCTTAACGCCAGCAAAATGAAAAGTCCTAAGAGTCATTTGGGTTCCAGGTTCGCCTATTGATTGAGCGGTCACTACACCAACAGACTCCCCTGGCTCTACCATTGCCCTTTCAAACAAATCAATAATCCTATGAACAACTCTTTCCACTCCGGGTAAACTCAGTGGGTAATTTGACAACGCATTCCTGATGTCTGAATGCAACTTTGGATTCATCTTGTCTTGGAGTCCCTCCAAAATTTCTTTTATTCCGTTTTCATCTGCTTTGTTTGGGTCCTCATCTACAACTGACTCAGCCTCTACCAGCCTATCAATATTAACGGCTTCACCATGATCACTTTTTGCGGGATCAATTCCATCGTCGCCATATCTAAATTGGATGATGTTTCCATGAGGGTCTCTGACGGTCAGATCATATTCTGCTTTTAAATGCTCCAGTGCATTGATAAGCCTTCTCTGCATATAGCCAGACTGTTGAGTTCTCACAGCAGTGTCAACCAAACCCTCTCTACCGCCCATGGCATGAAAGAAGAATTCTATTGGACTAAGTCCGTCCCTGTAATTTGATTTTACAAAACCTTTCGAATCAGGGTTTTGTTCACCAGGCTTAAAATGGGCCAATGCCCTGTTTCTGTATCCTTTGATAATTCTTTTACCACGGATAGATTGCTGACCCAAGGCAGCGGTCATTTGACCAATATTTAATGTTGAACCCCTTGCGCCTGTAGAAGCCATGATAACACCGGAGTTATCATCCGGAAACGATCTATCAGCAGTTTTACCAGCCCTATCTCTTGCCCTAGACAGTTCATTAACAACATATAGCTCTAAAGCTTCTTCAGGTGAAAGGCCCCTAGTCAATGGCAAAGTACCATCTTTATACTGTTGTACCAAATCATTGATTTTACTGTAGGTCTTGTCAATTACATCGAAAATTTCTTTTCTGGTTTCGTCTTTTAACCACAAGTCAGAATAACCGTAGCTAAATCCCCTGTGAGTGATGTATGTCTTTAGCATTATCAAAATGGAATCCAAAAACGTTTTTGCATCCTCGTTACCATAGTCTTTAGCTATACGATGAAGTACGCTGTCTGGCTCCTCTGCGCCTATCGAAGCCTTATCGATTACACCAGACAAAAGCTGTCCATTCTTTATCACAACGTCTTTCCCCGGTCTTTTGGAAGATTTGTTCCATTTTGAAGTTATTATAAAATTAAAGTCTTTTGGTAAAAACAGCGAGAATAACTGTTTACCAGAATATAGCGGTTTTCCATCCTTCTCCATCTCGGGTTTAGGCAAGGGACCGTCATATCCTCCCAGATAAGCCAGGTTAGAAATCTCATCAGCAGTTAAAAACGTCTCATCTTTAGTTAAAAGAAACGCACCGGTGATAAAATCGCGTATGCCACCAATAATTGGACCACCATATCTAGGCGAAATAATCTGATCTTGCACTCTCATTAAAAGAGCTGCTTCAGCACGAGCCTCCTGACTTTGTGGGACATGCAGGTTCATCTCATCACCATCAAAATCAGCATTGTATGGAGGACAGACAGCAGGGTGAACCCTGAATGTGCGGTATGGCAAAACCCGAACGTTATGCGCCATTATGGACATTCGGTGCAACGATGGCTGTCTGTTAAATATAACAATATCACCCTCCAACAAATGTCGTTCTACGGTATATCCAATTGCCAAGGAATCAGATATAGGGGCCCGGTCTGCGACATACTCCAATCTTATTTTCACCCCATCTGGTCGAATAATGTAATTTGCTCCAGGATAAATATTAGGCCCATTTAGCACTAGTTTTTTTAATTTTTCCATATTCCAATTTGACACAGTCTCGGGAATCGTAAGTTTTTTTGCCACATCACTTGGAACACCAACATCAGAAATGTGCAGATTTGGGTCAGGCGAAATAACCGTTCTGCTTGAAAAGTCAACTCTTTTGCCAGATAGCGAACCCCTAAACCGCCCTTCTTTGCCTTTAAGTCTTTGGGTGATTGTCTTAAGTGGCCTACCAGAACGATGATGAGCTTGCGGTATGCCCGAAACCTCATTATCAAAGTAGGTTGTTACATGGTATTGTAACAAATCAACAAGATCTTGAACAATCAAAGGTGGAGTACCTGCTTCTTTGCTTTCTTTTAGCCTTTGATTTACCCTTATAATATCGACTAATTTATGTGTGAGATCATCCTCTGATCGAATCCCAGTTTCCAAAATAATAGACGGTCGTACTGTAACAGGGGGCACAGGTAGTACTTGTAAGATAAACCATTCAGGTCTGGCGGTTTTGGGATCGTATCCCAAAAGAATCAGATCCTCGTTAGAGACACTCAACAGCCTCTCCCTAATTGTAATGGGCAGCAGCCTGTTCTCACCTACATCTGTTTTTTCCACAAAAATAGTAGGTTTTGTAAAGATTAAATCATATTGCTCCTTTTGGCAATGGGGACAAACTTTTACTTTTTTTGCTTTCTCTATGATATCATCTTTAACATTTTCAAGCGTAATAACTGCATATGGCGCCTTGCTGTCACGCAGATTTTTGTATTTGACAAGATCTTCGTTACTTAATTTTAGTCGATTGCAGGCCCTGCAGGTAATCAATAACAATTTATGGATATCATCTATAAACGCAATATGCAAAACGGGTTCAGCTAGTTCGATATGCCCAAAATGTCCGGGGCATCTGGCTGAAGTATTTCCACATGTAGCACACTTTTGTCCAGGCTCCAAGGTTCCAAGCCTACCATCCATAAGTCCACCTTGCACAGACATACCATCCTCATCATAAGTTTCAGGGGCAGTTATCTCCGTTACACTGAACTTTCTAACTTCTACTGGGGACCAAATGCTAAATCTAATCCCATCAAGAATTTTAAAGGATTCATCACTCATTTAAAATACACCTTTTATTTTCGCAAAATGAAAAACCAATCAAACTTTCTCCTTAATTAGTAATCTTGGGGCAACATTTAAACTCATCATTTCTTGTAGCAATAGTTTAAAAGCATAGGCAATAATCACATTTGAAACCTTTCCCTTATCACCACACACTCTGCAAACGTATTTCCTCTGTTTAGTGTCAAAATAGGACAACAAACCGCATCTCTCGCATATGTTTACTTCTGCTTTATCTGATTCCTCCAACAGCCTATCCTTTAGCATCATTGATGCCCCATATGCAATTAAGCAATCTCTCTCCATTTCCCCAAATCTCAAACCACCACCTCTAGCTCTACCTTCAGTTGGTTGTTTGGTCAACATTTGAACTTGTCCCCTGGCTCTACTGTGTATTTTATCGGCAACCATATGGTGAAGTTTTTGATAGTATACTACACCCACATAAACATCGGCTGGAAAACGTTTTCCGGTTCGTCCATCATACATGGTTTCTTTACCGCTATGTCTGAAACCATAGCTTTCCATTATATCCTTAATATCATTTAATTTTTCTCCCAAGAATGCAGAACCATCAACTATTTTTCCCCTCAAAGAAGCAGCTTTTCCACCGAGGGACTCCATAAACATGCCAACTGTCATTCTCGATGGGAAGGCATGTGGATTTATCATTACGTCGGGAACTACCCCGTCTTCTGTATATGGCAGATCCTCTTGGTTTACAAGCATTCCAACTACTCCCTTTTGACCGTGTCTTGAGGCAAACTTATCACCAATCTCAGGAATTCTCATATCTCTTACCCTAATTTTGTACATTTTTCCACCTTCTACTGATTGCGTCATAATAACAGTATCAACCACACCACTCTCAGATGGCCTAACACCGATAGACGTATCTCGTCTGTATGGACCTTTTACCTCGAATTCTTTATACTCTTCCATAAATCGCGGAGGAGATGTGCGGCCTATTAAAATATCACCCCCATTCACTACAGATTCGTGCATTATAGCGCCATCAGGCTCTAGTAAACGGTAAGCTTTTTCTCCACGGTATCCCCTAATATTAGCATCTGAGGAAGGGATTTCAAAAATGTCTTTCATTCCACCAGGATACTGCTTTGCTTCAGCTTCGTATACACGATAGAAAAAGGTTCTAGATAAACCCCTATCTATCGAAGATTTACTAAACACCACAGCATCCTCAATATTATAGCCTTCAAATGGTAATACGGCAACTACACAGTTTTGCCCGGTTGGTCTATCATCAAGTCCAAGTAAGTTTATGGCTTTAGTACTTACTACAGGCATTTGGGGATACAGCATAAAATGTTGCCTTACATAAGTACTGGCATTCATAAGAGGTGTGGAGAATCCCAGGCTTTGTTTAGCCATCGCACTCTCATATGTATTTCTAGGAGATTGGTTATGTTCAGGATAAGGTATAATGGAGGCCCCAACACCAAGTATCGCAGATAAGAAAATTTCAACGTGTGTGTGATCAGCGCCAAGGCTCTTTACATCACTTGCAATATAGCAATTTTCTTCCTCATTTGCATCCACTAGTTCTACAATTCCCATATACAGCAAATCCGTCCATGAAAGGAATTTTTTGTATACTTTCTCAAGTATCTCTTTGGTTAATAAAACATTGCCGTCCTTCATAATGGTAAGTGGTCTGAGTACTCTTCCAGAATTGCAGCTTATGTATAGTCTTTTTGTAGCCTTTTCGTTTATTGAGGAATAATAATAAACCCCCATGTGAGGGTGCATTCTGCCTGATCGCCTCATAGTTCTTAGACGGTTAGATAAATGTCGGCCATCCTCAATATATCCAATTAAGCGACCATCAACAAAAACCCTTGTTCCCCTATCCTTTAAATCGTCGTTTGCTTCATTGACATTTTGAACACCAAGCTCATACAGTTTCTCTATTACATCTGATGACAGCACGCTAACAGAAATTATTGCTGAGAGAGCCAAGTTTTTGACCAATCCACAGTTTGAACCCTCTGGAGTTTCAGCTGGACAGATCCTACCAAAATGGGTAGCATGTAAGTCTCGTGCTTCAAAATTAGGTTGGCTTCTACTTAGGGGTGATTGGATTCTTCTGAGGTGACTCACAGTAGACATATAATTGGTTCTGTCCAAAAGTTGAGTGACACCAACCCTGCCCCTTCCCCAATTTCCAGTAGCTATGGCATTATTTAGCTTATCGGAAATGATTCCAGGCCTTACTGCTGCAGCTACAGCATTGATTCCTCTTTTTTGACCGGACCTTTCTAATTGATACTTCATATCTCTAATGAGATTTCTAAAAGCAGTCCTGAAAAGATCAGCCAGCATTTGACCTGCAAATTTTATCACTTTATTGCCATAGTGATCTTTGTCATCGGTTTCTATCCAACCCATGTTCAATTCTATTAGTTTACAGGCAGATTCGCCCAAAAACAATGCCTTCTCATATCTATTGTCAGGGTTTTTTCCGAGATGGGGCAGCAATCCCCAATCCAAAAGGGTTTCAGCCCTTTTAATTTGAAATTCCTCTAACATACCAGGAGCAATTCTTTTGCTTATATAGACAATTGCATCCCTGCTTGTTAACACGTCTCCTGATTTCTCAAATGAAGGTTCCAATTCATCCTGAAGAACTTCATTTAAGGAAACAGCATTTGCTATGTCTTTATCGGCCTCGAGCCCTAACGCGCGTACCAAAATAATTAAAGGAATATCAACTGGAGATCCAGGTATCTTGGATACAATTGATCCATCCGGACGCCTGATTAGCTCTAACTTGGCACGATAACCAACTATAGATGAATAGACCTTTGCCTTGTATAAAACAGTGCCAGCAGTTTCCTCGATATCCACAATAATCTTGTTGTATGATAAATCCTCTAATCCAACTATTACCCTTTCAGAACCATTGATTATAAAATAACCGCCAGGATCCTTTGGATCTTCACCAACATCTATGAGTTTCATTTCAGAATAGTTATTCAGCATACATGCATTAGATTTCACCAT
>JADDOQ010000232.1 GCA_016782315.1 Nitrososphaeraceae archaeon | reverse complement strand
AACTATTTTCAACAAATTTGCTCGCTCTTTTTTGTATTTTGTCCTAGAATTCGACATATTTCAGCAGTTTTATATACAACCAAAGCCATCGACATCTCTGTCTCTAATCTTTAGGAAAAAATACACGCATCCAATCGGTTTGGCTAAAACAATGGTTTATCGTTCTCCTCCTCCTTTATCGACATATGCCTGCTACTTTTTCTTTGTCGTGTCGGCCTGCGAATGCCCTCACCATTTACCAAGGCAATTGAACCTCATTCGCTTTGTTTTTAATACGGATAGTAACCGGGAATGCTTTCAAAGGCCATGCCTTTTGGATGACGGTTTTCTCGCCACACTCAAGCAGCGTGCTTTTCCGATAGGTGTGTATGTGATGGTCTTGCCCTGGTATAGTGCTAAAGGGCAAGTGCTGATGAGATCCGTGATAAAACCCAAGAAACACTAAAGTCATAGCTTGCCATTTTGAATGGATCTGGAGAATCTTTCCTTTACTGCAATCAGCATCCTAATGCCCAAAACACATACAGTGGGGAAAAGAGACGGTGCACCATGTCCAATATCCAAGGGGCGTGTCTGAAATGGAAAACAAACACCTTGGTGATGGTAATGCTGTGTTGTGTTATGCAAATCTCATGGGCTATTTCATTTAGGTTAACCACTGGGCCTCCATGCCCTGATTCACGCTGAATGTTCAGGTTTCGTGTCCTGTATTTGATAACAGGACTAATCTAAAGAGAATTTCAAATTTAATCAGAACATTGTGTTGTTGTTGGCACTTTTCTCGGGTATTCTCTGCAGCACATCCCAATGTTCCACAATTTTACCCTCACCATCCAAGCGAAATATATCAATGCCGGCCCAATTGCTACTGTCGCCAGGCCACTCCTGATAGCAGTGCAAAGCCACATAGTTCCCTTCGGCTATCACACGCTTGAAGTAAACACGCTTGTCAGGATACTCCTTTGCCATTCTTTCAAAATACTCTATGAAAGCCTCCTTGCCGTCAGCCACTGCCGGATTGTGCTGAATGTAGACATCTCCTACATATTTGCTGATGGCCTCAGTGGGATTATTCTGGTTAAACATCAGGTCGTAGAATGCAGTAACGTTTTTCTTGTTTCTCTCAAGCCGCTCTGTCAAAACTTTGATTCATTAACAATGAATACTACCTTTTATTTAAGATACTGTCAAAAAGTATGTAATTAATCAAGCAATTCTATAATCCTTTCCATGATGAGAAACCATGTAACATTTTTGGAGGGTAAGAACATCAAGGTCATTGCATTGGAATATTATTTATTATACTAAATGAGGACAATTCAATGTCCTTGTTACAATGGGTCATGTAATTTACGTTATCCTTGCAATAATGAAAATAATCTATTAGGTTTGTTGAATCAGTACAAAAGGGTTGTAACCTCGTGTTCTCAATTGAGATAATTGGTTGAAGAACCATATACAAGTGTATTCCATCAAAAACAGACATTTGATTCCAAAAGACTCTTCAAATCCGCAGGATAAGCCAAAGGGCCTACGCAATGTCCTCTCGATGGGTTTGGTGAGTTTCTTTACTGACTTTTCAACTGAAATGATTTTGAGTGTCCTTCCCCTTTTCTTGGTTGGCAGTTTGGGAGTGTCAAGAGCAATTCTTGGCGCAATAGAGGGTTCCTCTGAGTTAACTAGTTATGTTTTTAGAATGTTTTCAGGCGCATTGTCTGACAAGCTACGGAAAAGAAAAATATTCATTATAATTGGGTATGGATTGTCAACAATAAGCAAGCCATTCTTTGTGTTTAGTAGTGGTTGGTTTGATGCCTTTGTGGTGAGGGCAACAGACAGAATGGGAAAAGGCATTAGAACGGCTCCTCGCGATGCTTTGATAGCTGATTCCGTATCGGAATCAATTTCGGGAAAGGCCTTTGGGATACACAGAACAATTGACCAAATGGGTGCTATAGTGGGACCCATAGTGGCCTTTGCAATTTTGCAGACAATGGACATTAGGGCAGTTTTTCTTCTCTCACTTATTCCCGGTGCTATTGCAGTAACAATTTTGGTGTTCTTTGTAAAGGAGGTTGCAATAAAAAAACTGTCTAACACAACAATATTTGAAAACATAGGTGGACTTTTTAAGAGAAACAAACCGTTTGTTTCTTTTCTGATTGTTACTGGTGTATTCAGCCTTGGCGCTTTTAACTTTTCGTTCATTTTGTTAAAAGGCTCAGACCTTGGAATAGACCAAAGCCTAATACCCATATAGTGTATGTAATAATCAATGTAGCACACACAATAATTGGCATTTCAGCAGGCATTTTTGCGGATAGAATCGGTAAGGAAAAAATGTTGATATTGGGATATTCATCTTTGCAGTATCAACAATAGTGTGGCCTTTTCGTTAGATAGTTCTCTTTATGCTTTTGTTTTGGCTTCCGTGTTTGGGCTTTACCTTGGGATTTTAGAAACCGTTCGGAGGGCGGTAATACCAAAATATGTGTCTCCAGAACTAGGGGGAACCGCTTGTGGTTTATACCGTTTGGTATCAGGTGTGTTTTTTTGTCAGTAACATAACATTTGGATTTTTGTGGGATGTTTATTTTGTGAATTTAGCCGCGCTTTATAGTCTCTGTTTATCCCTTGTTGCAATCATAAGAATGGCAATTTTCATTAAAAAATATAGACT
>JADDOQ010000231.1 GCA_016782315.1 Nitrososphaeraceae archaeon | reverse complement strand
TCAATTGATATCTCCCTTGATTAGAAAGCAGGTAAGTTCCGCAAACCAGGCACCAGATGACGAGTTGTACCTATATTTCAACAACGTCAAGGCTGATTGCATACGAGTTGACGCCGACGAAGTCACATACAATCTCCATATAGCAATACGATATGAGGTGGAGAAAAAAATATTTGGAGATGAGCTCAGTGTCTATGAGATTCCTGAATTCTGGAACGATAGAATGGAGCAACTGCTCGGAGTGCGGCCAACCAAGGATTCGCAGGGAGTGCTTCAAGATACCCATTGGAGCAGTGGACTCTTTGGCTATTTCCCAACCTACACTTTGGGAAACTTGGTTTCAGCGATCATTGCTTCAAAGATGCGCAAAGACCTAGAGGATTACGAGGAAGACATCAAGGGTGGCAATTTCGAGCCTATCAGAGAATGGTTAAGACTAAAAATACATCAGCATGGATCTGTATATGCTCCCAAAACGCTTCTTAACAATACCTTCAATGAATACTATAACCCGGATTACTTTGTGACCTACATAGAGAATAAATACCTTGGGTCTTGAACCCTGGACTATTTGATCAAAGATACATTCTAATTCTTTTACACCATTTTTTTATTTTCTTTTGCTAGGAGTGGAGCACTTCTCAGGTAACCTTAAAGATTAGTCAACATGACCCCGATTACAAGCAGATATCCAATCCATAGACATATCCAAAATCTATTGCCTACAGATAGTAGTTATCCTGATTAGCCTATGGAGCGTCAATAGGAGAAGTCGACAAGGGTGGCAAATGGCTAAAATTTGTTTCACATATTCTTGATTAGAACCAAATTTGCAGTTGTTTCCACCGAACCACTATACCATAAGGAACCTAATCCCACCGAACCCGCTCTCTTTTTTAGTAACAATATGAAATCTACAAAGATTCATATTTTAATTCCCACTCATCGAAATGATACGTAAGTCGCCTCAATAATTTCTCTTGGTGTTCCCCATTTAGCAAGCCTATAACCATATGCTCTTTTTCCTTGGCATACAAGTGCCAGCAAATACAACTCATCATTATTTGCTATAACAGTGTTTGATATACCCGATATACATACATCTAGTCCTCAGCACAACAAATTAAGCAACATCAAGTTAGAGGAATACATTCAAAAGGTAAACTACATGCTCCTCAATTTAAAGAAAAACGCCGATGGCAAGGCAGTAAAAGTAGAAATAGAGTTTCTTGACGAGCGCCTGCGTAAAGAGAAATCTATTCTGGACTACTCCAAAAAGAAGGACATTTATCTGATAATAATAGCAAAAAAACAACATTAAGGAAATAATACTGGGAAGCACGGCATTGGAAATTGCAAAAGAATGTGATTGTAACGCCATGCTATTCAGATAGGTAGATGGATCAGAATGCAAAAAAGATTCTTCATCATCCTCAAGGCTAGGCCATTATATGTATTTATAAATAAATAGATAAAATAACTTGAAACTATACTGGTTTTTTTGATTATTCTTTCGACCAATTGTTAAACAATTGAACAAGTAGATATACACCTTTCTTTGCGAAGGCTCATACTGAATTCAATTTAGCTAATTGGGACAGCCGGACAAGACAACATATTTGCTAGAAGGCAAATTTGTCTTCTTTTTTTGAAAAGCAAACCATATACAAGATAATTATTATCTTCTGGCAAGGATATAATTGTGAATGTATCTAGAATTTATCTTTTTTTAATGAATAATATATTGTATAATATATGACTGAATATCCTTTCGAAGGAAAAATTAACAGTGATGATAGAATAAACTACAAAACTGTCTTTGCATCAGATGGCTTGAAGATTGGAAATGTGGAAGCAGCATTTGCAGACACATTTATTGTAAGATCAGAGAAAGAAGGAAAAGAAATAAAATATGATATTCCTAGATTGGAAATTGCAACCTTAATAGATAATGAAATTACTCTTAAATTAAACGAAAATGATTTAAGCCAAAAATATCAAACATCATCCATTGATAAACCAATATAAAAAAATAGTAAATATAACTGGTCCTGTAATTGACATGTCTTTTCTTTATTGTAAATTGATGAATAAACTATCTATGTTGTTTTGTCTTGAACCTTTTTCATATTGTGTATATATATTAAAATTTCATAGAACCTTAGAGAAGTGTGAGAAGCATTGGAAAGAATAGAAGATATTACAATAGGTTAAACTATGTAAATATGTAAATGGCACTATCGTCATTGCAACAGAAGATGCTGACATTAACACGTTATTGAGTTGAGTATTTGTTCTAAATGGATTCAAGTGTTTCAAAATATCTTCTGCTGAAGAGTCTCTAAAGGTGTTTGAGGAGCACCAGGATAAGGTTGACCCCATGCTGATAGATGGACAGATAGCAGAAGACAGGATTACACAGCTAATAGTAGATATAAAGAAGAAAAAGCCCCGTGTGAAAATAGTGGT
>JADDOQ010000230.1 GCA_016782315.1 Nitrososphaeraceae archaeon | reverse complement strand
GGAGGAGCCATGGATTCCAAAGTAGCAAGAGGAAATACGAAATCAAGTTCACCAAAAGGATCAAATAGAACCGGATTATTTGTACTGAATTGACCATCTTCATTGGAGTTTATTCCATCAGAACCATCTTGGCCAAATATTTGTGCCCCAATGTCTTGATGGAAAAGTGCTGGTGTTGTTGTGCCTGTTGTAACTACTACTAGAAATAATAATAGCGTTTTAAATGATGATAATATCGTTATCATACAAAAGGTATCGCCACAATACAATAAAGAGGTTTGAGAAAATGTTTCTCCATGAGTAATACAATATTATCTAGAAGAATAAAAAAAGGATTATTTTTCTGTTTATAATCTAATTAAGGTATTACGGTTAAAGAAATCAATTTCAATAGGCATACCAAGTCAAACTCACCATATGCTCGAATTTGAAATCAGGTTCTAAAGAACAATCAGATATAAATTTTCTTAATTTGGATGCAGACGAGGTTCCAACGAATACCACCGTTTTTTAACCTTTATCGTTTAGTGTAAGGTTCTTTTGACATTTTTCAAATGAAACGGCAGAAATTTGAAATAATCCATACTAAACACTTTGGGCCCATAAACTCAGGTTTCCATGATTGATTACATTCAAACCCAGAAAATGCAAAACCCGACTCAAAATTTTATAATCTTAAAATTAATTTTGTCAATACTGCTTATACGTCACAAATTCAATTTAAACTAAGTAGAACACATTATTTAATACTGATTATCTGTGACTATTTATATGGTTTTTTATATTGAAAAAGATCAAGTTAAAACATTTAACTGAATAGGAACAATAAGAATGAAAAAACCCACCCATGTCCATCTATTGTAAAAATATAAATTCCCCGGATAATCTTTTCGATATCTACATCTATTTAACAGGTTTTTGTTACTACATAGTATTTAGAATTCTTATGCCTGCATATACAAATAATCATAATCAATCAGGCCACGTGCCTACAAATACCATTGATCTTTAAACATATTTTTTAGTAAAGGTTCTATGCCTCATCTCGCTGCAATATCAATATGGCATCAATATTGTATTTGCCATTAACATCTAAAGACACAAAAGGGTTTTTTCCTTCATCGCATATTGGCAAATAAAATTCAATGCCAATTATCAACAAAATATGTTTTATATTAATTTTAATTTGCTAGTTGTTGTGCTTTATCATAGAAAAACAGTTTGGTTTTCTGGTTATCTAAACTGCAGTTACTTATCATATTCTAACCATATAGAGTATAATAAATCATTTTTCATGTTTGATAAACGATTAAAGTAAATGCAAAAATCATATTCAATTTTGGTTATCATCTTTTCTTTACGGTTAGCAATACCAATATTTCCTGATTTAAATGCATTATTTCGACATGACACATAATAAGCCCATAATGCAAAAGAATCAAATAGGTACAAAAGATTGTCAAGCGAGGATAAACAAATTGAAGGCCTCATGTATCGATATATGAAAAACGCGGATAAAGAAGACAGGTTCAGAATTTTTGACGCATTAGGCGAATATGAAAGTAAGGGCATTGATGCGATCAAGGAGTTAATAAAAGTCACCGGCAGTGATGAATTAGTAGTTTATGGCTTGGGAATAATAAAAAAAATAGAGTCTTCCTAGTTTTTATAATGCCAGAAGAAGGTATTTTTTTGCAAATAGTCCAAGACCTAACTCAATGAATAAATGGTCAAAAATAGCGTAAGACGATGTGTAGGTAAAAATCAATGTAAAAAGGATCAAACAGAGAAAGAAAGGGACAAGTAAGTAAAAAAGGTATGTGACTAGGACCTGTAATGCTATTCCATGCTCGCAATTGTCCAGGGATGTTGCAAATAATATACACACTGGATTGTTTTTGTCAGGTTCAATCCAACGTACATTATGGGTCCATGGCCGTGGAGGAAATGGCCATGACGCAGATGATTTCAATTTGTTTAAGCCAACCATTTTATGCCAAGTTTCACCGCCATTAATTGATGTGATAACGGATCTAGGTTCAGTTCCAACAAATACTTTTAAACCCATTTTACCTTTTTCTGCAGGGATGACCGAAAGAGACACAATTTTAAAATCCGAAATTTCTATTTGGATTTTATCCCATGTTTGGCCACGGTCATCTGTTTTCCAGTTCCTTGTCCCATGTTCCGCAACATGCCCTGTTATGAGTCATGGGATCATATGATACTGTTTGGACTGCCAATAGTGAATTTCGCCGTGCAGTCAAAATGGTGGTCATTTAATTTACTCCAATATCTCAACAATATTAAATCCGGTTATTGAGTTTGTCAACTCCCAAGGATTATTCCCATGTTCAAGCATAACACAATAATGAATCTATTTACTCTTTGGAGCATCATCAGGTCATAAAATCCAGTAATGTTATGCCTTTACCAGGTTTAGTTCCAGATAGGGCATTATTTCCTTCTTTGCCCATATTGCTTATTAGTTTTTGTTGTCGTATTAATAGGGAAATAAAAAACATACATGTTATGCAGCATTCAGAATCGCTGTCATTTATTATTTTACTGCAAGATTCGCTATAGCTACATATTTCCAATATCATTTTTAACAGTATTTTTTTATCTTCTTTATGGAAAGAATCCATCAGACCTTGCCACTTTTCGCAAGTTTTATCAAACAATATTTTA
>JADDOQ010000087.1:7598-9478 GCA_016782315.1 Nitrososphaeraceae archaeon | reverse complement strand
AAACAAGGTACTTTCAAGCTATAGGCTTTTCGTTAAGTTAACAGGGCCTACAAGGGGGTGTATTATTTCAACCCCATGAAATTTTCAAGGTAGACAAAACCAAAAAGCCGTATGAAATAAAAAAAAATCAAAACCCACAATTCAACGGTTACCTCGGGGATTTGGAAGAATGGCGATTAGTTGTATCCTCTCCAGCTAAAGGCGTTAGAGGCGGAATAGAAACCAGAGAATACAGATTATCAAAGTTAGGCAAAACGTTTGCCCTTATAATTGATTATGTCCTCTCCAAGGAAAAAATGGGCATTTACGATAGGTTGTTTGAAGACTGGAAGTCCTATTTAAATGAGTATTCAACGTCACTTGACTTGTTTTGCCTCAAATACCTTGACAAATGCAAAGAGTCAGGGCTATACAATGAATTTGCGGATTTTTTCATAAAGAACACCATTTATGTTAACCCCGTTATACGAAAGCCTGCAGAATTGTTTACCCTAATGACATTGGTGAGGTTTAACGACAAAGCAAAAGACCACTCTCTGCATAGTCTGTGGAACAAATCTTTAAATGAACTGGATGAAACATCCAAAGAATTATTCCTAAACCATATGAGTATCCACATAAACAGAGCAATTGCAACAAAGGCACATGATTACGCTATATATGAGCTAAAGAGATATCAGCGAAGAAACGATAGTGATTGCATTATAAGCGAATTTTGCTGTTCCATTTGCCATTCGATTTATGAATATGTGGAAATTTCTGTATTGTCATACATGTCTTTTGTCTTTAACCATCCAGATACGATAGGAAAAGAGATTCTTGCCCATTTGACTTGCAAAAAATGTAAAGATAATAAATTTGAAATGGTCATTATCAGCAATTAAGTAATCATTGCCTTCATCCCATTTCGTAGCGCTTGCTTTTCAGTTCTTGCATCTCCCTCATAAGCCTCATGACCTGGTCTGACAGGACAGTCATGGCATCATCTTTTTCACTAATTTTTGTTTTTATTGTTTTCTCAATGTCTTCATTTTTTAAACGTAGTTTTTCTATTTCTTTTTCTTTCTCGATTAATTTTTGGTCTATTGTGTATTCATTTTCCTTGTTTTTATATTCTAATTCTTTGATTTGATTTGAGAGCTTGTTTTCTTGGTTGATTGTTAACAAGTTTGTTGCCTTAAGATATTGGTTTAACAAATGGGCTTCTTTTGGCCTGTAGTAGTTAGCCTTTAGCCCGCGTTTGGAGGCCCCGTGCCCCATTAAAATTTCCACGTCCTCTGACTTCATTACCATTTCGCAATGAGTTTCAAAAAATTTCCTAAACCCATGGGATGACTTAAACGGGTGATGTTTTTCTTTGGACTCAAGGTTATGGGCGGCTATTATTCCTTGAATTTTCCATGCGTCGTATATTAGTCTTCGAATTCCCTCTGCATCCAATTGTTGTGGTTTTCTTGCGAGTCCTATTCTGTGTCCATGAGCTTTGTTTATCTTTTGCCACTGATCGCGTATGACCCAACTCTCACCACTGACATTTTCGCCATGCAGTACCCTAAAGTCGATGTAGTTTTTTAATGCATGATAAGCCTCTGGAGTTATAAAGGTAAAATATTGTTCAGGCTCGCCACAATACACAATAATTTTTGCGGCTACTATTGTTCTTTCTCTTTCTACGGGGGTTATGTGTTTCCACTTTAACCAGTTCCATGCGCCGACCCTGATGCCGGATGATAGCATTGTCAACACTATTGGTTTTATCCTAATGTCATTGTAATCTAGTAATGCATTTATTTCCTTGATGTCTGGTGTCCTGTCATTGGAGGTTTGGTTTACGGAAGGTAGTCCTTTCTTTAATTTATCCCAATTTACAAGTATGTCAT
>JADDOQ010000087.1:7083-7518 GCA_016782315.1 Nitrososphaeraceae archaeon | reverse complement strand
GAACGATGAACATTTCTGTTCAATTGTCTCACCTGAAGCATGAACAAAATTTAAAAATCTCAGAAGCATGACAGGATATTGCCTTTTGACATCCTTTGATTTTAGGCCATACGTAAAATTTTGGTATGCGGTTGACTCTACTACCTGCAACTTGATGATGATTGTAGTCCAAATGAACTATATTAGTGTGTATATTCAAGCGGGTTCGGTGGGATTCGGACCCACGACATTTTAACCTCACTTTATGAATGAACTGGTTAAGAGCCAGACGCTCTACCTGGCTGAGCTACGAACCCTACGTTTAAATGAATTTGTCTAAACTCTATTTAAATTAAACTGAAAACTAAAAAATAAATATTAATGGACCTGAGCAGCTTCTTTGTTTTTGTTTATTATCTGAACTATTGCTTCAGACACGGAGCATCGCAGTCTCTC
>JADDOQ010000087.1:0-7031 GCA_016782315.1 Nitrososphaeraceae archaeon | reverse complement strand
GAGCCTGTTCCTTCCAATAGTGCTTTTACTCGGTATAATCCATTTTCCATACCTCTTTCGGCAATCTTTTTTAATTTTATTTTGTCTATAAATCCACCAAGCGGACCCATAGGCATATCGTAATCAACTGTTATTGAGGTCTTTGTCTTTTTGGCTTCAATTTCCTCAAAATCAACTGTAATTTGCCAAAACTTGAATGGACCTTCTATCATCTTTGCAACGATTTTCCTGTGAGGGATATAGTCGATTGTTTCGCAGTCCCATTCAAGTTTTTTACCATCAAAATCGCCGCTTATTCTAAAAATAGTACCTACTCCAAAGCCATTTTTTACCTCTAAAGGTATTATGTTCAGACCCATGTTTTCTGGAAATTGGTCTGCCATGTGTTCTGGTCTGGCAAAATATGTAAAAACTTCACTTAATGGTGCAGAAATCTCCATACTTTTACTAATGGTAGTCATAAGTTAAATTAATCAAATAATAATATGAATTTATAGTTTTCCTGTGTTTTTATGTTTCCAGCCCATTTATTCTAAAAAATGGAAAAAAGGTCAAAAATTACAAAATACTAACTATGCTAATGGATTGTTATTTACAATCTGATCAAGGCATTTTATAATATCTTGCTTTGTGACTTCTATGGGGTTGTTGTCTAAATGTCCTCTGTCAGGCATTATAACATCTGCGGCCTGATCTAAAGGCAGTTTGAGTGTCAGTGGTTCAAATTTAAGTTTTTGGCATATTCTTTTGAACCTTTCATAGTATTGCGAGTTGTTGAATTTATGGGCAACTGTAGTACAGGACGATAAAGAATATCCGTGAGGAACACCTTCGTTGGAAAAAACATAGGATAACGCATGCCCCAAAGTTGTGGACGAATTACCAAATCCTATTCCCGAAAGCATTGCCCCATAAGGCAGCAATTCGTGCTTGTCGTTTATGATTGCATTTTCTAAAATATCAAATGCTTCCTTACAGAATAGCTTTGTAAGCGGGTTGGCCAATTTGCTATCAAATCCCTCTGACGCCTGTGCTGCCGCATCACAAGCAGAATTCCTCACGATGTTAAAAGGAGTTCCAGGCAAAAAGTACGGATCAATTATCGCGGCATCTGCAAGAAATGCTTCATCCTGAAGTAACTTTTTCTTGTGATTAAAGCTAACTACGGCATATGTTGTCATTTCCGCGCCTGTTCCGAAAGTGGTAGGGATTAGGATTTTTGGAATACCCGTAATTTTACTAAGATATTTACAAACATCCAAGGAGCTTCCGCCTCCAAGGCCAATGTAGTGTGATATTTCTTTTCCTTCGTATTCGTTTTTTATTTTCTCAATTGTTTCTATGGCTGGATCTGGCGTCACCTTATCATAAATTTCATAGTTTTTTATGCCCATGTATTCAATCCATTTCTCATAAATTTTACTTTCAGTGGTTGTGATTATCAACGACTTTTCAGGATACTCAAATTCTTTGGCCGCGTTTTCACCATAAGCGATTTTCTTTGGAACTAGAATCTTCCACACGTGAATTCTTCAGGGGTTTTTTAATTTAAATATTTATATTTGTGTTTACCTGTTTAACGCATTTTGCCTAAAGGGCAAAAAAATTTTTAAATCTTCAGTTTGTTTTGGTGCATAGTTTGTATGATTTGCTTATAACCTTTATGCTTGTATTTCAGATTACCTTTTTGTCCATGTTTTTGATAGTATTGCACAAGAAATTAGATAAAACAGTCCAAGAGAATAGGAGGTCCATCAAGATTTTCATTGACAGAGCAGATGAACTCCACTTAATGATTACCAAGTTGTCAGACATTGTTTTAAATAACAATAGGGATCAAGAGGAAACTCATTCAAATGTTGCCGTCGCCGCCATCCCACCCAAAGACCCTTTTTTATTGGAGGAGAATCATTCCAAATCTTCAGAAAATAACAATGACAAGATTTCAACTGAGAATACAGGTAACTCCAAAGATAATTGGAATGGCTCTTTGGACTTGTTTTCACCACCTCATCCTACCGTTTCCCCTCAAACTTCCACCCCGCTTTCATCATCCGCCCAAGAAGAAAAAAGCAAAATTGAAAGTTCCGTAGATTTAGAAAACGATTTAGACAGCTTTAATGACCACAAAGACAACATTTACAAACCAAAACAACCAGAATTTGATAACAGATCTGTTAAAGAATTAAAATCACTAGAAAATGAAATATTATGTGCTCTGAGGAGACTTGAGAAAACAAAATCTCATTTAGCTGTAGGGCAGGGGCAATGGCAAGAGACAGAACAAGATGGAGAAAAAAAGACAACATAATAAATTCATATTTGTTTTAAAAGCGCAACTTAAACGACCCATCTGGTCCCATAAAGCATTTACAGAATCCAAGGAACTTCTTTGACAGATTCTCCGTGTACAGACATTTGATGGCATTTACCAAAAAATCGCTGGTCTAAGAACTGCAGAAAACCTAATTGTCGTTTGCCAAACGCAATCATAACAACGTTACCTTTGTGTGATAATTTTCACAACCCAAGGAGATCATAAAAGAAGAATGATTCTTTTAAAGTTAAAAACTGTGACACACAAAATGGCTTGCTGTCGGCAATCATTATATAAGAGCCCTCAGTCACACTATCCTAGTAACCTGTTTTTCTATATAGTGGCATCATAATTACCATTATCCAAAGATAGGCATTACTAAAAACAAATGTTTGCTAGTGATTCCCCATTTCCAAAAGTGATTTGATGATGCAAATAAGGCAATAATGATGTTTAGCATAATAATTGCAATCATTTTGTATAGAAATAAAAAGTTACCAAATATCAAGACAAACCTAAATAACTAAAAATAAAAAGCAACGGCTTTTTTAAATCATTAAAACAGCACAACACAATTTGAGACCGCAAAATTTCAACTAAAGATCATAGTAAATGACACAACGTCTGGATATGTATTAGCAATAATATGTGATAGGCCTTTAGCAAACGGGTTATTACCTTTAAAGCAGGTTAAATTTGTCTTTTTATCATTCCTCGCATCATATCGCCACCATCACCGCAAAAAATATTAAAAAACATATACAGTGCATACTGCTGCAAAAATGTCCTCTAACGGCTTTCAGAAAGTTTTGCAACATATTGTTTGTCTGCCCTATTTGTGGTGCATCGTATGATGCACCACAAACCAACCCCCTGCAGAAATATGATTTACTGCATGCTTTACAAAGCATTCTTTGTTTTAGATAAAGACATTGCTGGCATGTATATTCGCCTAAAATATAAGTCGCATGCTTTCTATTATATAATAACAACAAAATTATGATGATGAGTAAAATCTTGTGTGGTAACCGATTCAGTTTCAATGTAATTTGTCTTTATGCCATGGTGATTATAACATTATTTGCAATCCTTTCTCCGCATTCTGCGCAGTCCCAGGAGCAACAAGGAACTGTAAGCCGTCTCGCAGATATGCCAATTAGTCTTAAAATAGATAACATATACGTGGGCGATAGCCCTACTGGGTTAATAGTAGTCAAAGGAATAGTACATAACAACTCCACGGAAAATATAGTCAATGTGAAAGTTAAAGTCGACCTATTTGATTCAAATAATGAGCTAATAATAGAAACACAGAGATTTATTACGCCCGCTTCGTCTATTTTTAAGCCAGGCTATGAAAGGAATTTTGACTTTCTTGTAACTGCAAAAGATGTTGATCATTATAATATCTCAGCATATGGTGATAAGGCACAATAAAAGAATAAAAGAAATGCTTTAATCAAGAAAAAACATAACATCAGTATTCATGCCCACAGGGAATTTATGTTAACAATAGTCTAACACCATTTAAGTATGACATAATACCATTTTTAGTTGATCAAAATTTCTCAAAACGACGAAAATAAACTGTCAAACAAGATAAACAAAAACGAGCAGCGACAAACAATCATTAATCTTTTTGACTCCGGCATACCTTTAGAAATTATTGCGTTACAACTGGATATCGAATTGGATGAAGTTAACAATGTTATTCAAAACATTAGCGACAGAACAGACATTGAAAAGAAATACTTGCAAAACAACACAAATAATCGCCCCATGTCCGTTTTTTATCTAGATGCTGTGGTCGATATACCAAAAATCACATCTAGCGCCCAATCAAGCATGTGGAAGGCGTTAAGGACAGATCCAGTGTTTACTTTTCCATTTAATGAAACACAAGAAATATTGAGCCATTATTCTGTTACTAAAATCAACTCAATAATTTTGCATATCGATATTGTGGGCTCTACAAAATTATCCATGACTCTCCCCATAGAACGCATCTCTAAAATCATTCAGGCCTTTACCCAGGAAATGACCAAAATTATAAGGCTTTATGGTGGCTATGTTTTAAAATACATTGGTGATGCGATAATTGGCTTTTTTATGGTAGGCACCGACAATCTATACTTACCCTGTATTAATGCAATTAATTGTGCAAAAACCATGATTAAAGTTATAAATCAAGGTTTTAATCCCGTTCTCAGTCAATATGATTATCCTGAAATGGGCGTTAGGATAGGTATAGACTATGGTGAAAACGTGGTTGTGAAATACCTAACTGACCCTGAAAATACAAATTCTTTTGATGATGGCCAGCTCAAACAAAAACCCCCAGAGAATAAAACAGACACAAAACAACCCATTTATGATATTCTTGGATACACCATTAGCATTGCAACAAAAATGACCACATATGCCAAAGTTGATCACATTATTGTCGGGCAACTAATCTACGACATTTTATCTAAAGAAGAGCAAAGTTATTTTACCCTGATTGACACGAGGCCCGAAAATTGGAACTACATTAGTGATGAAACAGGGACAATTTACAAGCTGTATATCAACAGGACCTGAAATCTTACTTTAGCATATCAACCAAAATAATCTCATCATATTCAGATACATTTTATAAATTATTAGCCAACTTATACCATATGGCATAATATTATTTTCCACAAATACCATGATATACGGTAATCATTATGCTTTTTTTGTCACCAATAACCCCTAAACACAAAATAGTTGCTGTTGTTGCTCTGTGTGTGTACCTATCAAACAGTTTTGATTGACAACGACAACGATAAAAACATCAGCACAATATTTGGTCATAGATTTCATTTGTTTGCCTTTAGTAATTTGAGTTCAGGGTCAGGAATGGTAAATTAATCATTTATTTTTCATATAGCCACCGTATCATCATTCCCTGTTTAGTTTTGTTTATTGTGTAAAGACTTTATTAAATATTAACCTGGCTTTCTCTCGCACTTTTTCGTTTACCTCAACAACAACCAATCCTTCGTTTGGCTGACCATAAAAAACAGTCCATTTATCTGGAGAATACATAAATAGAGGAAGTGCTACCAAATCCTCTTCCCCTTTGACTACAATCTGTATTTTATTATAAAACTCTGCAGAAGTTATTTCCATAATTAGGCTAATCACGTCCGCGTTTATCTCACCAGGCTTGTTCTCACAATATATTTTTTTATCAACTTGAAATTCCGTGGTTTTACTCCTGATTACTCTTTTTTCTTTGTTATCTATTACAGATAAATCAGGAATATTCCCAAAACCCACTAGCCTGTTGGTGGTGGTATCACCAACAGTTATTATTTTGTGGGCTCTTTTGACAAATTGATTTATTTTTATTTCGTCTACTTCTTTTTCTTTTATCAATATCCCAAATGGGGCCTTTAATAAATCAGCATAATTTAAGTTAATCCTCATGTCATGTGTTTTATTTCATGTTCTTCTAAGAAAAACAGGACCACTCAACAAAGCAATAGTCTCAATTAATCAAAATATCAGGTGGTTGGGCACATATAACGGTTCCATTTTATTGCGGAATCTTTTCTTTGTTTGCTGCTTCCTTCTCTTCCTGATCCTTTAAATCAATAGCAACCACACTAATTCTTCCAGCTGCAATCCCCGCTATTTTATAGAATGCCTGTGAATACTCGGATTCTGGTTCCGATATTATTATGGATTTACCACTGTCACTGCCCTGCATAATCTGCGGGGTTAGCGGAATTTCACCTATAAACGGAATGTTGAACTGTTCACTTATCTTTTGCCCCCCACCTTTGCCAAATATGTTAATTTTTTCATGGCAATTCGGACAATCAAGGTAACTCATGTTTTCGATTACGCCTATTATCGGAATGTTTAGTTTGTTGAACATACCTATTGACTTTACTGCAACATTCATAGCTACGTCTTGTGGCGTGGTTACAATCAAAATGCCTGTAATCGGAATAGTTTGTGCCATAGTCAGAGGTGCGTCACCTGTACCTGGAGGCAAGTCAATAATCAGGTAATCTAGTTCCTCCCAATTAACATCTGTAATAAACTGCTTAACTATGCCTGATATGATTGGGCCTCGATATATGCCTGCTTGTTGAGATTGCTCATAGAAAAACCCCATTGACATAACCTTTACGTTTTCAGTTATTGGCGGTTGTATTTTATTGTCAAAAACCTCTGGACTCTCTTTTAATCCCAACATTAAAGGTACACTTGGTCCATATATGTCTGCGTCCAGTATACCCACTTTCGCCCCTGTTTTTGCCAGGGCTAAGGCCAGGTTTACCGAAACAGTCGTTTTGCCTACACCTCCCTTTCCACTGGCCACTGCTACAATGTTCTTTACATTTGGCAGTAACTGATCCATTGAAATTGAGCGCCCTTCGACCACCCTTGCAGTCACCTTTAAATCCAGGTTTTTTATTCCTAAAGTAGATATCGAATTCCTCACATCCTGCTCTATTTCACTATTAAATGGGCATGCGGGGGTTGTAAGTTCCAACGTGAAAGCAAGTTTATCCTCATTTATTGAAACATCTTTAATCATACCCATAGAAACAATATCTTTATGTATCTCTGGGTCCTTTACACTTTTTAAAGCCGTAATGACTTGATCTACAGTAACCATGATAATATAGAAATCGGGTCATGATTGTATTTAAATCATTCATCCTTGAAACTGGCC
>JADDOQ010000008.1:30871-32224 GCA_016782315.1 Nitrososphaeraceae archaeon | reverse complement strand
AGGCTCCAAAGGCCTCTATGCTTGTCCGCTACATTCGGTATTTAATAATGCTACCGGGCTTTCCGGGCATTTTATTATAAAATTTACTTTCATTATAAGTTTTACGAATTGGAGTTTATGTACAATACAAGCTTGTCTATGGGATCCTCCATTGTCTGCAATATCCCCCTAGCTTTTTCTTTTAATAGCATGCAATTATGATCGTCATTCAAAAACATGTTCACAAGGGATACAAGGCGAGACATGGTAAAAGCTCTCTTTATTAATCCGGTTCTTTTCAGGTAATCATCTACATAAAAATGAACAGGTGCAATAGAAATTGTGGGTTTGCCCAAAAGTGCCGATTCTGCAGTCATGGTACCCCCAGCACCAATAAAAACATCAACACTTTTTAACAGCTCGAGGCCATCGACCACATCCGTCATTACTATAGCTTTGTTTTTAAAGCGCCTTGAGATTTCGTTAATTTGATCCACATACCTACAGAGAATAACAATATTGTTTTTTTCATTGAAATGTTTGACTATACAATCAACCAAAGCCAATGGTTGCGTAATTAATTTTTTATTGGTTATATAAGCTGCTTTTGATTCCTCCAATCTTATCAATATGGTTTTTTTTGTAGGATCAATATTCAAATTTTCAAGAATCCCTGTTTTTTCGCTGTCATTGTTAATTTTGTTGAGACTGGATTCGTCATGTCGAATTAACCAAGCAACAGGGTCCAATCCATTGTATCGGATAATCTGTTTTGATGAGATACCGTATTTTATCCATGAAGATAAAGGAATTATAGAGGGTGAAAACAATTTGGTCAAAAGAGGCAAAGAGAGCCTCGCAACTGCCTCTGCATGAGGAGAGTCATTAAAACCTAAATGATTAATACCCAATCCATAAGAAACTCTTGAAGCTTCAGGAGATGAAAAACTAATTACCAAATCAGGGGAAAAATCGTGAATTATTTTTGATAACTCCATAATCCTATCCGCACTATTATAGAGCTTGTTATAGAGATCAGCGCCACCATGGCTACCTACAAACAAAAGGTCCAACCCCTTTATTTTAGACAACTCATTGGCCTCCCTGTAATTCCTGGAGGTGCACAAAACGTCATTGTTTTGTTTTCTTAAAATATCGATTGCAGGTTTAAAAAACATTATTTGTTTAGGTGTCAAAATATCAAACCAGATCCGCACAACAACTAAAAATATCATTTTAACATTAAAAAATTCTTTCGGTTCAAGGTAAAAGCAAAACGAAATTGCAATAAAAATCAACAAACCCAAAACTAAATAAAGAAATAGAAATCTTAAGTTAATGGTGAAGTAAAGAATTTTAGAAGAAACTATCAGG
>JADDOQ010000008.1:29259-30755 GCA_016782315.1 Nitrososphaeraceae archaeon | reverse complement strand
TTAATGGTGAAGTAAAGAATTTTAGAAGAAACTATCAGGTTTAGCAATGACAACAGCAATGACACAGAAAATACAAATATTGCACAAAAGAAAGAGATGGAGACAAACGACGAATCAATAACCACCACAACCCAAAATAAGGATATTGTAATTTATGGATTAAGTACTGAAGGCTACGAAATAGCAAAAAGGATATTGCAGCATCAACCAAGGGTAGTTATAATTGATGAAAATTCAAGGTTAGGCATATCATTAACTCCAAAAATAGTAAAAGAATATCCAAATATTGCATTTTTAATGGAAGAGGAGTTATTATTAAATTTAGAGCCATTTGATAAATCCATAAGTGGTGCTCCAATCATATTCTTTGTTCCGAGAATTAGAAAAACAAACTATGATGTAAAAAATGACATCATTCCAAAATTCAAAGAAATAATATCTAATTTAAAAAAAAACACCTCAATTGTTTTTAATATCCCATTAGGAATAGGTGGAAATACAGAAATAATAACACTAATAGAACACCTATCGGGTTTTACCGTAGGAACAGATATTTTCTATTACTATAATCCGTTAGACAAAATTGAATCAGCAGAAACAATCATAGGATCATATCAGCAAATAAGTGATACTTATTTTAGCAGTACCATAAATTTAATCTACAAGATAGATAAGCAAAAACTAAAGATACTAAGTATTTCATCAGCAGAGCTATTGTACACAATTAATATCGTAAACAGATACTCTAACATGACATCAATTAATGAAATCACAAAGATAAATAGAATAAAAGAAATCAGAAGTGAAATATCTCAAAATAATATAGAGCCCATATATTTTGATGAGATAGTGAATGGTCTGTTTGATTTAAGGATTCTGAGTCTGTCGCTCACAAACTCATCAGCCTTGGGTTATATTGTCAATGGTACGATAAGGTCAATTGAAGGATTCGCAAAAAGCCTTATTGAAGAAATAAGAATTCAGTTAAAATTGAGAGAAATAAAGGCTAGCAGAACAAAAGTTACCATATTGTGGACTATTGACAACAATGAAATGAGAGGCGACAAAACCATAATGCTGGAATCACTAAAATTAAAACTAAGGGACTATATTGCAGAAGTAGACACCCAATCTATAGAAAACTATCTACCAAATACAGTGACTAACATAATAATTGCATGTTCAAGCGAAGACTATAAAAAAATAATATCAAAAATAGATAAGAACCACCACCACAACTCCAAAATAATAGTAGTGTCAGCCAACACGTTCTTTAATACAGTAGAAATATAATCAATCAAAGAACCAAAAAGAACATAGGCTTTGTTGTTGCTTTTTCAACAGATAACAATAAAAAAATTGAAGAAGAAAAGACGGATCAGAGGTTCCAGTTGTCTTTCTTGATGTTATATTCCCCTCTAGAGTATTTTACTATTGCAGGGTGTCCCATTACTACAACATCTGGGGGAACATCTTTAGTAACTACAGAAGCCATC
>JADDOQ010000008.1:0-29123 GCA_016782315.1 Nitrososphaeraceae archaeon | reverse complement strand
AGTAACTACAGAAGCCATCGCAATAACGCTGTTTTTGCCAATTCTGACTCCAGGTTTAATGACAGACCGCCCCCCAATAATTACACCGTCTTCAACAATCACACCAATCATTTTTTTACTCATAGGGTATGGATCATTTGTAAACGTTGCCCCGGGCCCAACAAAAACATCATTTCCAATTTCCGTGAGTGGTGGAATATATACAGAGCCTTCTATACGGCAATTATCTCCAATTTTGACACCATAATCAACATGAGTTAGAGAACCAATCATGACATTGTTGCCTATTGATGTATTTTCACCTACATACGCAAAATGCCATATTTTAACATTTTTCCCAATTTTTGCTTTCGGAGAAACAAAATTAATTATAGGATTTGCCTTGTTTTCCAATAGTTGTTATCACTAAAACAACCACTATAAAAATCATATTACAGTGACTTGAAATTAATTGTCAATGCCCTGTCAACTGCCGAGACGACAATAAGCAAGAAAAATGATATGACTTTAGGCAATATCAAAAGCATCAATAGGTAAGATAAACTGGCGCCCCAGTGTTACTTGAAATGAGTGCAGCTTCTGCGATTTTGGTTACTGCAGTTGCTTCCTCCGGGGTTACCAAAAATTTTGTTATTTTACCCGTCAAAGATTGGAGAAAACTTTTTAACTCCAAAGTCAAAGGTTCTTGAAATTGTCTTCGCGGAATAAGCGTTTTATTTTCATCGTCTATTTTTATTTCCTGAGTTATAAAATCTCCAGTGATAATTCCCTCCGAACAGACTGCACTGAATCTCCTAACTTTTTTTGGAGTGATCCAGTTAGAGGCAATAATTGCAACTTTCTGATTTTCAAACCCTAGCATTATGGTGGCAAAATCTTCTGAAGAATGAAACTTTCTTCCTGATCGAGCAAAGACAACAGTGGGTTTTGAGTTAAAAATAAACAACGCAGTATCAATGTCATGTACAGAGGTATCATAAATTATTCCCACGTCCTTTATATGCAATGGCATTCTGTTCTCACGATGAAACTCCATCATTAACAGTTCACCACAAGTGTTTTCTTCAATAATGTGTTTAAGGTCTTGAATTGCAGGATTAAATCTTTCAATATAACCAGATGTCAATATCACATCATGTTGTTTTGACAATTTAGTTAATTCCTCACACTCCACTGATGAAAAGGACAACGGCTTTTCAACAAAAACATTTATTTTGCGTTTTATGATTTCTGATGCGATTGCATAATGAGTTTTGGTAGGGGTGCAGACCAAGCAGGCATCAAGATTACGTTCTTTTTCAAATAAATCTTTTAGGTTGGAGTAGGAATGTATTTTATATTTACTTGAAATGGACTTGATCCTATTTTCGTCAGAATCGCATACTGCGCTTAACACACCCAAATCGTTTAGTACACGAACGTGATTCTTCCCCCAACCTCCCGTTCCAATTACTGCAATATTTAAGTCATATTCGCTCATTTACGGGTTCACTCACAATAAAATGGCAAATAGCATTAAAGGTAAATTCGTCAAATATGGTTACCATACACTAGTAAGCCATTCTCTGAATTGGCTAACTTCAGAAATTACTATTTTCTGGTAAAAATCAGAAATCTGTTTTGTAATTCCACCCACTAGACCACCCCCGATAACATGATTGTCAACACCTATGATAGACGTTATTTCTGCAGCTGTTCCCGTTACAAATATCTCATCTGCCATATACAACTCTGAGCGTGTAATGGTGCGCTCGTAAACTTCATAGCCAAGATTTTTCGCTATTGTAATTGCTGTATCCCTCGTAATTCCCTCAAGTATAGAATCCGAAATGGATGGAGTATATATTTTACTATTTCGAATAACAAAAATATTTTCACCTGGTGCTTCACTAACATTTCCATTGTAATCTAACAAAATAGACTCATCATACCCATTCCTCTTGCATTCTTGAGTAGCCAATATAGAATTCAAATAATTACCTCCAGCCTTGGCCATTGGAGGGGTAGAGTTTCCATTAATACGCCTCCATGAGGAAATACAAGTTCTAATGCCACTCTCAGGAAAATAACGGCTGAAAGGAAATGCAATTATAGCAAGATGAGTTGGCGAGTTTAGATTGACATTTAGGTCAATTCCATGCAGCCCAACAAAAAGTAAAGGTCTAATGTAACAAGATTCTTTAATATTATTCTTTCTTAGTAATTGAATGACATAACTACAAATATCATCTATCGAATATTTAGAATTAATAGAATACATTTCTGCAGATTGAATTAATCTTTTTATGTGCTCCCTTAGTTTAAAAATAAAAAGATTGTTACCATTTGAATAACCCCTTATGCCTTCAAAAACAGAGGTTCCATAATGCAATGCATGAGTTGTAATAGGTACATTGACGGATTCCCAAGATTTGAATTCGCCATCAAACCAAATAAAATCAGCATTTTTAGTTTTCATAGATTTGCAAGTTTTTTACTAATATAAAAGTGTTAAATTTTATTATTTTTTTTAGAAAAAACCATCTTTTGGGAATTTCATTCCAAAGATGCGGATAGTTTTATCATCAGTATTAGAAAAACGCTCAACGACACCCCAATTGTTTCTGATTATGTCATGAACTTTTGGCGAAACAAATTTACCCCATTCCAATTTCAGGTTATCAGATTGGTATGATGTTTCAGAGTCCAAAGCAGACCTATATAATAGATTTTTAACATTGGTAGAAGAGATAATCTGTCTGTTAGCTTGTATGGGGTTAAAACCAAAAAGTTGCAATAGCAATCTTTCGGCCCTATCACCAGTATAAGTAATAAAGGCAGGTTCCTGTATGTTAAAAATAATTTTTTTTTTTAATTGTAAAAATGGTGGTGGAAAAAAAGGAGAAAAATACTTTATATATGGCGAAACAAAGGCATAATCCCCCAATACTTGAACATTTTCATTATAATCAAATGATTCTTGAATCATTTGTTTTCGAATCTCAAAAGAGAAAGGAAAGCTTCTGGTGGTAACTTCCTTTTGGTTTTTTATAAATCTGACGGGGAAAACATAAACTTTATAATTTTGTAGCAACAAATTATCTATAATTTTTTCATGTGAAAGTGTTAATGGGTTTAAATGGGCTAAAAATATTGCAGCTATTTTTGTTTTATTTGTATTTTTTTCCATAATACAAAAGGAGTAAAAATTAAAACTTGGATTTTCAGGATTGTCTATTAACTTGTATTTCTATTGTCGAAACATTTCTTGTTCTGCCATCTTCTGCTTGAACTGTTTCTGATCCAATTTTGATATCACCGATAGAATAACCTGCATTTTCCATTCGTTTCAATATTATTTGAGATACATCTACAGCTCGTCCAATGCTTAACCCTCTTGCTTTAATAGTTACAGATGGCTGATTAGCTAATTGGATTAGTGTAGAAGTCACATATGCCATTAAAGGTTTCTTCCCGATATATATAGAGTCTCTTGTAGAGCTATTTTCATTGTTTTGTTGATTAGGTTGTGAGTGTACTTCTGACATCAATACAATTAGTTAATAGGATAATTTAAATCTAAGATTTCTAAGGAAATTATCTCCCCCTTTTATATTCTATAGATACGAATTAAGAGGAGTCATCATCTATATGTTTTTCAATAGTGAATCTTAATTCATTCATTTTATCGCTAAGAGAATCTATTCGCATTTCACTTTTTTTTTGGTATTCACCTATCTTTAGATTCAAAAATGAAATCATTTCCAATTGTTCTTTTTTATTTGGGGAACCTTTAGTAATTCTATAGTCAATGGAATTTTCTGGAGTGACATCTTTAATTAACATATAAAGATCATTTGGGGTTATACCATAATTTGAGAAATCAGTGTTGGTTAAAAACCGAGAAATATCGTCAATACTTAGCAGGTTAAGTGGAATATTGCCTTTTTTTATCGCATAGTCAACAAGTCCACCAACTAATTTATGTGAAGACCTAAATGAAATTTTTTTTCTCTTAATCAGCTGTTCGGATATGTCAAGTGAAATTGCATAGCTTTCGGATGAAATCTCATACATCCTTTTTTTATTGATTTTAAGGGTTTTAATTATGCCATTGGTTATCAATAACGAATCTTCTAGTATAGATGACATCTTCCACAAGGAAGGCTTGATTTCCTGCAGATCTCTACTATAACCGGATGGAAGTCCTTTCATAATTGAAGATATGGATTGCAAAATCCCAGTGGCCAAGCCAGTCTTTCCCCGTATTATTTCAAGTGGATCAGGATTTTTTTTCTGTGGCATAACAGAAGAGGAAGAGCTAAACCCATCATCTAAAGATATGAATCCAAATTCAGAAGTAGCCCATAATATTAGATCTTCAGACACTCTACACAAGTTTAACATGCATATTAGAGAATTGGATGCAAACTCTATCAATGAATCGCGTGAGCTAGTTGCATCTATGCTATTGTAAATTAAACCCGAGAATCCCAACATAGATGAAACTCTTTCCCTATCAATATTGATACTGCTACCACCAATAGCACAGGCGCCTAATGGAGAACAATTAATCCTATCATATAATTCAAAGAATCTGTCAAAATCACGAATTAACGAATAAGCATAAGACAGTAGATAATGAGAAAATACCCCTAATTGAGCATGTTGCAAATGAGTATACATAGGCATTATAGAATCGATATTTTCTTCTGCTCTTTTGATTATGGAAGAAATCAAAATGATCAAATTTTGACATATGTTGTTTATATCGTCTCGTGCTTTCATTCGCATATCTAAAACAACCTGATCGTTTCTTGATCGTGCGGTATGCAGTTTTCCGCCTGATTCCATATCAGTCATCTTAATAATTGCAGATTCAACTAACTCATGTATGTCTTCAGAATTTGAGTTTCCAAATTCTTTTAATAAACTGGCATTATTCAATAAACTAGTTGTACTCTTTAGTATTTTTTTTAGTTCGTTTTTTGATAATACACCAACCTCATATAACATTACAACATGAGCCTGACTACCTATAATATCATAATAGAGCAAGTTATGGTCATCATATACAGAAGACAGAAAGGAAAGTGCAGAATCATCTAAATTCCCATGTGGTCTAGATCTATACATTAAAAATTTTTATTCAGTTGGCAATATTAATAAGTTTTAATTTAAATAATTAATAAATAGGAAGACAATAATATACAAATATGTCTCAGGATTTGCAACTCACAAGGCGTCAGATATTTGAAGAACTCACAAAAATAGTAGATCCAGAAATCGGAGTATCAATCATGGAATTAGAGCTAATAGACAAGGTAGATATAGAACAGGGAAAAGTGAATGTTGATTTACATCTTACTAGTCCGTTTTGTCCAGCAGTCTTTGGCTTCAAAATAGCTCAAGATGTAAAAGACAATATCTGTAAGGTTGAAGGTATAGAAGATGTAAAAGTGAATGTAAGCAATCATTTCATGGCAGAAGCAATAAACAAGCAGGTTAATGAAAGTAAATCCCCCAAATCTGCATCAACAACAAATGAATCTACGACTAACACAGGTCAAGACTCAAATCAATCAGAATAGCTTTAAAAAAAGGGTTAGTAGGTTAAATTAAAACCAATCTAGCCTATACAGTTATATAAAATCGAGTGAAATGGACTATAACCATTATCTTTATTCTTTATTTTTTGTTCTCAAATTTGAAAGTTTTTTGTTGTTTTTCGATAATCCAAGCATATGGCCTTTGAGGAGTTGTATGCCTAGTGCTGGATCAACGCCTTTAGGGCATACAACACTACATGATCCCGCAAAATGACATCTCCAAATGCCATGTCTCTCATCAATTATATTAAATCTAGTCTTTTTGCTATCATCCCTGCTATCTGCTTCATATCTGTATGCTTGGGATAATGCTTGGGGTCCTGGGAATTTAGGGTCCGTTGCTACTGTTGGACATGCAGAGTAGCAAAGGCCACACCTTATGCAATATGAAAATTGGAGGTATCTATCAACATCTTCATGCGTCTGTTCAAATTCAACAAGGTCATGTTTGTCATCAATGTCAAGTGAAACTTTATCATTTTGAATAAAAGGTTTCATGTTTTTGTGATGACTAAAGAATTGAGAAAAATCAGAAACCAGATCCCTTATTCTAGGGAAATTAGGCAAAGGTTCGCAAACAACGACATCATCCTTTAACTCGGATATCTTTGTATAACAAGCAAGGCTGGGTCTACCGTTTATTTTCATTCCACATGAGCCACAAGAAGCCATTCTACAAGAATAACGAATCCCAACACTGCTATCAGAATAACTTTTTACATGTAACAGAGCATCTAAAACAGTAGTCCAACGCTTAACGGGAACTTCAAATTTATCGTAATGCGGAGAATCATCTTTATTATAATTAGTTCTGTATACCTTTAAAATTACTTTTTTATTATCTTCATTACTCATATTTATCATTCACTCAATTATTTACTTTATTTATCATTCCTACGAGATAAAAAGAAGCATACATTGGTCATAGTAGTAATTTTTATCAACCACATCATAATCCGCTCGCAATAACAATTGTTCTTGTACCATACGCTATTACACCAACCATAGATATCAACACCAATATAGTTATTGTGGATTCCCATCTATGTAATTGCCTAAGCTCTATCAAAATAATCCTTAGCCCATTGAAGCCATGAATAGATATCAAGACTAGGATAGACTCTAAAAGTATAACATAAAAGATATTGTGATAATTAGCTACTACGTTTTCATACGATAAGCTTTGGCCAAATGGCATGATAAGCCGAAATATAATATGTATAGCTACAGCAAATAAAGACAAAATTCCAGTCAAATAGTGAATTTTTGTTATTTGGCTTTCCCGTAATCTCAATAACGCCATATGTTATAATTCAATCCTATACCGATATTTTAAATTAATAATATTTACGCGTATTATTGTAATGATCATCATTTTCGTTCTTACCTTATCCGCCTTCTCCAAATAGGACCATTCCGCCATATAGCATTGCAATGCAGGCCAACAATAAAGCAACCCATATACCTGATTTTTGGATGTAATTTAAGGATGAAGGGTTGTATGGATAATCGGGTCTGCCAGGTTTTCCCAAACCTTTGCCTGATTCTGTAAAAATAAGACGTATTCCGTTAACGGTGTGAAAAGTACTTGTGCCTATAACAAGTATAAGGAAAATATGGCCGCCAATAGTTTGGGTTAATTCTAACATGCTGTTCCACGCATCAATACCATTTGTAATAGAGCTGGTTTCATATACATGGCCAACGAAATACACCAATAAAAATAAGCCTGTCAAACGCTGCAGCCAATAGGACACCCTTTCCCAGCCATATCGTGTTGGATTGAGCCATCCCCTTACACCTTCACGTCCAGAATTGATATTGTTGTTTTCTTTATTGTTGGAAACAGTACCCATTTAATATCGCCTCTCTACAGGGGCATAACGCGTAAATGTGACAGGATGCCAACTCATTTTAGGTTCGCCTTCATCGTTATAATATGCAAGTGTATGTTTTAAATAGTTATTATCATCACGCGTATCATAATCAATTCGCGCATGGGCCCCCCTGGATTCACGTCTGTATAGTGCACCTAGTAACACGACTTCGGCAACCCTTAGCATAGAATCAATTTCCATCACATTAATGAAATTAGTGTTATACTCCTTGGCTTGATCGTCAACGTGTTTCCAAGACAAAGACTTAAGGTGGCGTATTTTTTTTAAGCCTTCAGTAAGGGCAGACTCAGTTCTATAGACATATGCTTTTTCATCCATGGTATCAGTTAATTCTTTTCTCACCTCGTATGGATTTACCCCGCCTCGCCCTCTAAATATTCCATCGAATATTCGTCTTTCTTCTTGGGAAATTTGTTGGTTATCAATATTAATTGAGTTATGCTTATGTTTAATTGAATAGTTTGCAGCTAATTCACCAGTAATGGTGCCCCAAACCAAACATTCGGAAGTTGAATTTGCGCCCAACCTATTAGCCCCATGTAGGCTATTGCATGAAGCTTCTCCTGCAACCCATAGACCATTTAATTCTGTAGCACCATCTAAATTTGAGTGGATTCCTCCCATCATGTAATGACAAACAGGCCTCACTTCAATAGGCTCATCTATAATATCAATACCAGAAAACTTTATTCCGATTTCTCTAATTCCTGCTAATTTTTCTTTAATTTTTTCCCCTCCAAGGTGTCTCAAATCTAGTTTAAGACAATCTACGCCTGTTTCGTGTTTGAACCCCCTACCAGCTTGAATTTCAGTTATCATAGAACGAGAAACCACATCTCTGGCGGCTAACTCCAATTTATTTCCCGCATATGTTTTCATAAAACGCTCTCCTGTAGAATTAATCAGATAGCCGCCTTCCCCTCTTGCTCCTTCAGTAATCAATATTCCAGAGGGTAAAATGCCAGTAGGATGAAATTGAACAAATTCCATATCTTTTAAAGCCAATCCAGCCCGATAGGCCATATCCAATCCATCAGGAGTGGAAGAATAGGCATATGTAGAAAAGCTATAAATTCTTCCGGCACCCCCGGTGCAGATTATTCCAGCTGGAGCAACAACATTAACAAAATGGCCATTTTTAATTTCTATGCAGGTAAAACCTTGAAAAGCGCCATCATTATGAAGTATTGAAGAACAAAACCACTCATTAAAGAAAATAATGTTTTCATATTTGAGGCAGGTATCAAATAAAGTCTGCATTTCGTAAAATCCAACTTTATCTTGAGCATATGTTGCTCTAGGAAATGAGTAACCGCCAAATCTCCTTTGATCAATTCCGCCATTTTCTTTTCTGGACCAAGGCATTCCCCAACGGTCCAACTGGATTATTTCGTATGGAACCTTTTTGACCAACATCTCTGCAACATCTTGGTCTGCCAAAAAATCACTTCCTTTAATTGTATCATACACATGTGATTCCAAGTTATCACCCTCGTTTTCACAAAGAACAGCAGCAGTGCCTCCCTCTGCAGAAACCGAGTGAGAACGCATCGCTTGGACTTTTGAGATTACGGCTATTTTCAAATCTTTATTTTTTGATGCAGCGGATATAGCGGCACGCAATCCTGCAAGTCCAGAACCAACAATTATGATATCATATGAAAGAGTCTCTGTCAAATATTTTTATCTCACACAAATATTCATTATTTCAATAATAAATTCTTTCTAATTACTAACTGTAAATCATCATGCAAAATATGTATTGTAATAAACGATTGTTAAATAGTGATGTGAACCTTCTTGTGCATGTGTTGTAACACTAGTACAACATTGAATACTGTTAATTATATCAAAAAATATTATTGGTTTTTCTGCAACAAGTTTTCTAAACCATTTTCACCAACTGCACCTACAGCCCTATCAGCTGGTTGACCATCCACAAATATTACAAAAGTCGGTATAGCATATACATCAAACCGCATAGCTATAGCCTGATTATCATCTACGTTTAATCTTCCGAATTTTACCTTATCGCCATATTTTTTAAATAGCCTATCAAAAATTGGAAGCATAAATTGACAAGGTCCACACCATGTAGCCCAAAAATCGACTAAAACAAATTTATTGTCTGATAAGATATCATCAAAGTTTTTTTCAGATAATTCGACTATATTGCCAAAGTGTGATGAACTAGATTCATTACTCATTTTTACGCATATTTTATATTAAGAATTAATATATAAGACTTTATTGAAATAATTAAAGGCATATTTAGTCACAGTCATTCTTTTACAAGTCAACAATGTATTCTGTAACAAACTCATTTGTATTTTGGTCTTGGAATATCTTCATCTCATGATAGGTTATTCCTTTGATTTCAATTTTAAGTCCATGTTTTCCATAATCTATAGAATCGCCTTCTCCATATCCTACGATAAGGTATTTTTTTAACTCTTTGTTAAAATCAACAACAATATTAAAATCGGACAAAATGATTTTGTCTATTAATAATAACAACAAGATTTTTTCCAACCAATCGTACAGTAAATTTTCTAAATCAGATCCCTCAGCAGAGAGAAAAATTTTTTGTTTTTTTTCAATTTTAGCAATATCATACATTATATTTACAAGACCTTTTGCTGAATATTGAAATGCCTCAGCTAAAGTTTTTCCGTTGCAACGAACATATGCATCAGTCATATGGTCCAAATATTCAACATTTTTAAGGCTCATAATCCGTATTAATTTAACTGGATATTATAATTAACCGGAAAATCTAAATTAAAAAAACTAACTGTTCAATAACAATGAAGTTTGATTTGCCACGTGGAATGAGAGACATTGAAACAGAAGAGTTCGAGAATATCAATCTAATTAGAAATGCATTTTTTGAATTGGCTAAATGTTTTAATTTTAGGGTAATGGAACCATCGCCACTAGAATTACTATCAACACTAGAATCAAAATCAGGTCCAGGAATAATAAACGAAATTTACAGCTTTACAGATAAAGGAAATAGAAAAGTGGCTCTCAGATATGACTTAACCGTAGGATTGACAAGGTTTTTTGTCTCTAGAAGAGATCTAAAGATTCCCTCAAAAATTGCATCTTTTGGTGGAGTATGGAGATATGATGAACCACAATCAGGAAGGTACAGGTTTTTTCATCAATGGGATGTTGAGATTTATGGTCCAAATAGCTTAGAATCAGACATAGAAATAATTGAATTTACATCGGTTTTTCTTGATAAATTAGGCTTAAAGAAAATAACAATTGATATCAACAGCAGAGAACTACTTGAAGAATATATTAAAAATAATTTAAAGATTCTAAAAGAAGAAACACTATTTGAAATATTCAGAGCAATAGACAAAGTTCCTAAAAAAGGAAAGAGTGAAGTTTTAAGAGAATATGAAAAAAGGATCGATGCTGAAGTTTTAGAAAAAGCTATAGTTTTCGCGGAAAAAAGAGGAAGTTATGAGGTAATAAACCAATTCATAGAGCCATTAAAGTTAAAATCATGGGAAAACATTAAAAAAGTTGTCATATCATTAAATAACAGGGAAGTAAACAACATAAGAATAAACCTAGGCATTGTACGGGGTTTAGATTACTATTCAGGAATTGTTTTTGAAGCAATAGACAATGAAGGTAATTATGGTTCCTTAGTAGGTGGAGGCAGATATAACAAACTAACAGAATCGTTCGAGAGAAAGGATATGGGAGCGACTGGTGCAGCAGGAGGTATTGAAAGAATTATCCTGGCAATGAAAAAATACAAGATCATTGAGGAAAAAAATACAGCAAAGGATTTGATATTTATAGCCTATAACTCTCCGGAAATGGTAAATTTGGTAGAGAGATTAGCATCCATATTAAGAAAAGAAAATAAAACGGTAGACTATGACCTATTGGGTAGATCATTTTCTAAGCAAATTATTGATGCCGAAAGTAAAAAGGCAAAAAATACAATTATTTTTAATTCTGAAGAGGTAAAATCAGATGGAAATATTATTTTAAGGGACAACATATTCAAAAAGGAAAAGAAAATAAGCATCATTAAAAACTTTGATGCATTAGTTAATGAATTGAATTAAAACAAAGCAAGGCAAAACAGATAGAATCAGCATTCAACTCATATAATAAATTATTGTGTATATCAATCAGTCTAGTTTTACGGTTTTGACGCTTTTCATTTTTATGAATCCACTCGGAGTTTTAGCATAAACTCTTCTTATCACCAAATCCGGGGGATCATAACTTATGTAAATATCATCTTCTTCTAATTCTTGAACATTATAATTAATTTCAATTAGATCTTCTTGGATTCCATTTTCTTTTAGTTTTGATTTTGCCTTTTCAATTAATTCGTTATCAGAAGTATTAGGGGCAAAAAAAATTTTTCCCATTAATTTAAAGTCTGTCATCTATATTATACTATAAATAAAAGATAAAAAACCATATAAATATCACGATGAAATGCAAAAATTTAAAGGTATCCAAAAGCAGGATCTGACTTCCTTCTCAACGTAATGATATAATCCAATACAACTTTTTCTTCCGCGTCTAGCTTATGATTAAATCGCCCAAGTAGCGTTTTTGCTTGTTTGCTATTAAGGTAAGTATAAAACACATCACCTTCGTTAAGTTGACGACCAATCTGCGGTCCATTGATGGATACTGCAACTTGCATTCCTTTGGTAGCTTCGTCTATAGTCTTGCCCTTATCTTGAATTTGATGTATTATTCCAACTTTTTTTCCAGTACTATTCATTATAGACATCTTTTGTTTTATTTTACCAATGTTTATTTCTGCCCCAAACACAGCAGGATCACTTCTCCTAAAAACATAGCCTTTCATAAATTCGAATTTGCTGACAGGCGGAATTTCATTGAATAAAATGGAATCTTCATGTTCTTTTTGATATGAAACCCAATCCACATAATTACGCACAAGATTGTAAATTATTTTTTCATTAAAGATCTTTATGTTTCGCTCATAGGATTCTTTTTCAGCGTCTTCTAAAAGTTTCACATTAAAACCAAGGATTACCCCCAAATAACGATCCTTATCTTTAACTGCAGCTGCAGCCATTACATCCCTTCTGCTTATTTGACCAATATCAGACGATCTAATAGGTATTCTATCTTTTTTTAGCATTTCAGAAATTGCTTCTATAGAACCAATTGTATCACATCTTAAAATTATTCCATTTGATTCAGTATTGACAATAACAGATTTGACTTCAGATTCTACAATTTTTTTTATTTCTTCTACGTTATCTTTTGAGGTCATGCCATATAATGGACTTCCTGCTATTACACCTTCCAAATCAGGAGAAGTAATTTTTAACCCTGCTGCAGAGACCACCATATCAACATGCCTGAATTTATCTCTTGGATCACGCATTTCATCAAGCGGTTTTGGCAAAAGTAATGATTTTACCTTGGTTATAACTGCAGATTCTCGTTTCGCAACTACTATCGAATCGCCTTGTTTTATAATTCCATCTAAAAGTATTATATTTGCAGAAGGCCCTAAGCCAATCTCTTCTTTAACTTCCAATATAATCCCACGAGCAGATCCCTCGTGTCGTTCTAATTTTTGTGTCATGTATTGCTGAGTCAATCCAACCAAAACTGTAAGAAGTTCAGGTATACCTACACCACTAACCGCACTAACAGGTACCAAAGCTACCTCTTTTGCAAAATCTTTAACACGCCAGAATGCTTCAGAACTAAATCCTAACTCAGAAAGAGAGCCTAGAACAGCATACATTTTATTATCGAGATTGAGTTGAACTTCCTTTGGCTGTATTTTTATTTCTTGAGTAATAAAATTAGTTTGTCCGTTTTTCCATCCCGTTATACGATCAACTTTATTTATTGCAACTACAAATGGAACTTTCCTTTTTTTTAAAATATTTATGCTTTCAACAGTCTGAGGTTCAAATCCTTTATTTACATCTACAACTAGTATTGCGATATCTGCAGCTGACCCTCCCCTTATTCTTAGATTTGCAAAAACTTCATGACCAGGCGTATCAATGACTAACAGTCCAGGTATAGAATGAGCATGAGAAGATATTTTTTTAAATAAAGGTCCAGTTAAACTTTTAATAGTATCTAGTGGAAAAAAGCTAGCACCAATATGTTGTGTTATTCCTCCGGCTTCATGAGTTTGAACAAAGGTTCCACGGATTTTATCCAATAAAGAAGTTTTGCCCGAGTCTACATGACCTAGAACTACTACTACTGGTTGGCGTAAATGCATGCACTTATGAAAATACTACAGATGACTCTTTTATGAAGCTTTCAAGAGAATCAGAGGCATGGATAATATTATTTGTTATTTCTAACCCATAGTCACCCCTGATAGTACCAGGTGCAGCATCAAATGATTTTGTATGACCAATCATAATTCTAACAGTGCCTATAGCGTTATTTCCTTCCAGAATACAAGCAACTACTGTCCCAGAACAGATAAATGAGACCAATTCATTGAAAAAAGGTTTATTTTTATGCGCAGAATAAAACTCTTGAGCCTTATCCATTTTAAAATTATAGGTTTTTAATTGTCTTATATCAAAACCTTTGTCTTCAAAACGTTGCAAGATTTTACCGACCAATTTTCTTTGGAATGCATCAGGCTTTACTAATATCAGAGTTTGCTCAGTATTCATTTATTTTCGCTTTTTAATTCCACCTTTAATATATTTATTAGTCCATTTGAAAACCCTTGGGTCTCTTTTTAAATCTCTAAGGTTTTTTTTACATTTTGCTGAGCACGTCCATTGAATTGATCCATCATTCTTAACTAACATAATTCCTTTGCCTGTATCAACTTGTTTTCCACAGAAAAAGCATTTTCTTAAAGATGCAACATTTCTACTCATTGAATATTCACCATTACCAATATCTTATTTTGGGTCATTTTATCTTTCTTGCTTCTCTTTCTGTTTCTCTAAGCATTAGGATATCGTTCATTTTTATAGGGCCTTTTACATTTCTTGTAAGAATTCTCCCTTTATCTTTCCCTTCAGAAATTCTAACACGTACCTGAATCACTTCCCCAGCTATACCAGTTCTACCTACAATCTGAATTACTTCTGCAGGAATTACCTTTTCTTCAGTTTTACTCACCTGATAAACACATCCGCAAAATTATTCATTTATTTTTTAAATTATCAACAGTGCCTGTTATTTGATCCAAGATTTGTTGTGATTCGCCAGCATCAATAATTGTAGCCGCTGCTGATCCTACTTCAATTCCTAATGCATTCCCTAAATCCTTTTTACTAGGGACAAAAACATATTTGGATGTACGTTCATCACATAAAATAGGCAAATGTGCAACAACTTCTGGTGGTTCAACATCTTCAGCAATAATGACTAATTTACTTATACCTCGTTCTATTGCTTTAGTAGTTTCATTCGTGCCTTTTCTTACCATACCACTTTGTTTGGCCAATCTAACAGCTTCATATATTGCATTAACTAGATCTTTTGGTGTATCATATTTTACATAATATGGTCTACTCATTATTTACTATCACCCATTGGGATCATTTCCACTCTTAAAATATCAAAAAAAGAGTATTAAAAACGTTGTTATAGGCTAGAATTATTAATACGAAACGATGTCTTAATCAATTCATCATACTCCCTTATTTTTGAATTAAGCAAAGATTTATCGTCTGATTCTGCATATATCCTTAATAATGGTTCAGTACCGCTAGGTCTAAACATTATCCATGAATCATCATCAAACCATATCTTAATGCCATCCATATCTTCAATTTTTTTTACAGATCCATGATTTTTACACAAATCAAGTACACGGGGAATATCCTCAATATTTGATAGTTTTAGACTGGACTTGTACTGATAGGTATTGTTAAACATCTTATATATAAGAGATAAATAAGCATCTGAACCACTGCTATGGTTATTGTTTTGAAGACGGATTTCGGACGGATTTTGTTTATAATAACTTAACATATCTAAAATTAAAGTTGTTGTAATAGCACCATCACGCACTTCATTTAAAGGACCGTAAAAAAAACCACCATTTTCTTCAAATCCAATTATTGAATTATTATCTCTCATACAATGAGTAACTTCCACACTTCCCACTTTTGTAAAAAGTACTTTGTTATCAAGACTATTGCATATTCTGGATATAAGTAAAGAGGAATTGATGGGGCATACCACTGATGTCTTGAGTTTTTTGTTTTTGATCAAATGATAGGCCAATATAGCACCGGTTTTATCTCCCCAGTGTATGATCCCCTCTTCATCACAAAATATACTCCTATCTCCATCACCATCATAAGCAACCCCCAGATCTGCGTTAGTTTTTTTTACCAGCTCCGTCAGATCAGCTAAATTATCCATTTTTGGTTCGGAGCCACGCGCAGAAAAACTTCCATCAATATTTCCGTTTATAATCAACATTTCACACCCTAATTTTTTTGCAATTAATGGAACCACTAACGATTGCACGCCATTACCAAAATCCATTACAATTTTAAATTTACATTGCCTTATAGCATCAACATCTACAAATGATAAAACTTTATCCACATACTTTTCTATGGCATCTTCCAAAATAAACGAATTTCCAAAATTTAAATACGATGTTTTTGTGAATTCTTTTTGATAATAAATATCTTCTATGCATTGTTCATCTTTTCTCGATAACTCTATTCCGTTTTTAGATATTGGTTTCAGGCCATTGTATTCAGGCGGGTTATGAGATGCAGTTATCATTATCCCTCCACACAAATTTTTATTTTTTACTGTAAACTGTAGACAAGGAGTTGGAGTTAACCCCATATTATAGACATTGATGCCCATAGACATTAATACGGATGTAACAATTTTTGAAATAGCAAAACTTGACGAACGTCCATCATAACCTAAAGCGATAGGACCTTTCTTAAAGAAGCAGCCAATAGAATAAGAAATATCAATTATGAATTCTATAGAAAGATCATTACCAAAGATCCCCCTAATTCCATTGGTTCCAAATAATTTTTTTTTAACTAAACTCATTTATATATTGCCTTTAACAATAAAGATATTTTTAGTTATTTCAAAGTTATTATTATTTTACAATATCTTTTATCATAAAAACTCCAGATGATTACAATAAACAAAAAAGATTGTGTAAAACTAAACCACCGAATATGCCAATTAACAATAGATAAATTTGGCTTTTACAACATATATGATAACGCGGGGGTCGCCAAGCCCGGTCAACGGCGCAGGTCTTAAAAAGTGCGAAGCTTAGAATGAGCTTGGGGGTATCCCATTCCTACATCCCTGTTCCTTAGGGATTCGTGGGTTCGAATCCCACCCCCCGCATATTCTCTATCACATAATAGTCAAAGAACATACTTGTTTGTTTAAAATTGAATTTAAAAAAACTTAAATAACATATTGATTTTATGAAACAGGTTGATAGATCCACATAACTGGAGAACATTTTTCAAACATCAATATGATGTTTTATATAGTAACAGAGGATAAATTTAATGAGACAACAATCGCAAAAAAGGGCACAAAAACCAAGACTAATCAAACAAACGAAAGAATTTGATTACAATAAGCCTATTTCAAAATGTAATGTATGTTATACTTTATGCGGATGGCATTGCTATGAGTGTAGTATAGATTTTTGTCAGGTTCATTTTATGCAACATAAAGAAAAAGGTATGTGTAAAAAAATTATGCAACAAGATTAAAATTATCATAATAGCAAAAGATGGATTTTATATTATCTTGAATATCTACCCCTTTGTTCAATTTCATTGACAGTGTTAAATATTTTTAAGGATCTTTTACCATAAACTTTAGCATAACCCAATAAAAAATTTTCAAAGGATGTTTCAAAGTGCTCTACATGAATGCTATTTAGTATTTCCTTAAACAATCTGATATCAGCCGCTTTATCTTCTAAACGTTCGGAAAAAAAAGATAAACCGAAATCAATTACAACTAAACGATTTTGCGGCACCAGGATAAAATTGGAGGTGGTAATGTCACCATGAATTATATTGTAAAAATGAAGTTTTCCCACAATTTTTCCCAGCTCCACACAATAGTCCGGGGAGAAGTTATCTTTTAGCATATTGCCATGAACATATTCCATTATTATTTCAAAATTGTTTGAATTGAGAAAGTAGATAAATGGAGTTTCAATTCCAATCATTTTTGCAGAGGAAATAATGTTCGCTTCATGCAATGTCCTTTGTTTTCTTAAAACTAAATCGATATAATGATGGCGATATTTTTTAGATAACCTAATCTTTGAAACCGCATCATGCCCATACCATTCTATTAGATATATTTCAGATTCGGCACCTTTTTTTAATAGCTTTTTGACCTTCATCAATAGATAATTTTAGTAGTATGGCACAGATTTAAAAAGCATGGATGAAAAACCTCAATCTGCAAATAACGAAAAAGTAATTTTACTAGAAGACTGTTCAGAAGACAAATTAAAAAGCGGCATCCTTACGCTCACAAATAAAAAAATAGTCTTTGAAAAAACCAAGGGTCGTATAGTAACTTTATCAAAGAAATTGATTGACGAAAAAGTGGAAATAAAATTCAATGAGATATCCAACGTCAAATCGGAGGGATTAATTATAAAAAAACTAGTGTTGGTTTTAAAAAATGGCAGTGTTTACAAGTTTGGGGTTCTGGGTCCTGGAAGATGGGTAAAAGAGATCCAAATACAGCTTGACAAACATAATAACAGACAAGAATGATTATCGCCACATGATATCAACTGTATCCAATCTCCAAGATTGATTTATAGACGCTTTTTCAGGTTCGACTTTTGAAGATGAGGAATGAAGATATGATTGAAGCCCAGTCCAAGCTATTTGTGTGCCATTATCACCACAGAATTGTAAAGGGCATGACTTAAAAACAGAGTTATGATATTCACAGGCTAAGTGCAACATCTGAGATAAACGTTTATTAGCAGAAACACCACCCACTATCAGAAATTCTTTTTTTTCAGTAAATGATAATGCACGCTCTACTGCTTCCACTACCATAGAAAATGCAGTTTCCTGCAATGAAAAACATATATCACATAGGTTGTGTTTTTTTTCATGTATTAACGTTTTAGCGGCAGTCAATAATCCTGAAAACGAAACATCATTTCCCTTGATAACATATGGTAATTGGTATATCAAATTTTTATCAGATAAATCAGACAATTCTTCAATTTTATTACCGCAAGGGGAAGCAAACCCCATGCTTCGTCCAATCTGATCCAAAAGCTGACCAATGGTAATATCCAAAGTTTCACCGAAAACTCTCCATTTATTTTTGTGATATACAAGAATCATGGTATGTCCACCTGAAACTAAAAGCGTGAGTGGATTATTCAGGTCAGTGAGTTTTATACCCAATTCAATATGACCAATGGCATGGTTAACTGGGATTAAAGGAATATCATAGAAAGAGGACAAAGAACGTGCTATTACAGCTCCAATTCGCAAGCATGGCCCTAATCCAGGGCCAGCAGAGTACGATAACAAATCAATATCTTTCATTCCAATGTTTGCATTATCAAGGCATTCTTTGAGTACTTTTGGTGCAGTCATAGCATGATGTTTTGATGCATCTCTTGGATGTATTCCCCAGCCAGCAGGCGCTCTGTAAATATCGCGAACTTCAGATAACACCATATCATCATTTTTGTTTTTGCCCATAACATCATTTTCACTGTTTATCACGGAACAGCTGAAGGTATGAGCAGTGCTCTCTATTCCTAGACAAAGCATAATTTAATTCCTACTAGTAGTAGAAACTATTTTAATGATATCGTTATTTTTCAGCATATGTTCAGCACCTATCCTTTGTTTGGATCTTACGTCAATTGCATAAAGGAACCCTTTTCCCAAGTCATTATGAATAAGATTTGCTAATTGCTTTGCAGTAATATTTTTTGAAACTATCCTTGCATCAGGTAAAACATTACCCTTTTTATCGGCGAATTTATACTCATCTTCAACAGGATACACCACAATATTATTTAAAATTTCAAAGCAAGCATGATTTATAATATTTTGAACCCCTGTTGAACCAAATTTCTTTAAAACTTTAGACACCATATCCAAAGCTTCTAATTGACTTTTAGAAAGAATACCAGGGTTTTTTATCTCAAAGTCAGAATCTCCAGGTAGGTAATAAATCAAATTCTTTTGTAAGGCTCGCTTTAACAATAACTCAGCTTCAGAAACACATGTAAAAAATAATCTATCCAATCTTTTTAATTTAGAAATATTGGGATCAGAAGAAGGTAAATCCGCTTTGTTGGCAGCTATGATAATAGGTTTGGATGTAAGTCGGATTTGTTTACACAAAATAAGAAGATCGTTTTTATCCCAATTTGCAGGCTTTTTGGTCAAACCAAGAGTATTTATGGCATTTTTGACAACTTGTTCACTAATAGATAAACCAGAAAGCCGTTTTGATATGGTGTATTCTATTCTTTGTTTTAAGTTTTCATTTTCCCTTATTACTTTATCCCAATCTCTTAAAATCAAAGAATGTATCCATAAATCAAATTCGTTTTCTACAAATTTTATATCAGACAAAGGGTCACCAAAGCCCAAACTAACAGGTTTTCCCTCCTCATCTGTAGAGCCAGATATATCTACAACATGAATAATTACACTGGCTTGCCTAGAATCATCTAAAAATTTATTTCCTAATCCTCTGCCAGAATGAGCACCAGGGACTAAACCAGCTATATCTATCAGTTTTACTGGAATAAATCTAACGCCATTAATACATCTAGAATTAATCGGATTATCCATCACACCCATTTCTTTACAAACACAGTTAATTCTTACAAAGGCAATACCCACGTTAGGTTCAATGGTAGTAAATGGAAAATTAGCGACCTGAACTGATAAATCCGTAGCAGCATTAAAAAATGTTGATTTGCCAACATTAGCTTTCCCCATTAAACCAACTATCAATTATAAAAGTAATCTAGCAATTCATATATTTACTTTCAAATCTTGTTAATATTGATTTAGGATGTATTAACTAAATATTAAAATTTTTATCAACCAAGAAACAAAATAAAATTGGTTTTGAAGTGGCAGGAATAATTGCAATCTGTAACATTAATAAAGAATACGGAAAAGAAAAGCTAATCTATAATATATTTAGAGGCATGCAATTACTTCAACACCGCGGCAAAGCTTTCTGGAAAATAAATTCAGGTCAATTTAATGTTGAAGGATATGGAGCTCTATCATCATTTGATACTATTAACGAAATGATCAAAAAGCAAAAGAAAAATATTTTAAATACAGCCATAGGATATCTTTCTAAAAAAAAACCCAAACACAGAAAATACAGTAAATCCAATTTTGCATTAGATGGTTTTTTCATAGATATAGATAGACTTTCAACTCACCCTTTAATAAAAAACAATAAAAACATTGAACCACTGTATCAGATTTATTTTATTTTTAAAGAACTGTTAGAAAGAGATGATCCATATCGAGCCTCGGAGTTTTTAGACAGACATTTGCGTGGAAACTACGCAATAAACATAGACAATAAAATATATGTTTTTAGGAACAGTACAGGATTCAAGCCTTTGTTTATAGGTGAGAATAAAAAAGAACAATTTTATATTACAATATCTGAAAATTATATTGAAAACTTTTTTGATGGTTTAAAATTAAGACAGACAGATCCAGGCCAACTAATTAGCATGGATTTAAAAGATGGGATCAAAATTCTTACACAGGTAGACAGAAACAGAATAATGATGGATCCTTTTGAGTTTATGCGAGAATCACATGTGTCAAGCATTTTCGATAATAAGAGCATCTACACCATAAGAAAAAATATCGGAAAACTGCAAGCAGAATTTCTTTCAAAAAAAAACATAGATACAGACATGATCTATGCTGAACCGGATTACGCCAGACCGATGGCATTGGGGTTCAATATAGAGTACAAAAATAAGAACAATTTTGAAATGCTGGAAGGAATAATAAAAGATCGTTACGATGACTCTGACCATATGATAGACTATTCTGAGCAAGTTAGCAAAAACAAGCTATTATCAAACGGAAAGACTTTAAAATTCATAATAGAACCACTTACAGAGGACAAAAACATTACATCTATTCAGGGTACAATTCAAACCGGAGGTACTGCTATTGAAACAATATTTTATTTAAGAAAGGCTCGCGCAAAAAAAGTCAACATAGTAGTTAGTTCTGTAGCTACTGTTGATGGTAGACAAGTTGGGCTATACACTCAACAAAGAGATTTAATTGCTAGGAAATATATCGGCAAAATAGCCTATATTGACGAGTTAAATGCTAAAATCTCTAGTGAGATAGGAGCAGATAAAGTATTTTACAACTCTCCAGAAATTTTATCCAAAGGAATAGGAGTGCCTGAAAGTCAACTATGGTTCCCAGAATGGATACGTTTTTTAGAATATAAATAAAAGCGTGCTAATAGTAATAAATATCAGTGCCAATACAGAAGATTAAAAGCAGAAGATATTTTGATATTAACACGGAAAAAAATAATATCTGAAAATAACTTTCAAATTGAAGGAAAAATTATACATAAAATAGAATTAAGAGAATATAAATTAAATTCTCATACCAATGAAGAAAACTATTCAATAATGCTCTATGTAAACACAGACGCTGGAGAAGCGGAGGTAGACTATTTGGGAAAGTCAACCAAAGACAAACAAACATTTGAAGAGAGTTTTGATTTTTTATGCAATTATAATGGCATCTCATCAACGCTCAATAGAATAATCATAGAGATTAATAATAATACCATTTAAAATTAGTTCAAGTAAATTAAAGTCAGATTAAATAAAAGAGTTCATTTAATTTACGGATACGAGGATAATTTACCAGAATTTTATTCCACGGTTGATCAAAAACAACTATTCTCCGGGGATATAATACTTCTACAGCATTAATAGGAGAATCATCGACCAGAAGGAAAAAAGGATAACAAGTTTTTGAGGCGTTATCAAAAATAAAAATCAATTCATTAAAACAAATATTATGAAGATCAAGCCATTGTGCTACAAAACTCATTGTAGCTCGATCCCTTTTTGTTATAATAGAGATTCGAAATCCTGCTTTTTGTAATAGACTAGTGACTATCGAAAGATCATTATTAGTTGGAGGAATATCTTTCCAACGGTTTTTCCAAACTTGCGTGAAAAGATCCTGGATATATTTTTCAGGTAGCGGCAGAATATTATGAAGATGCCATTGAGATAGATCATGCTTTTTTATGGTGGTGTTAAACTTAAAATTATATTCCTCTAACCAAATAAGCATAACATCGGCAAGCACAGAATCCAAGTCCAATGCAATTGTTCTCTGATGGGTCATTTTTAGAATATCACACATATTAAGTAAATATATTATTTTATAATTATTTAATTAAAAAAATATAATCAAATCTCAAATCGATTAAAATTGTCAAATTTGATTACTTAAGTTAACTTAAAGAAAAAATTCTAGATTGAAGATGCCCTATTTCTCTTGTGTGCTCATTAGAACATACAGCAGAACACCTCAAAGTACATTGAACATGGTTTGTAATTGCACTTTCTCGACTCGTCCTTTAAAAATGCTGCAACAGCACAACATATTTTTACAGATTTAATGACAAACTACAATCTAGATGGCCCCCTGAATGCATTGGGTATGTGTTGATATAGGACAAAAATGTAAGAAATACCTGTAATAAACGTGTCAAAGGAGCAGAATATGTTTTTGTTGCTGAATGTTTTCTATCTAATGTTGTAGAAGAATATGGAAAAAACAGGTTCCAGCAGGAAACAGTGGTAATTGTATCCACAACAGGCAGGTTTTTAGAGATTTATTACCATATTTAACAATCCCATAAGAAAGCATTAGTGATAGAATATGCAGCATCTAAAGACAGAACCAAAAGTTTTGATGATTACTTGCATGAAAAAGAAAGAAATGCAAATTAAATATATCAACAATTGGTTTAGATTATTCATTTACCACTACAACAAGGAGATAATTCCTTAAGTTAACAGTGCATTTGACTATATAGAACACCCCATCCGTCCCCTTTTACAGTCAGCCATATAACAAAAACATGACAAGTCAAACACAATGTTCATTAATATAAGCTTGTTTTGGTTGACATTAACAATGGGATCAGGAATTTTTACGTTTACTAGAGGTCACTGACAACCATTTTCTTTATCAGAATAAAATATTATATCAAACAGTTCATAACCACAAGTTGGGCTTTGACTTCAGAATGACAAAGCAGGTAAAAGACAGAAATAGAAATAGAGATCATATGACAATTAAAAAGAAATAAAATTTTTTTGCATTACCTATGTTCATCAACAGGTTGTGAAGATAGCAAATAAAAGTCAATAAAGCAGTATTTAAGTAGAACTATTGCTATATATACATATATGTCATCTAATTTTAACGATAGTCCACCACATTTTATAGTATTAAATGCGATATCCAAAAATATCAATACGGCAGATAAAATTGCAAAATCTACGAGGTTGTCGAAATCAGAGGTTGAGAAGATTCTCAAGGAATTAGAAGGTCAGAAATTAATTACAGGGTTTGACAAAAAGAGTTTCTTTTTTGGAAAGAAAAGACAATATCAATTAAATGAGATTGGAGTGAAGGTATTAACCAATAAAAATCAAGAATTAGAGGGGAAGATGAGACAGGTTCAACAGTGGTATTCACAAGGTGATAAAACACAAGTTCAATCATTTATGAACGATAACAGAGCCTGGTTACCTATGATGATTTTTTCAGGCATAATGCAGATGGTAATGTTTTCATCACTCATGTCCTTTGCAGGAATGGCAATGACCCCCACGGAAAGTTCCATGGCAGGAGGGGAAGAGAGTGGAACGGATAGCGCTGCTGCAGATACAGGAGCATCAACGGACAGTGTAGATTCACAAGGAGCTGATGTTGCAGATGTAGGAGGAATGGACTTTGATGCAGGAGGATTTGACAGCTTTTAAATATATCATTTTTTAAAAATAATGATACAACCATAATAATAATAATTCTAAAACCTCTTAAAATACACGTATAGATTACATCAATGTACCATCAGTGCAATGACTTTTTTGGAATTGCAGTTATATGAGTGGTTGACTGATATCTTTAAAATGTTTTATAAATATGCATTTCAATTGATGAGTCTCACTATTCCGGCATATACACACATAAGACTCAGCCTTATGGCGATCCGAGAAATGCCAGAATCTTCGATTCTCCATAGCCATCTGTTTTTGCAGAACATCATTTATCATTTACTTGACCCAGCGGTGTGTAAAATTTGTTATCAAAAATAATTTTCTAAATACTACCAATATAAAATAATAAATATAATTATATTATTGAAAAAATTGAAATACAAAAATGAAAAAGTTTGAAGGAATAAAAATCTTTTTTATTGCATTAATTACGGGAAACATAATGGGCATAATATTAATTCAAATTTTTCAGGATTTGACTATAGTAAATATAACAATTATGGAAATTGTTTTGGTTTTGATTATTATAATGTTATTTATATCTAGCAAGTTATGGAATAAAAGGCATGATAGAATTAAAAAATTCGACAACAAAACATCCGTATAACATATTTTTATTTGATTTATCATGTTAAGACGCTAACTACTATTTCAATTGGTTGTTGCATAAAAAAATAATATAAAAATATATTATATTAAATTTCTATAGGTTCTGTTTAACTTTATACCCCTTTTCTTATTAGGATCGTAGACTGACAAGGTAAACCAAATATTGATATGTTTTAATTTGTATTCCTTTTTCTTCTAGAAGGAAATTATCCCTATCAACATGCTATGTTTCTGTTCAATGCATTGCATGGCTCTCTTATTATACCCCCATAAAAGATGAATATGACATTATATTATTAAGTAAAACACGTATTAACCAAAAATTTGTTATAATACACATACAAAATAAAAATTATTTTGTCCACCTAGGACAACCATCAGCAAAGCAATAATGAATCACCATAAAGTTAAATGTAAAGTGTATCAATATTCATAATGAATAATAATTTTGCATAATAGAGCACTATAAATTTTTTAATGTAGTTATTGTTGCGGCACTTTAAAGCAAAATGTGGCACCACAATCATGATTGTTATAAGCCCAAATATCTCCATAATGAGAATGAACAATACTTTTGGAAATAAATAGGCCAAGTCCAGTGCCTTCAAAGGATTTAGAAGCAAATTTGGTAAACAATCTAGGCAAAATCTCAGAATCTATTCCCTGCCCTGAATCAGATATACTAACAACTACATAATGAATATTTTTTAGTGGATCTTTTTCAAGAGTTACATCTATCGTTATAGACCCGCTCTCAGTAAACTTAACTGAATTACTTAATAAATTAAAAATAACTTGAGTAATTCGGTTTTTATCTGCAAAAACAAATATGTCTTTTGGATTATAGTTTATTTGTAAATTTTCAAGCTGTTCCGGATTACTGCTATTTATTTGAACTTTAATATCACTTATAGAAGAAGCAATTACATCTTTAATATTGAATTTTTCTTTATTCAATTTTAAGGACTGACTTTCTATTTTCGTTATATCCAAAATATCGGAAGCTAATCTCTTTAACCGTTTAGCATTTCTAATTATAGAACCAACTTGTTCCTTATCTACCATTACCTCTTTTTTTCCGGCCTCAAATTGTTTTTCTAAAAAAATTGCATCTCCCAGTATAGGCATTATAGGAGTCCTTAACTCATGAGCAGCTATGTTGATAAACTCTTTTTGCATTCTGTCATGAATGTTCAGCTTTTCGTTGGCCAACTCCAACAATTTATTATTCTCCTTTAAAGATTTGTTTGCTTCCTTTAACTCAGTTGTTCTCGAATTAACCGCAGATTCTAACTGCTTATTCCAAGATAAAATTAAGAAAGCAATGCCCAAGGCAACTATGCCTATTATCAACACCATTAAAGTGCTAAAATTTTTTTGATCATTTATAAGAACACCGACTTCGGTAGCAAGTTGATGGGGAGCGCTTACAAACAAAGTCCATAGATATTTGCCTCCGATATAAACAGGTTGATAAGTGATAGTGGTTTTATTCCCACCCTTCAATAAAAGATCATCAGCTCCAGAAGAACCTTGAAGTGATCTCTCTAAAATGGAATTGTAAGGTCCTTTAATCTCTTGTGGTATTAGAGATTGAAACTCCTTCTCTAAATAATTTTTACCTATTAGTGCAGGATTACGAGAATAGATTATTACACCATTTTTATCCATTAAACCAACATTGCTGGCTACTTGAGGAGTTAATTCGTTTTGTAAAAAGGTTCCTAATTCATGAATTTTTATGGAAGAAACAACTACACCTTTAAAACTACTTTCAGAAGAATTAGATTTTTCTATAATTGGAAATGAGATATACAACCTTGGAATTTTATCGATTGATTCTATTGCACTGCTATAATATTTAGACATAGTCTCTTTTGGGATAACAAAATATTCTCTGTTGCTCAAGTTAATGGAACCATAAGAGTAAATTGAGCTTAAATTAACATTGCTTATAGATACAATTTGCCCTTTCTCATTAATCCAATAATAACCTTCGGTTAATCCCTTGGTTGAATTTTGAACTTGGTTTATAAGAACTTGTGTACCTTCAATATTACTGTAATTAACTACGTTAGATAAAATTTCCAGATTAGTGGAAATCGGATCAATTATGTGGAGAAGTGTTCTAGAGAGACCATCAGTTTCAATAATTGCGTTAGATCTAATATCATTAGACGCAACGTCTGCAATTTGATCTGCTGTAAGGCCAGAATAATGATAGGAAAGAAAGGATAAAGATATTCCAACTCCAATTACTAGAATTAATAAAAAAATATTATTTCTAGATAAAACTATACCAACCATTTATAACTTCTTTAAAGCACACAATTTGACCAAAATTATATCAAATACCAATAAATTCACATATTTGCAACATACAATACAGGTTACATCGATAGCATTGACTTAATCTTAAATATTAAATCATTCATATCTATTGGCTTGATTATAAAATCTTTAACGTCGATAGACGGAAGAACCTTGGTAAATTCATCTTTGTTTATTTCAAAAGCAGTAATAAATGCAATTTTTGTATTTGGGCTAGTTTCCTTAATATTTCTATATAATTCAAATCCATTCATTCTGGGCATCCTTATATCTGTAATAATTATGTCATAATATCCAGGATCATGGTTTTTGAATGATGTTAAAGCTTCTTTTCCAGTAGAAAAAGTTTCCACCTGAAATTCATTAGTAGTTTCTAAATCTCTTTTGATTATTCTAAGAATATCCTTTTCGTCATCAACGACCATAATTCTAGCCAATTTATTATTTTTCAAATAACTATTGATTTCTATTTCTGATGTCATAAATATTCTTTTTACACTAATAATTGATTAAACAAAATATATTAATTAGCGTTTCTAGCTATATCATAAGTTATTTTTAAAATCTGATTCTTTAAGTAGAAAATTATTTAATATTTTACTAATAAAGATTAATAGATGTCATTTATCATTAGAGAATTAAAAGAAGAAGATTTATCAAATGGGTTTATTGAGACATTATCCAATCTATCTGAAGTAGGAAAACTGGCCAATGATACAACTCGTAAAAGAGAAATTCTAAGCGAAATCAAAGATAAAAATTATAGAATAGTCATAGCTGAAGACAATCAAAATCATCAAATAATAGGAAGCGCTACTTTATTGATTGAACAAAAATTCATTCATAACGGCGGAAAAGCGGGGCATATAGAAGATGTTGTAACACGGAAGGGCTATGAGGGTAAAGGCATTGGAAGGGAAATTCTAAAAGAATTAATCAAAATAGCCAAAGACAATGAATGCTACAAAATAATTCTTGATTGTGACGAAAAACTTGTTAAATTTTATGAAAAACTTGGCTTCAAAAAACATTCAATAATGATGAGGTTAAATACATAATGCCAATTATGGCGTAAGTATTTTATACTAATACAATATATATAAAGTATTGAGCAAGGAAAAAGAAATAGATAAAATAAAAAACAGGCCCCTCGAAAGAATATTTCAAAACAACATTGCCAGAATTATAGATTTTTTCATTATTAATCAAAACTTTAACTTTTCAAGTTCAGAAATAAGCGAAATAAGCGAAGTACCACTTAGAACCGTGCAAAGAATTATTCCCCAACTAGTTGAAAAAGAAATTATAAATGAAAACAAAAAAAACAAAAAAAGAGTTTATGAATTAAACAAACACTCCGAATTAGTAGAAATTTTAAATGAATATTCAATTAGCACAATGAATTCGTTTATAAAAGATGTACATATCCACGATAAAAATAAAAATGAAACCATACTTAATCGAATTGTCGATTAATTTATATTATAGTACGGAAAAACTTTAAGATAATAATAATATCCATATTTTATACTAAAACTTCTAATAACAAAATCACATCAATCAACAAATAAAGCACAAAACTTGTTAAAGCCTAAACCC
>JADDOQ010000086.1:3374-9490 GCA_016782315.1 Nitrososphaeraceae archaeon | reverse complement strand
CCCTAACAACTTGACCGCAGGACAAACTTGTACTAACAGGTGTGGCATCAGCAGCATTTGTGAAATCCGCATTGCTTGAACTTGATGCTTTGGGAGTGCTGTTATTATCATTATCATTATCATTATTAGTTGGAAGAGTGCTATCCAAAATATTCTCGATCATGCTGCCGTTTTCGGTTGCCAAAATTGGTTGTGTAAACAAAGCACCAACAGATGCAAATGCCAAAATTGCTGCCATGAGATATATTTTATTATTCATTCAAACAACTAACCAATGCATGAAATATATGAAAAACCAATGTATGTACTCATCTTAATTTCACTACATATTAAATATGACTTGCTAACATCTCAATTTACAATAACATTATTAGTGGTTTTCATAAATAGCCATATTTTATGGATGTATCTTTGTTGAAGGAAAAAATAATTCAACGATTGTTGCTGTATTAAACAATGAGAACTTCTTTTTTTGTGCCCGCTATTTAGTCCGAGCCTTTAAAACGTACGGGGATATGTTATCGGTTTAGGCTTTTTTTTTGATGCCGTCCTTTAAAATGGATTCTGTTATCTTTTTTGTAGAAATACGAGAGATATTGTGACTTTGATGTTATCCTGATGATGCTGATGCTGATGCTGATGATGCTTTTTTGTTCACAAATTGTTTTTATTTTATTTTGTTTTACTGATCATGGCCATGATGCTTTTTTTATGGTTACCGCACAAACAAACATCGATGCCATTAACAAAAAAAAGTTGAATGAATAACAAACATCAACCTCTTTTGCCTCCATGCGTGAACTGATTGCTATTGAAATGGCTCATCTTTATTTTGCATGCAATATTTGAAGTACGTGTTATTGTACGAAACTGTATATTTGGGTTTGCTAAACTAATGCAGTTATGTTTTTTCAGTTTATTTTCATCCGGGATAGTTATTCTAAAAAAACAAATTGCATTACAATGACAAAATTTGATTGACAAGGATGCTATCATTATGGTTTTAGCTTCATTTGCTATATGGATGGTTTGAGCGGGGGGGGATTAAATTCCTTCTGGCAAAGGGTACAGTTACTGTGATTTGCTGTCGTGTTGTTGTTTTATAATGTGCGTCCTCTACCTTATCCTTGGCCAGTTGTTTATGTTATTTGCATTAGTCATGGTTTATTCGCATTCTGGGTGGTAATCGTTTGGAAATTTATAGGGTCAGAGATGGAATTTAGTTTGGTTTACTTTTCCCCCTGCCAGGTTAAATTATGTGCGTCCGTTAATTGCAACAGTACAAAAGCAAGATTATTTGTGTCTGCATCAGTTGAGTCACAACTGCACAATATTACAACTCCTGTTTGTTTGGCGGCTGTGAATCCAACAAAGGAATTCCATCCATTGATTGCCCCTTGGTGGGTCAGGGTTTCTGTTCCCAAATCAGTAAGTACCCTCCATGCGAGGGCAACATATTCGTTATAGTTCATTGGATTTTCAGTTATGCCGGGGTGCCGAATCAGGTGCTGCAATGAGATGGAATCACCTAATTCTGTATGGAGCAAGCCCATGTTGGCAGACAAGTATTTTAGCAGATCATTTGCAGTTGAGCGAAACGCACCAGCCCCTGCAATAACATCTGGGATTCTGGGAGCTTCAACCTCAGATCCATTCACATGCCCCACAGGAAATCTTTTGATGTCGTTTTCTGATAAATTAATTTTGGTGTCGTTCATACCCAGGACATTCAGAGTTCTGTCTCTAACCAGATGTTCGTATGGAACACCCGCTTTTACCGATAGTATGTGCCCAAGCAATCCCATGCCAAAATCAGAGTAAAGGAATTTTGTGCCGGGCTAACTTAATAGGGTAGTATTTGATAGTTCTTGGTACAGCTGGGTTGAACTGTAGTTTGGATTTATGCTTCCAACGGTGTTGTTTAGCCATATGTTTGGAGGCATAAAGGGAAGGCCAGAGGTGTGGGTTGCCAGGTCTTCAAGTGTTATTTTTGTCCCGTTGTATTGCGGTACTTTTACAACTGCTGCAGGAAGGTATCTGTCAATCGGATCGCCTAAACTGACGATTCCTTGCTTTACCATGTCCGCTAAAACAAGGGTTGTAAAGGTCTTTGTGATTGAGTCTATATTGAAAATGGTGCTCCCATTGACTGGAATGTTATTAGCTTTTGAGACATTTCCAAAGCTGTACACCTTTGTGCCGTCTGGATCTACAAAGCCTATGACGTTGCTGCTTTTGATTTGTTGACTATGTCGTTTAAAATAAACTCCTTGACTTTGTCTGGTATTTCTTTGGAATGGAGACCAGGTGACTGACCTGTTGAGTCTGCATTGGTTGTGTTGGCAACAGGGTTAGTAACAGAATAAACAACAGTTGGAAATGATGTGGGCATTGAGATTGTTGCAAACAGGCCTGCAAATAAAATCACCACTAAAGACATAGGCGGCAACATGGCAATACCCCTGCTGCTGTCACAATGGTGATGTTTATTGGAAAAACTGAGATTTGATCTCTCACGCACAAAACAGTTGTTATCAAAGATGTTAATAAGGATTGATCCATGATATGCAGTTACTTAGCGTTAATAACAGGTCGGTCGGTGGGACAGGTTTGAAAACCCCCACAAATCCATGGATATTGTTATAATGTAAAAAAATCAGATAATTACAAGAATAAAAGAGAATTAAAAATGCTTTAAAATATCTGTAATTGCAAGGTCATCCCCAACAGGAAATATGCTAGATTCATACCGAGAACCAGTAAACTATTTAATTGAATTTGTTAAAATTGTTGGTTATCATGATGTCTGATTTATAATTGAGTGTGGATTTTTTTTCTGTTGGATTTAGGCGGTTTTAATACTGAACTATTAACATCATGGCATTATGAGATAATAAACTGCTATAATGCTCTAATTCCGATTCCCTAAAAGCTATCTTAGATTTATCAAGCAGAATTATTATAGTTAGTATTATTCGAAAATTATTATATCATATATTATTGGAATATAATTCAAGTCTAAGTTGTTAAGGTCAAAAAACAACAGGGCAAGCATGATTTTACCTGTAACTTTAGTGCCGCTGGCATATCTCATTTTTACTTTTACAGGGTTTGATTCTTCATCAACAGTTGATTTCGGATTTGCTCAAATCCCTAACCCTGATTCAATCCAAATTACAAACACATCAACATACATAGATGAATTTGGGAATTTTCATGTTATAGGTGAGGTAAACAACACATCACTTGATCCACAAACTGGTGTCATAATTACTGCAGTTTTATCTGATTCAACAAACAATGTGGTGGGTAATTTTTCTGCATTTTCTTCATTAGATGTAATTAGACCGGGTGAACTATCGCCATTTGATATAGTGGCTGATGATCCGGATATAGTGGGAAAATTTAACTTCATTGAATTTTCCACTAGTTCCCAGTTTGGGGTAGAAAAACCTGCAAACCTAATTATTAATGGCAGTAATACCTTTTTGGATAATGCTGGAAATCCACACATAACAGGCAACATCATAAACCAAGGTCACTCTCCAGAATCATTTTTAAACCTTGTTGGCACATTTTATGATAATTCTAGTCGTGGGGTGATTGGAATCCAAACATATGGTCTAAAGGTGGGAAATCTGCCCCAAAATCAAAAAGTTTCATTTGATGTTACAGTAACAGATAACAAAACAAAATCTCAAGGTGCATTCTATTCACTAAATGTTGAATCTAATCAAAGCTCTATGAGTTTTCCTGTTAATTCAAAGACATCTTTTGTATCAACTGGCGGTTTTGCTGGTGGCAATGGTTTTGCTGGCAGTCCTCCACCGTTAAGCGGTAATCAGGTAGAGGGGGCTGCAAACAACAATAATGAACAAACAGGGCCCTACAATAACGATGAAGAATCCCGGAATAATGATGACAATAACGATGAAGTAAACCGCAATAATTACAATGGCAATGATGATGAAAATGATGATGGCAATGATGATGGGGATAACCAACGCGGAGAAAAGAAAACAGATGATAATGGCAATCCATGGTTTAATGACGGCAATTGCAGTGAGGAGCCAGGATCATCGGGAGGGGATTCTTCTGAATGCGAAGAAGCAGAAAGGGAAGAACAAGATGAAAAGGAAGGCGAGGATCCTTTAGAAAAGGAACAAGACTACCAGTCTGACTCCGATTCTACAAACGATAATGACGAAAATGACGATAGGAATGATGAGGGCAATGTCGATGGGGACGCTGATAACAATGAAGACAATGGCGACGACGGAAATGACAACAGCAGTAACTAATCAATTATTTGGAATCAAAAGCGAAATGAGAATAGTCGATGCCTTTGATTTACTTGATGATGGGATGGCGACACTGGAAGGAAGACGACAACAACCTTCACAGTTTGCCCACCTTTTCAATTATCTTTGCAATGCATTTTGTGGCCTTTACCAGGTTGTCTATTTGAAAGTTTTCGTTTGGGGAGTGTATCTTGTCAGAAATGCTGCTCCCACCCACACAAATGGATGAGGCCTTTTCCAGTATTTCATAAAAGTAGTACATTGGACCTGTCCCTGCACCGGATACGCTTATGGTGGATCTGTCAAATGCCTCCTTTGCCGCCTGTACAACTGGTGTCACATAGGGATTGTCAAGTGGGGTCCTGTATCCTGGCTCCCCAGTCAGGAACCTTGCCTCAACTTTGTTCCCCATTGCGGGTTCTCCTTCTTTTTCCAGTCCAATTTTCTTGGCAATGTGGTTTTGGAGCCTTTGGAATTGGATGTGGGGGTCCATTTCCGGCACAAGCCGAAAGTCAAGTTTTGCTGTTGCTGTTGATGGGATTATTGTCTTGAAGCCCGGTCCCCCGTAGCCGGATACCAAACCCGAAACGTTGCATGTTGGGTCTCCCACACGCGCTCTCTTTGCGTCAATTCCGGTCTTGTTGCTGGTAAAACTCTTGACGCCTGTTTCCCTCTTAAAATCCTCTTCGTCAAACTCCTCCTGTGCGATCGCCATCAGCTCTTTCCTGGAAAAGCCTTTTACCTCCCTGTACCAATCCTCTATCAGAATTTTTCCTGTTCTCTGGCTTACCATGCTACATATTATTTTTGATAGGGTTATCGCCGGGTTCTCGACCAAAACGGCATGGCTTGAGTGAATGTCATGGGAGGGCCCATTCACATTAAGCTCCACACAAAGGATGCCTTTTTGCCCCAGGGAGACAACAGACCTGCTCTTGGAGTCAATGTATCCGCTTTCCCATATCACAACGTCGCACTTGAGCTTGTCCTTGTACTGCAGAAGATAGTCCCTTAGGTGGGGACTGCCTATCTCCTCCTCGCCCTCTACAACGAACTTTACGTTGCATGGCAGGTCCCCATCTGTTGCCTGCAAAAAGTATTCAACTGCCTTGATTCTGGTGATAAGCTCGCCCTTGTCATCCGAAGCACCCCTGCCATAAATGCGGTTTCCCTCTACCCTTCCGCTAAATGGGTCATCCTTCCACAGCTTGGCAGGGTCTTCTGGCTGAACATCATAGTGGTTGTAGAAAAGTATTGTTTTGCCATGCGGGTTTGATTTTGACTTTGCCTCGCCATAGACTATTGGTGGGAACTCCAAAAGCGGTTTGTTGGTGGTTTTGGATTGGCCGGTGGTGCATGTTTGCCCCTGTGTATTATCTGTTTCATGTTGCCCTTTTTCCGCAACTCCATTCCTACCAAAGTACAGTAATTCGGCACGGATGCCGGCCTTATCCATAATCTGCATAACAAGACGGGCTGTACTCACCAGGCCAGTGTTCCTTGCGGACACGCTTGGTTGCTTTATTAGCATTTGGAGATCCCTTGCTATGCTGCTTATGTTGAAATCAACCAATGCCTCAACGGATGCTTTTTCCACCTTTGTTTTATCTATTTGTAAGCCACGTGAGCAATATTTAACCTTGGCCATAAATTATATTCCATCGAAGTTACACATGCTGAGCGAAGAAGATATGTGTGGGGAGGGTCATACAGGGGTGGCAAATCCTCTTGGCCATACCGAGCAAAACGCCTTAGCTGGCATTTCAAGAAACGGACCTGGAGAAGGGATCCACCATAGTATTCTCAGGCGGGAAA
>JADDOQ010000086.1:0-3368 GCA_016782315.1 Nitrososphaeraceae archaeon | reverse complement strand
CAATTTGCCTGAAGGTGCAGCAAAGTTTGGATGAATTTGCATGGGAACATGGAATCCATATGGATTACACACACTACAACATTGACATTAGAGGGGGCTTGACGCATCATGAGTTATTACCGGAAGGGTGTTTAACCCAAGAGTTGCGAGAAAGGTAAAAAAATAACTGATTTGGCATAAGGGAAGATAAGATATGGTGTGAATCAAACACTACCCATGCAAACAAAATACCCTTTTCCTATTAGAGGGGTGGTTTCTTTTAGATTTTGTATGTGTGTGATATCCTTTGACTGTTGCTTTGATTATGGTTTACGTAATTAGGAATTGGGTTTTAATACCGGACTGGTAGCGATTCTCTGTATCGGCGCTATGGACTTCTGAAGGGGATCGTTGTTGCTGTTCTTTTACCGCAGATTAGAATATGTCTTAAAATTTATTGAGGTAAATGCAATCTTTAACAATGCGCCCCAAACCATTAACTTGCCTTAACATAAAACAAAATGAATATTGGCCTTGTTGTATATCTATGGATGGTTAAGCAAAGCGATGGGTAAAAAAATTGCATTGGTAACAGGGGCCAACAGGGGCATAGGGTTTGAAACATGCAGGCAGCTTTCGCAATTGGGGTTAACAGTTCTGTTGACCTCTCGCGATACCAAAAAAGGGGAGGCTGCCACCAAACAGCTAACAGACAAGGGGCTGGATGTTGTCTATTGCCAACTTGACGTTTCGGATAAAGACAGCGTCAGGCGTGTGTTTGGCAGAACTGTGCAACAATTTGGGCACCTTGATGTTCTGGTGAACAACGCCGCAATTCTGTATGACACATTTCAATCGGCTACAGATGCGGACCTGGAGGTGGTTGGCAAGGCACTGACAACCAACCTGTATGGCCCCTGGCTGCTGTGTAAGGCGTTCATTCCACATATGAAAAAGAGCGGATACGGTCGCATTGTGAATGTGTCAAGTGGGGCCGGTTCACTGCACTATATGGAGGGTGGAACACCTGCCTATGGCATTTCGAAAGTGGCACTAAACGCATTGACAAGAAAGTTGGCCTCAGAGCTAAAGGGCACCGGCATATTGGTCAATTCAGTTGACCCTGGATGGGTCGCAACAGACATGGGCGGCTGTGGTGGACGTCCTGTGGAAGAAGGCGCAAAGGGCATTGTGTGGGCTGCTACCTTACCGGAAAGTGGTCCAAGCGGAGGGTTTTTTTACGATGGCAAGCCTGAGCCATGGTGATAGGTTCCATCACAAAAAATGAAACTATGTTTGTTTTATTTGAGATTCTTGGCTTTGGCCAAAACCAGGCTGCTGTGTGGTATCTTATGGTGACTGTGAGATTGGTGATCAGGCTGTATTATATCCTTGGAGGCGACTTTTTATTGCTGTTTTCATGTTATTTATATGACTGGGAATTTTTGTAATGTAAGAGAGCGCGTCTGTTGTTTCATTGATTTTGTATCTGGTTGCTGTTTTTGCTGCTTCATGCTGGTTACTTGTTTTTCCGTTTTGCATTATAAAGGCTTAATTACAGAAAACTTTGGGAAAAGCGCACTTTAGGCATTGCTCAGTGCCCTAAATGACAAAATGGCCTTTTCTTTCCTCACTATGGTGTTGTTTCAAAATGCCTAGTTTACCGTGCAATGACAAAGAATACTGAGAATGCATGTGTGGAGTATTAAGTTTCGGAAATATTTTAAGTTGCTATTTAAGAAACAAACCAATCAAATTCAATTGATGTCTTGACAAAATGACTTTAATATTTTCTGAAATATTAAGTGGATAGTTGTGGACATCATGAACAAAAAAAGTCATTATGGGGCCTTTATCATTCCTCATTCAGATAAAAGTCAAAGTCAAAATCATGGGATGGGGAGCAAATCTTCATTGATGATGCAATTGAGGGGTTGTTTTCACAAACTGATGATGATTGGTGTGCAATTGTTGTGGTTAACGCATCTCCAGTCAAAAAGGTCACAGAGTATCTGAATGCCTAAAAGAAAAGCACTATCCGAGGATTGATGTGGTTTTTTTGGAGCATGATGTGAGGCCAGGTGTTTGCAGAAATCTGGGAGTTCTGCGGGCTTTGGAAAGGGGAATCTCTGCAATACTTTTTAATGATTCCGATGACATATCTCATCCAAAAAGGCTTGAAACCACAAAAAGGATGTTTTTAGCCAATCACCAAATTGGCTTGATATACTCATCCTTTGAGGTAATGGATGAAAATAACAGACCGGTTCCAATTGAAAAGATTTCCTCACCAATTCTGGAAATTCTGGAGTCCCTTGGCCAAAATCCACCGGAAGTTGATGGGGCTTGGATAAGAATGGGGACGGAAACAGGCTATGCCAACCTGACCTCCTCTACCTCGGTTCGCATACAGTTTGCGTATCGGTGCCCGTTTCCAAACGAAAAGGCATCGGAGGATTTTCATACCTGGATGAGAATGTCATCCTGCGGGGCTCACTTTAAATATACTGACTTGATTCCATCAAAATACAGGATACCCAGCTATGTGAAATACCAATCCTCAAGGATAAATATGGGTTTAGGCAAATTCAACCAAACAAAAGCAAGGGTAGACACAGATGGCTTTTCCAAGGCAGTTGAAATAGCGGTCATAAGAAACACCATAAAACCTGAGGAAATACCCATGCTAAAGTCAAAATTCTATAGGCGACTGGCAAAAACCATGAAGCGACAAAATGAGGAAGATCTGGTTATTGATTTATTGAAATTGTCGGAGCAACAGGAAAATGAAGGCTTGATTTACCATAACAAACAGGGATTGTGATTAACCTGAGGGGACCCTGTTAGACTATGTACTTTTGATTCCTTGTGCTTTATTGGCATTGGTTTAACATCAGTTATCTGAGTATATTGCGAATATAACGAAAATATGAATGTGAAAAGGTTTTGTGTTCAATGAATTAATTAAATTACATATTGTTGTATTACATGGTTATTAGAATCTGATTATCTATTTGAACATGGCCGAGGCTCCACTGTGTGTTATTCGATAACATATCTTTGGTTTAGTCGAAATAGGCCTCATCACAGAGAGATCACATCCATCACAAGACAGAAAACAGGATCTTAATTGTAAAAGGACCTAGTCACTTTGCAGCTTTAACTAAGGATATTTGAGATTGGTAGGTAAATGGGTCCAATGAATATAATAAATAATTACTAGATAAAAAGTGGAATATTGATTGGAGATTACCACATCAATACGTAAATCATATATCCATCCAATTGCGGACAGAACTATGACATTCCTTATCCCAATGATTCAAAAGCCTTTTAGTTTCTAGATTTGATACACTAAAAGGATAATCAAACTAATTCCTCATAATCGG
>JADDOQ010000229.1 GCA_016782315.1 Nitrososphaeraceae archaeon | reverse complement strand
AGATTTTTAGGAATTGCTTTTTCCTGCCATTCCTTCCATGTTACCATGCATTGTTTGCTTTTAAGGTATATTGGTATGACGTTTAATCCCAATTCATCAGACCAATGGTCAATATCAATAAGATTCATTTTCTTTGCTGCTGTTTCCTGTGGCATCTGCAGTTGCAGACAACATAGATTTTGAGTCCTAACCTGTCAACATATTGCACCTTGCATTCCTGGCAGGTGTTTGTGGGGCATTTTGTGGGTTTTAATATCCGCCTGTGTCCTGTTGAGGTAGATAAATATAAACAGTCCCTTTGTGTAATGTTATTAGGCGCAGTTGATGTCATGTTTGATATCCTCTCCCTGTACAGAAGGAGTTGTAGTGATTAGATGTGGCTTGTAGTCGGCATGTGCTTTTGATTCCGTCTTCCCCTCTGGTCCCTCAACCGAGTTAGATGGAATCAAATTCTTTTTCAAATAAACGGAAGTTTTGCAGTAGCTGCAAGAAGTAACGAATTTGTTTTTTCCCTTGTATGTCCAAAGGTGAGAACACCTCTGACACCTTAGAGTTAAATTAGTCTCCAATAAACCGTATATACCAACTGTTTAGTATATAAAAGAAAGAGATTTTTTTTGATTAATCATTCATCAATTTTACGATTGTGGACAATAAACTACTGTGCGGTTATCCCCTTATTCAAAATAAATATCAAACCCATTACACGATTAAGATATGAACAGGATTAGATATATTTGATGCTACTTTTAAGTGACATTAGATATCTCTGGATTGTTTTTAAATGATAGGGTAACAACCAAAGAGGATGTTGTGAATTCTCTTGTGATCAACAACAATCATCGCATATACCAAATCTTTGTAGTAAACAAAAGAAATTATCTATTATTATTTTTCCTTCATTATCCCGGATGTGAACAAAGAATGCGCAATGACATTAACCTGCTGTTGATTTTTAGTATCGGATAGACCTGAAACCAATTTCTCGACCATGGTTTTTATCGATGAAAACTGGTCTGTAAGTGATTTTATTTGTTCATCTTTTTCCTTTAGTTTTCCTTTTATGATAAAAGTCTCTTCAGAGTGCTTATCATCATACTGTTTTAATTTTCTTTGAAGGCTATTTTCTTTATCTATGCTCAATAAATCCATTACCTTCAAGTAGTCTTCTAACAATTCGTTCTCTGTTGGCCTATAATAGGAGTTGCTAATGCCTATGCTGTGAGACAGCAGTTTTTCAATGTTTATTGGCTTCATGCCTGCTATTTCGCATCTTGTCTTGAACCATTTCCTTAAACTGTGTACCGCTGAAAATGGGTGTCTTTTTTTTCCGTTTTCCAGTTTCTTCCTTAAACCCTGAGCCCAAATAGCCCTTTCAATCAATCTTTTTATCCCGGACGGTGCCAGTTTTATGGGTTTTGTGGCAAAGCCTCTTCCCTGTGCTACCCTTGTGTCCCACAAGTCCCGCATAAGCCAACTATTTTCATCTATTAACTCACCAGAATCATCGCGGTATTTCATCCAGTCCTTTAATGCGTGGTAGGCCTCTTTGGAGATGAATGAATAATATTCCTCATCTTCTTCGGCATAAACAATGATTTTGGCGGCAACCACCTCTCTATCCTTTTCTATTGGTCGTATGTGCCCCCACCTTAAATAGTTCCAAGCGCCCAATCGAATCCCGGAAGAGGCCATGGCATACACAATGGCCTTGATTCTCCTGTCAGGGTATTCCAGTAGTTTTCGTATTTCATCAATTGTGGGAACCCTGTCATCGGCATAATCTCTTCCTCTCGGAAGCCCCCTTGTTATCTTTTTCCAGGTTATAGGTATGTCCGCCATCTCGCAGAACAGTTTTATACTCTTTAGGTAATTCCTTACGGTTGCACCCGTTATCTCCTTTCGGTCTACCCTTGCCAGGTTAAACTGCATGAAACTTAACAGGCTGTTGAAAACCCACTGGTTTCCATCCTTCCTTGTCGTCTCCATAAACACCTTGCTCTTTTCCTCAACAGTTGAGCCTTCCAATCCCAAAAAATCGAAAAACCTTTCCAGTCTCTTCTGATACTTTTCCCTTGTCACCGGCGACTTTAACGCATACAAATACAGTGACCAAAGGTCTGGCTCCACATTGTTATATTTTATCACTTTTTTATTTACACCATATTTTAGTAGAACCCACATAAAAGAACCGTTATAGTAGCGGGCCCGGAGGGATTTGAACCCTCGACCTGACGCTTAGGAGGCGTCCGCGCTATCCATTTTACGCCCTTCTATCACAAAAGGTCTGCGCTACGAGCCCTGAATCATCTATATCCTATCTACCTTTATTTTTTTGGATTAATAAAACTATAATCCATGCACAACTTGACAAGCTTAAAGCCGCAGTCAAATAACAATGTATCTATGATTTGAAGATGGTTTTTGACTCCACTGCCCTTTTATGCATCCGCCATTTGTTGCGTTTATGGCAATTCTGACTCCATTTTTCCATAGCTGGATATTGAATAGCAACTCTTGTAGTTTTTCTGCAGTCTCGACTTTGTTCTAGTTATTTCTGGCTGGATATTAGAGGCAACACCAGCTGGCCAACCTGCCCGCCAGCCACCAACCTCCTCAATGCCCTCGGGTTTTGGTTTTGCATTGTGATTAAAAGCAAATTATGGTGGATTTT
>JADDOQ010000085.1 GCA_016782315.1 Nitrososphaeraceae archaeon | reverse complement strand
GAACCGGCCCATCATCCTTTGCTTTTTGGTTCCGCACCGGTATTGGACCTATTCAATAAGCATTGGTTTTATTAATTGAGATGGCAAAGCAGTTAAATGATGTGCTAAACAGTGGATATTGATGTCATCACCGGAATCAAATCAAACAAAGAAAGATGAAAACACCCTATTGGAGAATTCAACCTACAACATTCTTATGGCATTGGGTAAAGAAGCTGACTTTTTGTATTCTGCTATTGATAAATATATCCAGGACGCCGAAAAAGACGGAAGAGGATATTTGGTAGAGCTTTGGAATGAGATGAAAATAGATAAACAAAAACACTTGAGTATGCTAAGGCAGGCGTTGGAAAAAGAAGCACAAGAAAAGAAGATAAGCCAATAGCATATTGACAAAAACATTGGACATAGAGGAACATTCTATTTTTTAAACCAAATTTTTTATATAATATATTAATGCTCCTTAAGCATAATGGTTCAAAATAATGATAGCAACAGTAATGACGATAACAGGGGGATTGCAAGCCGCTGACGAGGAAACAAGAGAAAGGGTTGCCAGTGAAGGCGGAAAGGCTCCTCATGAGGAGAGGGGATTGCAAGCCGCTGACGAGGAAACAAGAGAAAGGGTTGCCAGTGAAGGCGGAAAGGCATCACACAAAACGACTAGATTAAGAAGTAAATACTAAAGAACACAAATAAATCAGCAATCAATCACCATTTTTTTAAATTCTAAAGGTAAAAACTTCAGAATATTGTGTTTTTTCTTAAACTTTTTTGATTGCCCTGGTCACTTAGGAAACACCATCCCATGCTGTGATAATATGCAAATGAGTAACCAATTAGGAACAGTTTTAATTTACATTCTGTTTTACATGGCTTGGAACTCTTTTGTGGTGGTGTGCATGTGGTTCAGTTATCTTTGATATGGCATATGTTTGGCAATTCGCTTTGAGATTTTAGAATCTCATGATGTATGCTGTAATAGGCTGTCCTTATGTGAACAACCAATAACCATTTACTATCATCCTGTTGAAAACACATACCAAAGTTAGCTGGGTTTTTGTTTTTTCTCTTCTTCTTTTCCGCATTGAGCTTGAATTAAGTTTTGAGGTGATTGCTGCTGCTGCTGCTGCTGCTGCTGCTGCTGCTGCTGCTGCCCATCTTCTATAATGAGCCGTGATTGTGGGTCAATATCATAGCTTGCTATGCATATGATTGATTTTGCATGATAAATCGCCTCATAAATCTGTCTGAATGTATCCTGGCCATCTATTGTGAAGGTTATGCAATTGCCAATTGTTATCTCACCAAATGCAGTCCGTGACTTTTTATCTGATTGTTTGAACTTATTTTATCTTGCAACTATTATAGATATTGTATTTATTATAGTTCTTATATATCCGATATTGTCACTGCTATTACTTCCTCTCCATAGTTGATGTTGAATCAACTTAAACACAAATATGGCCTATTTCAAAAAGGAATCAAAAATTTCATTAGTTTAGTTCTATGAGGATGGTGAATTTACTGGATGGCTGTCACTTTTCAGGATACTTTTCCCCTAAAGTTGCCATAAAGTTTTCGTATTCCTCTTTGCTCATTTTAAGCTCCAATAGTTTCTCCAGCATTTTTTCTTTCCTTTGGTCACCCAAGCGGTCCTGCGGAGATGCAACCGCAAACAATATCATAAGCCCACCTACCTGCCAGGCTAGCTGCAGGAACTCTGACTGCCAGTTTTCTGCTGTCTGCCTTAGGAATTCATTCCAAAAAGCGTTTATCTCAAATGGTTGCCCATGCTCATTCTGCTCATCTGCAAATTGGTTGTATGCCGTAATCCCATGCACAAGCCATGAAATGGCAAAGAACATGATTGTGACATACAGATAGCTCCGCTTTTTGAATTCTCTCATATGTATAATCGGAAGCTAGATGGTAAAAATACAATATTAAGTACCCATCACTTGCGATGCAATAAAAAATGAATATGGTTTTTTTAGTTATAGTTAGCACTAAGAACATAACAAACCCAATAAACTAAACAATATTCATTTATGGTTTACGAGAGTAAACGAAAAAGGATATAATGATACATGCCTATAGATTTTCCTTGTACTCTGCCCATGCGGATATCAAATATGATTAATAATGCATTGACCCTTAGGAAGAACAAGAATGGCTTGTTACTGATGACGTTGTTTGTAATCCTCAACATATTTTTTATGTATGCTATAGATGAACTTTCCGTTGCAAAAGGAACAACCCTTAATCAAGGCAAAGTCTTTGTAGTGTATGCGGGGTCCCTTGTAAAAATATTTGAGGATGTGATAGGACCTGCATTTCAGAACAAAACAGGCTATACATATGTAGGGGAGGGCAAGGGCTCAGTCCAAGCTGCAAATATGATTGGGGATGGATTCAGAAGTCCAGACGTATTTGTAAGTGCTGGAGCAATTCCAATCTTAAAGCTAATGGACAATAATCCACCACTTGCAGAGTGGCTTTTGGAGTTTGGCTCTTCTGAAATGGTAATAGCTTATTCACCAAATAGCCAATATTATGATGATTTAGAAAAAGCAAAAAAAGGCGATATGCCATGGTATGATGCTATTTCTAAAGAAGGCTTCAAATTTGGGAGGACTGATCCAGAACTGGATCCAAAAGGATACTATGCCATCATTACCGCCAAGCTAGCCAATATCTATTACAATGATTCATCCATCAAAGAAAGGGTTTTGGGTGAAGATAGGAATTCAAAACAGATTTTCCCTGAAGAGATACTAAAAACCATATTGGAATCAGGCCAGTTGGATGCAGTGGCCGCATACAAACATGAAGCTATTTCCAGGGGACTTTCGTATATTACACTACCTAAAGAGATCAACCTTAGTGATCCTTTATTTTCTAACTTCTACAAAAAGGCTGATTACACATCAGAATCAGACCAAAAGACAATTTATGGAGGGCCTATATACTTCTCAATTACAATACCACAAACCGTTAAGAATATGGAAGGTGCGATCTCTTTTGTAAACTTTCTACTTTCAGAAAATGGTTCACAAATATTGGAAAATCAAGGGCTTAATTCTATCGATGTATTGTCTGAAGGAGATGCTAACAAATTGCCGCCATCTGTAAAGAACTTGGTTCAAAGTAACATAAAATATAATGATGATGGTAAATAAGAATAATTAATTCAAAACAAAATCCGCAAAAACATTTGTTAAAGAAGATAAGTATAGTGTTATATTGCAATAAACAATGTAGTTTAATACAATTTATCTGCAAATGATGTAATGTACTATTTAATTACTCGTACTAATATAATTAGATAAGGAAGAGAAAAGTTATTTGTGAATTATATATAACGTCTGACAAAAATATCTATCATTCAAATACCTTGATATATATATTGATTCACCGAGTCCAAAAAAAGGAAATTCAATCCTTTCATAATCAATCACAATGTTGTTCTTGTTTTGACTGTGTTTTATGTGGCCTTTTCTCATCTAAAACAAGTAGAATTATCTAACCTTATGATGAGACGGAAAAATACTGCAGAGTTGACTTAACAAACACAGATATTTACGATTCGTATTGTGGCATGTAACTCAAGTATTGCCTGCAAAAAGGAACGAGCCGATTGTAACAGCAGTCAGTTCAAGGATAAGGGACATGCCATAGGTCAATATTTTGTTGTTCATTCAACCTTTTTTATTATGTGATTCAAAAACAGATATGTTGTCAAGGCAAAGGTGTAGGTTTTTCAGAATCCATTTTGCCTGAATCCTGAAACATTCTCATTGCCTGGTTAATTAGAACAATTAATTTGTTAGATGAGGGATGAATAATGAAAAGGATCTTGTAGTTTATAGATCTGGTTAATCTACAAAGGAGATGGGGCCTATCCTACAAGGTCCTTTTTTTCACTCCTTCGTTTCAGTCTTTAGGATATAGATCTATTGACGATAAAAGGAAGGAGGGAAACATGGCCAAATACTTTCATTTGTCTCTGTTTCGCAAGAGACCAAAGAGTTTTTTTGGCTATTGTTGTGTTACACAAAATATCTAATAAATTTATCGCTTTTTTAATTGAATATGCCTATTGCAATACATATTGTATGGAAATTATAATATCATATTAATATTATTGTAAATATTATATCACTAGACAATCAAAACATTAAACCATCAAAAACACATGCATGTCAAATCGGTCCTAGACATTATCAATGGCATGAAACATAAAATAGCAAGACGTTAATACACTGTTAAAAAACCAAAAGGATCGGAATAAGCAATATCCTAATTATGTCATAGTTGCTTTTAACAATCCCTTTACCGGCTTTTGTCCTCAACATGACAATGATATGGTGTAAAATAATTGGCCCATCAACTGCGTATTACTTGTAGTTATTGTCATGGTTAACTATTCTTTGTAGTATCTTTTCTTTAACTGATGGCCATTCGGATTGAATAACGCTGTAGGGAGCGGTGTCTCTGATTCTCACATTTCTCATTATTTTGTGGTTTCTCAGGATACCATCTTGCTTTGCGCCTAATCTTTCAATAGCTTTTCTTGACACTTCGTTAAGGGCATCTGTCCTGATTTCTACTGCAATGCAGTTTAACTTTTCAAATGCGTGTTGCAACATTAAAAATTTTGATTCGGTATTTACAGCAGTTCTGCGGTAGGATTTTGCAATCCATGTGTGACCTATTTCAAGGCGGTAATTATCATAATCGATGTTTAGATAACGCGTTGTTCCAGCAATTTTGTTCGATTGCTTATGGATTATGATAAATGGTAAAATCGTTTTAGAGTCTTTCAATAGGTCTTGTAAATATTCTGACATTTCACCTATGCTTGGGAATAAGGCATAAGGGTTATTCCATATCTCACCGTCTTGTGCAGCGGATGATAGTCCATCTAAATCATTAATCGATGGGGGACATAATAGGACATATTTTCCTTCCAAAGTTATGGGCTTGACCTTCAATGTTTATGTTTTAAATAAAAAAACATAAAGATAAGAAATGTGGGCCCCAAAAGGTTTTGCCAAATAGCGCCAAAGACTACACCGTTCCAATCTTTTGAATTTATACTGCCAGATATAATTACGCCGGTTCATAATAAATAGTAATGATAAAAATGGGGCATGATTTTGAGGATGGTGGGTTTGTGAGTCCAGTTTTTTGCTGTGTTTAAAGACGGATAACTATATTGTTCGTTTAGTCAATCCATGGACAATTTGCAAATTGCTGAGGGGGCAAAGGCTATAAAAAAACAACAAACAAACAAACAAACAAACACAGGTGTACCGAGTCTTATCTGTAATGCGAAAAATTGAAATTTGTATCGGGTAACATTTCAAATTGAAGTGAAACAATCCCCACCCTTACGACTTGTTTTAAATATTACGTATTAATGATATGATCATCATATAGTATTTGATATGGCAGAAATAAAGGGAATTGGCGACAACAGACTGTCGTGTTTTTCTACTTTTGTTGATACTTGTGAGTTAATACGACTAACATCGGGTAAAAATAAAAAGGTCGATTTAATCTCCAGGTATATTTCGTGCTTGCATGAGGGTTCCCTGCATATCGCAGTTTTGTTTTTGTCTGGAAAAACCTTTCCACGTGGATCATCACATAACCTAAACATAGGATTCAGAACGATATTGCAATCTCTTTTGGAGATTTCTAATCTAAACGGTGTAGATATCAGGAGAATTCATTTGGAGCATGGTGATATGGGCACCATAGCAGAACATGCGATGTCCAAAAAGCAGGTGGTGACTCTCTTTAACCAACCGGAGGGCAAAGGGGGCGAACAATTGACATTAAGCGATGTAGCAATCCAATTAAAAAAAATAGCGAACCTTAAAGGACCGCGTTCCAACAATGATAAAAAAAATATTCTTAAAGGGTTGCTTATCAGGTGCTCCCCATTAGAGGCAAAATATCTCATCAAAATAATATCTAACGAGATGCGAATGGGATCGTACGAGGGTCTTGTTGAATTAGCCATTGCAAAAGCATTTGATAAGGATGTCAGAAACGTTAGGGATGCAATGCTTGCCTCAGGGGATATTGCAAATGTGGCATTATTGTCGAAGAGAAACTTACTAGACACAGTAACGGTTGAACCGTTTGTACCAATGAGTTTTATGTTGGCGGATGTCATGTTTACTGCATCAGAGATAATGGAATACTTTGAAAAACCACTCTACTGTGAATACAAATACGATGGCATTAGGGTCCAAATGCACAAATTCAAAAACCAATGCCGACTTTATTCCCGGAATCTTGCGGACATATCATACGCATTTCCCGAACTGGTTGATAGTGCGATGCGGATTAGAGTAAAAAAAGAAGAAAGGCATAAAAAAAAGGAAACTCGTGATATTGGTGAAGTTGATGGAGTTGATGATATTGATTTTATTTTAGACGGTGAATTAATAGCATTTAAACACAATAAGCCTTTGCACTTTCAAGAATTGCAGAAACGACTTAGAAGAAAAAACATGACAAAAGACATTTTATCTGAAATACCTGTACGTTACGTTGTATATGACATAATGTTCTACGGAAAAGAACAAGTAATAAAGGAAACACTTGAGAACAGGAAAAAACTGTTATCAATGTTTTTATTCAAAGACCCAGTTATAATTAATGCACAGAGTGACATCATAGCGTCTGCTGACGAAATGAACTTTATCTTTAAAAAAAGCAGGGAGAATGGCCATGAGGGCCTGGTGATTAAGGATCCTTCATCACGGTATCATCCTGGAAAAAGAGGGAGATATTGGATAAAGCTAAAGGAAGAGTTGGACACGATTGACGCTGTAATAGTGATGGCAGAATATGGACACGGAAAGCGAGCAGGCACGCTCTCGGACTATACTCTTGCTGTTAGGGATTTTGGGTCTAACCCCTGGATTGATATGATTGGGCCCGAGAACGGAGATCATCTTTACGATGGTTTGAAAATTATCGGCAAGGCTTATTCTGGTCTTTCAAACAAAGAAATTGATTATATGACAAATAAGTTGAGATCCCTGATTATACGGGATGAAGGCAACAGGATTATTGTGAAGCCTGAAATAGTTTTAGAGGTATCTTTTGATACAATCCAAAAAAGTAGCCGACATGATGGTGGGTATGCACTGCGTTTCCCAAGAATAAAAAATATTCGATATGACAAGGAACTCAAAGACGTTGATGCGCTAGAAAAAATAAAGTCTATCTATGAAAATCAATTCCATACAAAAAGCAAATTAGAACAAAAAAATACCGAGTTTTAGGAACCTGAGGTAATTGAAGCAAATAAACTCCATTTAGTGAAATCAAGAAATAGGGCCAACGCTGAAAAACAGCCGCTAACAATCTTGGATTCCAATTGGCTGACAACTAGGACACCAAAAAGTGGTTCCGGAGATTAACTTTTTTTCAGATACCATTTTGCTCACAAATGTCCATCATTGTTTTCCTGATCTCCTGGGTGGATCGTCCAAAGAAAATTGCAATATGGTTCCATTAAACTGGATTGAGACTCTATTCGCAGTAACAAGGGTCAACCTGACTCTTGTGTCTTGTCTTACATCCATCAAGTAATTCTTTTTTATTTGTGTTTGGTCTGCATTTTTATTCTTTTTTTCCTGTATACATAACGTGGCGGTGATTTGGCTGATCCGCTGTCCTACTCCTCTATATCATATATTCTGCACTTGCCCCACATCATCATGTGATTTCTTAAATAAACACCTGATAAAAATTTCACAACAATGTTCTTTCCAAAGGTTTTAACATACTCCTTTGAGGATCCAATTATTTTGCCCTTTGTTTCTCTGTCAATCTTATTGTGCAAGATGACCAAAATTGCTCTTTTATCTGATAACGCATTGTATATTTTGTCTGCCGTTATTTTAACATCCGGACCTTCAGACATTCTCTCTTGTTATGAATGGTTTTTACATCATGCTTTTAATTTAGTGCTGCTCCAAAACCATGGTTACATGTACATTGGTATTGGTTTGATGTTGTGTGGCTAAGGTTTTAGCTGGGCTTTGCGTGATCTTAAAAGTAGTCCTCCTGCTGCTAGAAAAGCTAAACCACCTACGACTAAAAACGTAAGATCAAACGCAAGTGGATTTGCAGCATCTATAACATGATGCATTTCCAATACAAGGTGATTGATTATTCCTTCAATAGTGTTAAAACCCCCAAAACCGATAAGGACCAATCCTATAAATGACCGTTTACTGGAAAGCAGTGAATTTTTAGTATTCGAGCTTGAGGCGTGCCAAAGAAGGATCACTCCAGCTATTGTTATTATTAAAGAGAATGAAAGAAATAATCCGTCATGCAAAAGGTTCGTTTGTAGTGATTCAATTGTATTGGGGATGATTATGTGGGAGGATGTGTGATGCCATTGCAATATCGCATGAAATATGATGATGTCTATCAATCCCGCGAGGCCAATTCCAATCAGGATTGCAGAGGCAGTGGACTTTCTCTTGTTTACATTTTCCCCATATCTGTAATCATTCTCTTTGACATTATTGGCCATAAGTTAATGATCCATAAGTAACATACTATTTAAAAGTAGAAATGTTTGAAAGCGGTGTCCACTTTTGAGGTATTCTCATACATGTGAAAAGAAAAAATGCCGAATATTTTCACTTGGTTGGCAAAAGACCATGATGGGGATTGACATGTTTTTTTTGTGCTATAATTGAAAAAAAATTATTAATATCCTCATTTATCGTTGAACAGTAAAAATGGATTTTCACATCGAAGTAAATCAAAAGTTCTGCTTCTCAAACTTTGGAAACGGTGAATTCAACAATGTCAACTGCTAGCATATATTCCTGGCTTGAGCAATTTGCTCAGGACGCTCTAAATGCCGATTTTGATCTCATAATGTCCGTTATTCTTAGAACAATAATCGTAACATTGATAGTTTTGTTTATCTTTAGGTGGTTAGGCAATAAAGGGTTAGGGCAGCTGTCAACATTTGAATTGATAATCCTGATAGGCCTGGGTTCTGCAATAGGTGACCCAATGATCTATCTAAATGAAATGTCCATACCTCAGGCAATTACTTCGGTAGTGATAGTGGTTGTTCTCTTTAAGTTGTTTGACTATCTGACTATAAAGAGCCATAGATTCAGTAGACTTACCATAGCCGAACCCATTCTTTTGGCAAAGGATGGTCATGCAATAAAAGAGGGCTTGGACAAGGCCCGAATAGACGATAGGGAATACCATTCCTATATGAGACTTCACGGGATTGAAGATCTCTCGGAAATAAAACTGTCATATCTTGAGGTAAACGGGCAGGTAGTTTTATATGCAAAAGAAGGGATTAGGAATATGCGCATTTATGTATCCTTTTAAACCTGGTATGTTGGACTGCATATTGCATGGATTGACTAAGGTAACACATTAACAATGCCTGAATGATAATTCTATGACAATTGTCATGATACTATTACAGTTGGGAATCAACATAGTGACAATGCCCTTTGGATTTTCAAACTTAATTGCTTTCCTTATCACCCAAA
>JADDOQ010000007.1 GCA_016782315.1 Nitrososphaeraceae archaeon | reverse complement strand
GACAAAAAAAATCAAATGGAAACAACAACAAAAACAAATTGTAAACATATTTGCAAATACAAAAACTTTTTCCTTGGAAAAGTGAAAAGATAGAATTTTCAACAATTAGCAAGATTTGTCATCATGCCAAAAACCGAATGTTGACAAACATATTATTTCTTTAGTTGCTCGGTTTTATATCCTGTTAAACAGAACATATAACAAGTTTTATAATTCTTTTAGCAAATATTTTCTTTATTATGGACAAGGGGAAATATAGAAATAAACAATGATAAAGTCTTTGTTTGCAGTTTGTTTTTGACATTTTGTCGTATACAATGACTAGTCAATACACTGCAATACACATTCTTCTGGGATTAAAGTGGATCTGTTACAGATCAAATATTTAGAAATCAGTAGTAAAATAAATTCGGTAGACATGGATAAAAGGATATTTAGCAATAAGCACTTCTTTTTGTTGGTATCGTTATCTTTAAGTTCGTTTACCCATTTAATCAATCCAATAGGATGGCCCAGTCTCTATTATGATGAGGGAATTTACATGCGCAGGGCAATGCATTTGATGAACGGATTGGGACCGCAAGAGGATCCCACATTTTATGATCATCCGTATTTTGGCCAAATCTTTTTGGCAGGAGTTTTGTCTCTAATTGGTTATCCCCATGTTTTTGGTCCGCAGATTGGCAATACCAATTCACTTGAGATGTTGTATTTGATCCCTCGGATAATAATGGGCATAATTGCAGTTGTTGATACTTTTCTTATATTCCAGATTTCAGACCGAATTTACAATAAAAGAGTTGCTTTAATTGCCTCAATTATATTTGGAGTCACCCACCTAAGCTGGTTGTTAAGGTGGATACTATTGGATTCGATCCTTGTGCCATTTTTACTTTTGTCAATATTGCTGGCGGTAATTTCCAACAATTATTTGAAAAGCAACAATAGCAGACAAGGGATTTCACTGTTTCTTCTATCAGGCATGTCCTTAGGGCTTGCGATATTCACCAAAATACCAGCATTTGTCATGATTCCTTTAACTGGATTCCTAACATTCAGGAATGCCAAGAGATCAATCAACATGGTCCGATTTTGGTTCTTGCCCATTATCCTAATTCCGATGATATGGCCCGCCTATTCTATTGTAAATGGTCAATTTACCAGTTGGTGGGAAGGCGTGTACTATCAAACTCATAGAGAGGGCCAGATGATTGCTGAATCATTTCAAACAATATTATTCAAGGACGATCCCATGTTTTTGGTATTAGGAATAGCTGGTTTAACAATGGCAGTCATAAAAAAAGATCTTTTTGTCTTGCTTTGGATAATTCCGTTTCTTCTCTTTTTCCTGGGTATAGGATGGGTTTCTTTGTACCACTGGATCCCGTTGATACCCGCATTTTCAATTTCCATAGCGGCTATGATAGATGAGTTGCTAAAAAGATGTCAGAAAAAAAGAATTATCAAAACTTTCCCACTAACACTTGTCATAGCATTAACAATAGGAAGCATAGGGCTTGTAACAACAAAACAGATAATAACAAAAAACGTCAATTCAACACATTTTGAAGCTGCAGCGCATTTGATTAGTTATTTGTCAACTATCAAAGATAAGTCAAACACCAATAGCGAGATTACCGTCATTGCGGATCCCTTTTACTTGTGGATTGCAAAATATGTATTCAATCTGGATTTCAACTACAAAACATACTACAACGCAAACACCATTGGAAATAGAACTGTCGTGGTTTTTGACAAAGATTTTAGGAAAGCCATGTCAGAAGATGACGATCTTAATGGGAAGATCAGTGAAATGCATGATTCAAAAAATCCGCATGTTGTTTACATCGCCTGGGAAAATCCCGGCAAGACTTATAATGTAACCATAGTCGATTATTCGCAATATCCAGCAAACCAAAAAATGCATCCGTATCCATAGACAAAACACAGTAAAGTTTTTTGATGCGGATAGCGCAAATCATTAATCCAGGTGTTCGGTGGAAAAAGTTTTCTTTTTTGGCTGGATCTATACCTGTAGCATTAGTTGAATCGAGTAATTTAAATTTAAAAATCAATTCAGAGATGCAAATTGTGAATCGAATTAAATGATGTCGATTCATTGATGCCAAAACAAACAACTAATCTCATTAGCTAAAAAGCATTTGCTAACCCTCATAAAATAGCAAAGGTTATGGCTCATTAGCGAATTCTTTATAAAAACAAGCATAAAGACATTTTCTTATTGCAGAGCTGAAGGTAATATACCTGAAATATCGTACATATCTCAAACGTCACAACACTTGACTACCGAAGCAAACAAATGTGCGTTGGCATATGCAGTTACCATTCACAAAACCGGAACATTTAACCTTAAACAGAACCCTAATCTTTAGGATATATCTATGGATTTATCTGCAACAAACATTGAGATGTTTGAGAACAATCGCAAAAACTCAAACAATTTATCGATACCTTCTTATCTACATAGTTTTAATGCATCTGTTTACAGCAAAAATCAAAATCAAACTTGCTCAAACCGATATAACTAATTAATTTTTGAATACCAAAAATTTTTTAATGAATTAAGGTAATGACATTCCTTTTTCAAATGATAAATGCAAAATATAATGAAGACTTGATTCTAATAACAATCAGATTTATTTATTGGGTTTTGTGTCCTCAACAATAATATAGTATAATAATTGCACCTTTTTACAATAATTGTAAACAATCACATTGTAACGTGGATGGATTGAATCCCTTTACCAAAAAGAATCTAATCCCTCTCAGTCCATCGACAATGATTCGGAAGATTTAGGTAGGTTTTAGGTTTGGAAAACCAATATGTTAACAAAAAATTGGAAGTTTGAATCCAGACCAACATGAAATGGTGAACTAATTTGCCAACACAAAACAAAATGACAATTGTCAATCCAATTTATGTTATACGAGGTTCGATGAATAAATACCATGTTAAAGAGATTGGTTGTCAAACATTCAGCTGAATTTGCCTTTGAGAATTATTAACGGCCTCAAATAAGGCATCCTAATCAACCAATAAAAAATAATGGATGAAAAGTTTGTGCTAAAATTAATCCGATGCGTAACCGGTCTCAATCTTTTTTTTAAGCACCCGATATAATGAGTCAGTCGGTTGCAGATTCGCAAATGTCTTTTGTGTTGCCTTCTACAGGCATGCATCCATCAATAAAACCTTTGTAGTAAGCGTTATCACCGCCTTTCTCGTCTCTACAATGGTCATATGTGTCTACACTAAAAGGTCAGTTTTGTCCATGTTCATATCCTGCATCCCTACAACTACCATTCCAGTCATTTCCTGCATACACTACTGTAGTTGTTGTCAAAGATGTTCCAATCACTATTGCCACAGCGACTGCTGTTATAATAATTTTATCATAACATTTTCTAGAATGATCAAACCATATTAATTTACAAAGCTTTGTAGTTTCTTCAAACCACTTGTTATAACATCTGCAAATAGATTCGTAAAACTATTAACATTTTAGGAAACATATTATCCTAAAATCTTAATCCTATATAGTCAAAGTAAGATAATCTCTTTATAGGAACAGTTTTTTCATTAACCCCGTTCGGTCCATATCCATAACAGTTCCTTAAAGTGGTTTCTACTGATAAAGGGTGTAAATCAAAAAGTGTTGGAAATCAAAAATAATGAGGAACTTTGGAAACTGCATTCATTTACTTGAATCGCCATTGACCATGGGGAAGCATCAGAAAAGGATTGAGAAAACCAATGGAATTAAAAGACAAGACAAGATAGATAACGAGTTGCAATATAAAGATTGATAGTATGACTATGTTAATTCGCTGTAAAAGACAATCAAAAGCCCAACTACCTTTCCAAAGTTCCAGAGCGTTGATACAGAGATTTACTGTATTTCAAATATTAAAACCCTTAGACTAGGTGCCGGTTGTAGCCAAAAGGGTCGTGCCAATCCAATGAAAAAAAGGAGATTCCGTGAACCATGAGGAATAGGCTATTATGAGGATATCGTTTTCAATCCCAAAATAAAGTTAACACCATCCGCATCTGGTAAAGAATTTGTGTTTTAAAGATAAGCCAATACAGGCAATGACGCCGAATCGCAAAGCACCAGCAGCAGCAGCAGTTCCATGTTAATATTATCGTATTCCAAACCCACTTTCAACTTTCAGGTACTCTGGTGCAATGTCACCAGACAGCCACACGGCTTCCGAACCCCTGTAAAACAACACACCACTCAGGTAGGCATCCTTTGCGCTTATTGAGAAAACCACAGGTGACTTGTCCCTCCTTTTCCCAACATCTGTTGCCGTGTTGACATCAGTCGAAAGGTGAACGTATTGGCGCTCCATTCTCCTCAGCCCATGTTTCACTATTGAGTCAAAGTTCTTTCTAGGTGTTCCATGGTAAAGGATATTCGGAGGCTCAACCGGATTCTTTTTCCTTATCTCTATGGTATGACCATGCACCGCCCTAATCTTGTTGCCCTTTATCTCCAACCTTGGTTTTTGCTGGTTTGCCACCAAATTCTCAATGACTTCTTTCCTCAAATCCATAACATTTTTTTGGCTGCCAAGGGATTTGACAAGCCTATCAAGGTCCGCAAACCCGTCCTCATCCAAAGTCAAGCCAAACATTGAGGGGTTGTGCCTTAGGGCATATGCCAACAGCTTGCTTAACCTGATTGTGGTGGTGCTATTGGTATCAGAGCACATTTTAGAAAAAGATATTGTGATAAGGTATTAAAGCTGTGTTGTTTTGTTCCACCAAGACCCTTTACCATTTTTATTAAGGGCATTCATTGTAGTGCTTGACTTTGTGTGCGTATCGTGCATCCATACCCAATACCCAAAAGAAACGACAGATAACGGAAAGAACAAGACTACTGTTCAACTGGGATCCATTCCACTACCAGTAAGGCTTTCCCTTTTTTCCAACGTAATTGCATCTTACTTTTTAAAAAATGGCCAAGTGTTATTGGTTGGGGCGTATGGAGCAATTTCCGGCATATTGTGAATGTCTGCTGCTCTTGGCAATGGGCATGCACATACTACCTTCTATAGCATTTCAAACAGTATTTGCATTATAGGATCAGTTCATCAATCCCCATAGCGTTTACTACTAATGTTGGTGGATTTATGGCTGGAATGCTATTGACGAGAATTCTCGTTATGATGGAACACAGCAATAATGGATCAATCATCATACTACTGATGATTACCATAATCAAGCGTATTTGGATGGATATTTTGCTGCATATCTTGTCAAAGCCGGCGGTGTTTACCATGATAGCAACCGTCACAACAACAATATTCTTATTACTCCAGAAAGGCACAAATAGTTTTATGAGGGTAAAAATAATTGATCACCAGGATCTGTCTGTCGCGGAAAAGCAGATAAACGAGTTTCTCAAAAAGGTAGAGGTCAAGGAGTTGGTTGATACCAAATTTGGCACTCGTTTCAAAAATGATACCGAAGGTCACACCTTTGTGATCCTTTATGAAGAAAACATTGGGGCGGGTGTGGAGGACCCACAAATATATGAGTAGCTCTGATGCAAATCAGGTTAAATATTGGTTTGGGTTTTAGATCCTGCAGTTCATGTTAACTATTGTATCTGCAACATGGTTGTTGATGCATGTCAGGGAATCCATGGTGGTCAGTTATGTGATATTGGCATGCAACAAATATTTAAATCAATACAAGTCTTACTCCAATACAGAATCAACTTCAAAGGACCGATATCAGCACAAGCGCTCTGGGCCATCTTCAATAATGAACGCTTTTCTGGCCCCATCTATTTGTCTTAACATATGATAGATCTCATTAGTCAAACGCCTTAAAAAATAAATGACTAGATTTGCCAATATTTTCTATTGAACCCCTTTACCGCAAGGAATTCAATCCCGCTCGGTCCATCGAGTTCACGGTTCTAATCCCTTTCTTTGGATCAGGCATTACGATTACGATAAACTAGTGAAACTAATGGATAGCCTTTTTTTCTATTTCAGAAAAACTCTACAAATTTTACGATAAATAATTGATTTACCTTGAATAACTAATTAAATATAGATGGCATTTAGAAAACATCTTTTTTTGTATTTGTAATTTTTTTTTTTGGTTGACTAAGAATCACTGTTCATTATTGGGCCTTTTTTCTTTTGCTTGTAGGCATTTTATCCACCCCACCATTTCAAAAAATCTCTGAAACACATATCTTGTCTTCATCACTTTACATTTGAGTTTGCTCACAACTATCGTTTGAATTGTCTCCATTAGATAGGAATAGAATCAGTCAAACAAAATACAAGAACTAGAAATTATAAATCGGTGATCAAAAGAAAACGACACACAAGTGTAATAATGATAATGACAATTACGCTTTTATAAGAAAGTAGAAAAGAAACAAGGAAGGATAAAAGTCAATGCAAGAACGGTGAAAAGAAACAACCATTCAATAGTGTAATTTAAGATTTTTGTAGTGATTATCTGTTCCTATCTGTATGCCAAAATATTTAATCTGACATAATCAAGTTTCCACATCATATCAACATTATTATGCTCAATTTCTTTTAGTACAGATTCAAGATATCCTTCTTTGCCTTTGCCTGATGCAATACATCTCAAATAAGGTCCTAATACTACCGTTTTAATATACAAAGAATAGTTACTCCTACTATCAAAACTTACTGGTGCTTTTGATAAATATGCTTTAATATTTTTATATCCTATTTCTTTGAGAAGTCTTTCAGTATCTTCTGGCTTTGCAAAATACCACTCCTCTTTCCAATTGGTAAAATAATCTTTGAATTTTTTAGACTCTTTTACTTTATCAAATATGGAAATAGCATTCTTCAAATTTCCATATCCCCCACATTGAATAAGCAGCCGACCATTATCATTTAGCAGTTCATGAAATGCCTTGAATAATCCTGGATGGTCCGGTATCCAATGCAAGACGGCATTAGAAAATATTACGTCTGCTTTTGAACCAATATGGTTTAGGTTAAGGTCAAGAAGGTCAGAATGGATAATGGACACATTCTCAGAATTTGCCAAGTTATCTTTTGCTTTATCAATCATATTTGTATCCTTATCAACAGCATAAATCTTGCCATTTAGAATCTTTTTTGAAAGGGTTTGCGTAACTCTTCCAGATCCGCATCCTGCATCGATTACAATCTCATTACCTGTCCAATTTCTTAACTGGATAAGTTTTAATGCAAATTCCTGTTGTATTGTAGAAACATTATCATATGTTTCTGCATCCCACCCATTCTCAATTCTTGCACTCATAGATAATACAGTAGTAATAACTAATGAAAATAAGAATATTTTAAAAGAAATATTTAAGGGGGTAAAATATCTGTACATTCTTCCCGAAAACGTGGTCGCACCTCCGACCAGGGATGAGGTTCTGACAAGGTTACAATGGAAGGTATTGCTAAGTGAGGGAAAAATCGGAAGAAAAATGATGGATGAGGTTACCATAGCAAGAGGGTTAAATGAAAAGAGGCAATGGTTTGCTTTCCCGATGACAGGGGTTTGGCAGACTTGACTAGCGGGCTGTACAGCACAGACAAAAAGTTTGTTGAATGGTGCAGTGAGTTGTTTGAGTTTACATGGAAAAACGCGGAAGAGTTTAGGGAAGAAAAAATCAGAAAGATCTAACATCAGGTTCAAAATCAACTGGACAAACATTTTTTACCAAAATGGATACAGGGAATTGTTACCAACATGCTAGTTAATCTATTGCAATCCAAGACGGTAACCAAATAAACAATTCGGCATCATAGAACAACATCTTACCCCATCAATCAAAATCATTACTTTTAAACTCATCCAATACGGAATGACAGTTTCATAAAATGAGGTCACAATCACAGATGGTTTGTCACCGTCCCTAAACGAAAAATGAAAGAAGGCAACAAATATGTTATTTAGGGCGTTAATGTGTTCTTTTTCTCTCAAACCAAAGAACTCCGCTTTTGATTAAAAGTGTCAGAACTGTTGTTCTTTGCCCGACAAATTTTTCACACTTTATTTGATAACTGTTACTATAATAATATATTGATACCTTAATTGCATATGACACTTCCATAGGATTCAAAATTGCATATTTTTCAGTCATTATATCAGGATTCTAACTGATATGAATTATCAAAAATGCATCAATAATGCATCAATAATGCATCAATAATGGACAAGTCACCATAAAGCTACCAATTACCACAGTCAAGCATGTTTAACCAACATTCCTACCCCTTGGTGAAAAATATAAATAAAGAAAACAAAAACGATTGTTGGAAAGAGTATTAGTAAGTCTTTTAATCCTTATTACTCGTTGTGCATTATTTACGAATTGGTTTAAAAACAAATCATGCAATCCAAAACATTAGCAAATGCCATCAGTGCAAAGTAATCATATAAAAGAATTGCAGGATATGTGAAAACTCGATGTGAACATATTGTTGTCAATACCAGTCCATCCAATGAATATTAAAAATAAAAATAATCGCGATTATCAATCCAATATGAAAATAATATGGGATTGTGTTGTTGCAGATAATGATAAATACCCTTTTAATTTGAAAATAAAGAGATTGTGGAAGTTTAAGATGGTCTCACTATCTCCCTTGCTGAAAGTAATTTGAAATCATCATTGGTCAGGGTCATGCTGGTGTTTTCACACTCAGCGTCTAGCCTAAATTGAATCGAACTGTTTTCTTGTGCAGTGGTCCAAGCTTTTCTGGTCTTTCTCTTATTATTGCCTTCCTGTCTATCAGAACCATATTTTCCGTCTTCGTCCAAAATACTGTACCATAGTCTCCAGCTCTGCCTCTTCGGATTAAAGTTACCGTTTGTGTCTATTCCTGCAGTGTCTAGGTACATTTCACATCGTACCTTGCCAGAGCCTTCATTAATGGTGATGCCCTTAAAGCCTATCCAATTTCCTACTGGAATAGGAAAATCCAAATTAAACTTGATTTTTTCATCTGGTGCGTATTCTCTATTTGGCTCTCCATCAGCAGGCCTAGTTTTTGTTCGTAGGTTGTGCATAGAATAACTATATCCACCATTGTGGGGATATTCTTTTTGGAACTTCAGGTCTTTTACGCCGAATATGTAGCACCTGGCCGAAGTGTCACTGTCGTTTCCATGGGTTCCACCTCTTAACTTTGAGTCCACATCAGCCATTCCATGGATAAATTTGAAATATCCTGTTACCTCCTGGTCTACCATTGATTTTTTGAAGTGCATGTCGTTAGACCTCACTTTCCCACAACCCAAAGTTCTCATTCTGTTTAGTCTCTGATAATAAGCACCATTATCATATTTTTTGCTACCATCACTTTTGGTTTGCTCATGTGTGGCAATCTCTCGGGCATTAGGCATATACAGTTCTGTGGTACCGGGCTTTGTAGGATAAACCTTTTTTACTCCGAATCTGTCTGATTCCAATGTTCTTTATATCTTAAAGGTAATATACATAGATGCAGTAAATATGGAGAAGGAAAAATGTTTGGTGTTGGAGACAAATCTGGCAAATTAAAAAAAAACAATGACAAAGCATTGTTCAAACATAATTATGAAGGTAGAACAACAATTGAAAACGCAGAGCAATTTTTTTTTCCCATATACGGTTTAGGAGACATAAAGGAAAAGCTATACCAAGTCTTAATTGATTCCAAACAAAATAATATTTTATTAAGTGGACCAAGTTCATCCTCTAAGGATATGTTCCTAATGAAAATTCATGATCAATGCAATGATGTTGTATATTATGATCCAGCACTAGAGAAAAGTCCAGATTTAGTGGATCAAATATCCAAAAATAAAAACGCTAAAGTAATAATAATAGACAATATCAGTAAACTAAGAAAGAGTGATTGGAATACTCTACCGCATTTACTAAAAAACGGCACCATAGAAAAAACAGCTAAAACGAACAAAACTGAAATCAAAATGGATAACATCAAAATATTTGCAGCATTGGATGATCAAAACAGATTAGGTAACGATGAACCGTTAAGTAAACTAAGAGCACTGTTCGTAGAATACAATATCTCTGAATACAATGATGAAGAGTTTATTGAGTTTGTCAAATTTTACTGTAGAAACAAACTTCCAGATGAAAAAAGCGAAATAATGGCCAGGGAGTTAATTAAATACAACTCCAAGGTTATCAAAGAGGTAATCAGTTTTAGCAAGATCTTACGGGAAACCGACACTAGAGAAGACATTGTTCGCATAATAGAAGACAGAATGAAACATATTACCTCCTAATAATATTGATGTGTAATTTTACATTTATCAAATATATGATAAATAAAATTATTTAACAATGAAATTAGTGATTTTACCGTATTGATGGTATTTTCCATAGGTTTGGAAATTTCAGTTTTATTAAAAGTACAAGTTTTTGTCACAAAATCAAGATTTGATATCGAACTCAAATAATTATCCGAGATATTTTATGTTAAATCTGTAATGCGACATCCGCTTCGATTCCTACAAGTAGATCGGCCAAACAAGTCGTTTTACTTCCATCATAGTTGATGTGGGTTGTATAGCCTTAAAGAATTCTTACTGTGCTTTGCCTATAAATTATCAATCGCCAATATTGGTTACAAAGATCCAAGTACTTGCAATATTTTTTATTTGATTTTATTCTTTTTCAAAGATAGATGAGCCTATATATTTCAACATCAGAATGGAACTATGGCTAAACCAAGTTTTACACAAGATGACATAAGTATATTGGCCGTCAAACTCCTAGACAAACTCTATGAATCGACGGAGGGTGACGAATGGGAAGTACGAGAAATAATGTATATTTATTCTCGAATTGAGGATGGGTCTTATGACTGACCATTATACCTTTAAGAAACAATGTAATACAACACCTATTAGCGCTAGAGTTCATAAGCATAAATTTGAATAGAACTTCTATTAGTATCACTAACATGGGTAAGAATTACATCTATAATGGCTCCTAAAAAAAATTGACGAAAAAGAGAAAAAGAGCAATGAAGTAGAACGAAACCTCCAGCAACTTTATCAAAAAGAAAAATCTGCCCTGGTTTATATTAAATGGTTCTATGGCCTAAAAAAGGTGTTATGGGTTGCTTATGGCATCGATATAGAAGAGATCAGGGACTTTGCAAAGGTCATGCATGATTTTAAAACTCTCGGGTTTGATGCTGCCAAAATATATAACGAATACCACACTGCCTTATCATTAAGACAGGAGACAAAGGATAACGAAAGGAAAAACAAAGAACTTTATGATCAGAGATCAGATCTCCAAATGGAAGTTTTATCGCTGAAGTCCCAGTTAAGCATGCACAGCCAAACCCTCAACGCATTTTCTGAATTGGAGGCAATGGGGTTTGGGCTAAAAGAGGTAAAGCAGTTACGGCTCACAGTTTTTGAGATTGCAGACGCTAACCATATTCCGGAAGATCAAGCCGTGCGCAAATTTTTAAAAGATGTGGAGGAGCAATACGACAGGAAACTTGGGTTTGAGAAGGAGGCAGAAGCAAAAGCAAAAGAGGTTCAATCACTAAAAAACCAGGTAAACCACTATCGATTTACACTGCAGGCAACCCCATTTGTAGGGCCAGCTTTAACCAACCTCCTCCAAAACAGGGTTAGCGAACAGGACATTATCGAGATTAACCGATTTGTGCAGGATTTCAAGATCAGCATTATCCCATTAGATGACTGTTCCGATGGCAAAGACACTAAACATGATAAGGACAACAAGCCTAATGAAAAGGGGTTTTGTAGATCTCTAATAGATGGGCTGAAAAGGTATGGAGGCATCAAGAATGCGATAAAGGAACACTCAGAAAAGCTGGACTCTATAAAACAGGAGATTAACTATTCAAAAAAGCAAAAGCAGGAGGTCCTTTCCTACTGCCAGATTGCAGTTGCCCTTACCGGCCTCATAAACTACAAAATTTCATATTTTAAGGGGCTAATGGATCATTATCTAAATGAGTTAAAACACAATAAAATAAAGACGACAACAATTTCCCCACCTATGCTAATTTTTGTAATTTATGACAAGTCAAATAATAAAGAGAAGGGAGAGGGAGAGGGAGAGAAATAAACAGGACATAAAACATTTGGTGAGTGAAGGATCATCTTTAACAATGATTAGAACATCGCCCAAAGTTGCGTTAAGAAGGCCAAGATGAAACAAATGCGCGTTGAACAATCAATTTAAAATTATACATATTTTTGTTAAATTAATAGACCTGGTTGGGTTGGTAATGTAATATATTGGATTAAACAGAGGGTAAAACTAAATGTCGTTCTTAAAACAGTAAAAACCTAATTTACAGGTAAGCTAAACGAAAATGTGGCACCATTGACATCCGCATTATTTTCGGCCCACATCTTTCCACCATGTGCTTCAATAATGCTTTTTGAAATGAATAACCCAAGACCTGTACCTTCAGCAGATGTGGAAATAAACTTTGTAAATAAGTTTGATGATACATCCTTGTCTATTCCTTTTCCTCTATCTCTGATTTGAACCATAACTTCCTTATTCTTTAATTCACCAATTATTTTAATAGTTATTGATATGATTTTCTCGGCAGTTTTAGTGAATTTTATAGCATTATCTAAAATATTGTACAATACCTGAGATATTCTTTCTATATCCGCAACGATAATTACACTGTCGCTATTTTCTTTTTCTTTTCCATATGGATTTTCTATTATTGGTCCTTGAATGCATAATGTATTGTTATTGTTTTGTTGAAAGTCACGGATAATATGTTCTATTGTTTCTATTAAATTGAATGATTTTTTCTTTAGATTTAGTGTACTGGATTCAATTTTTGCTACGTCAAGTATTTCTTCAGTTAACTTGTGTAATTGGTTAGCGTTTCTGTTTACAGTCTCTAAAAATCCGCCATGTGCATTATCAAATTCATTATATTCAGACACACTCATTGCAAGTTGAGTATAGCCCATAATAGATTGAACAGGAGTTCGAAGTTCATGTGCTGCTATATTGATAAAATCTTTTTGCATCTTTTCGTTTACTTTTAGTTTTTCGTATAATTCTGTTTGTTGCCAGAAGTTTTCAAAGATTGATACATAAGATAGCACTCCTGGCTTACTATTTGAATATGTAGATAAACCAACAGCTTCTTCAAAAGATGATTTAGAATTATCTTTTAGCTCTATTGTCAATACATATTTTTTATCTACAATCAATACTGTAAATTTAATTTCTTGTTGTTGGGATACTTCCTGTATGAGGAATCTTTTTCTGTATCTATCACTTTTTCCATTTTCTGTATTATGTTTAGTGGAGGAGACCTTGTCGTCTATAAAAAATATTTCCTTTATGTCTTCTATTATTGGTGTTAGAATTTTAACCTCTATCCCTTCAATTGCCTTTTGATTAAGTAAATCAATAATACCTAATCTTTTTTGCCCATATACTACATTGATTGAAGGAAATATGATTAAAATTTCCTTTTCTGATTTATCTATTAAATCGAAATAAACTTTTTTAGTTTGTAATGTATTTATAATTACTTCGGTATGTTCTCGTGGAATTCCTTCCACAATTTCTTTTATTCTTTCCTCGGAGGGTATCGCTTTATCCCAAAGGATCTCAAAGATATGCTGCTGCTGCTCTACTATTTCTTTGCCGTTACTATAAAAAAGATGTGGAAAAGAATTAGATTCTCTAGTAGTTGCAGTTGTTATATATTCATTATCGCATACAGCCATTCCTCCTTTAACTCCTTCAAGATGTCTAAGCTCTACAAATTCCATTATTTGTTTACAGTATTTGATATTATCTGCCTTAACTTCTGTGATATACCTTACTCTTCCACCTTTTGATTTAAAATTTAGCAGAATATTATTAATTATGTTAGATTCTATAATTAATGGGGGGCCATTGATGACTCCATAACCATCACATCTGCTCTTTGCATTACTATAGAATTTGACAAGTGTTTCCGTTATATTTTGCGTATCATAGAGTATTTCGGTTGAAAAATTTTTATTTTCAAAGTTAGTGGTATTAGTCATTAGCAAAATAAATTGGTTGGTTGTTGATTTTTGTAATACTCTACTATAGAATTAAGAAACTTGGATAAGGTTTTTTATTTTATGTATCATTTGTGGATTCATGTCTTCTGGTCTTATACCATGATCTGTTGATGCATGTTCAGATACCTCTTTCATGATATCATCTTCTGTCTCTCCTTTGATTACTCTACTACAATCAAATCCTGCATCACTACATCTTAAGCTTAACATATAAAATACCAAGTAAAACAGATGTATAAAAAGTAATATTCTGTGACGATTTATTGAGGTACATTATTTTTATACTCGATACGGTAAACTAAGTTACAAGAGTTAGTATCGTGTTATTGTATGAAATTATATAGTTATACAAAATATATCATAAAAACAAATAAATTCCAATCTTCAAATATCTTGATTAACACTCAACTTCGTCTGGTAACAGAAATAATAATAATGAATTATAGAATAATTTCTATTCCTTTTTATAGTTGTATACTAATTTGAAATTAGTGATATTATTGCGATTGGGTCGCAACACCCTTCTTATATGAGATCGGTCCAATTATTTTTATCTTCTACCCCTCCTTGTCCTTAGTTATTTTTATTGCCTCTTTTAACAAATCCTCATAGATGGATATTGTTGCCAATGCACCACTGGCTGAAGCCAATATGGCATAGTGTCTGTCTATATCCAGGTCACTGCAGCATAAACATTTGGAATTGGGGTCTGTTTCATTTTATTCACCTTCACATATTCTTCATCTAATTCGCATTCGAGTCGGATTGCCAACCGCACAAAAAAAGAAACAAGTATAGATTGTACATTCTGAGTGGCTAAGGTACTATAACGAGGAGGATCTCATGTTCGTCCAGAACTTTCATACTTTATGATGTTTAAAACAGTGGTTTTGCTAACAGGTTTACTATCAAAGGAGACAAATTGTTTCATTATGAAGATTGGCGGCGGCCATTCGACCGCTGTATTCAGATTGTTTTGGTGCAATTGCTGCTCTTTGTTGAATCATCCTCAAAACTCATTATAACTCGATAAATTGACCGTTAATATCCATATTATTAGATCAGCAAAAAGAGATTAATGGATTCGCAAAATAAGATATAATGATCTATTATCTTAAACGGAATCTTTTAGCTTGATCAGAGGTTAGGATTAGTTGAAATTTGTTAAATGTAACTTGATGATTGAGAATGATGACGCTACAATTACTGCTACTCCTTTTTTTGATTCTGTAATTTTTCCTTGTCGTTCAATTTTATTTTTTTGTATTTTCTTCATGGGTGTAAATTGTACCTTGGATTGTCCAAAAAAGATTGCAAATCATCAACGTGTACAGAAAAATCCGCATATTTGTCAGCAACCTTCTCTGTTTCTGGAAATGGCCTTGGACCGGTATAGACTACTCCCAATTTTTCATTGTGATCTCTTTTTACATCTACTGCTTTATACACAGTTTTTGCAATATGCATTCTCTGGAGAACGGAAATTTCATGAAGACTCTTTATGTCTATGAGATAGGAAAGATTGTTCTTTTTTGCCAATATGTCGACATTATGATCCGAGGTTTCTCCAGTAATTATCACATGTCTATTTATGTCAAAACCATTAGCTGATAATATATCACCGATTTTTGATTAAGTATCCTTTATTTCTTTTATTGTCTCTTCCAGGCTTTTTGAAGTTCTTCTAAATGCCAAAGGATGCCTCATGCTTTCCAGGAATAAGAGAAATTCCGAATGTCCCAGATCATGGTAAAATGGGCTAGAGCAGGGATTATCGACTAACCTATCCTTAAATAGTTTTTCATATTTGCCAGAAGGCATGTTTGACACAATTATGGTAGTAAAATCAAAAGAAGGATTATAGTCAAACAATCCGTCACCATATAGAAGTGTTATTAAAGACTGGGTATGATAAAGACGAAATGACAGCAGCAAATCGTTTAGGCGATTCTTGTATATGCCATCGTCAAGTAGTTTGTCTGCATGGTTTATTATAATGGCTAGTTTTTGTCCAGAATTATCATTCGATACATGCTATCGTATTTTTGCCATATACCAAAGATAGAAGGCATTAGTTATGTGAAATGGAATTTTTCCTGTACTGACTATGATGTTCTTGTGGCCATTGAACAAATAATCCATGTTCACTTCATCAGTTTTTTCCAAATTCTCCAAGTATTTTAGTTCATCTGCAGATAGCGAGTACAGGTCTTTTGGGTTTGTCATGTCTATGATTTTAGATGTTTTCTTATGGGTATCCGGATCTATTCCAACAAAGTTCTGAATAATGTCCAGAAAATTATTGTCTCATAATCTATAAAAATACACAAATTTCCTATATGGATGGATATCTAAACCACGTTTTTAAAAACATTAACAAAAAGATTAATGAGTCTTTTCGGCCTTACACGTTGTTTATAAATATAATATACATTAAAAGTGGTAAGAATGACAATGCCTAACTCCATACCAACGTTGTTTTCTTCTTCTTCCTCAGCCAACACAGTTTTGGTTGCAGCAGCAGTCTTTGCGTTGTTTTTTGTATCAATGACAAGCAAAAATCCGGATCTGATACAGTATGATCATAGCCATTTTGCAAAAGCCTTGACTTTAAAATATCCCGACGTTGGTCTGCCGTCTCCTGAAGGACCGACAATACTTGATCATAGCCTAAAGGCAGAAGTGGTTTTCAGAGGATTAGATTATCCAACCAGCATGGACTTTTTAGGCCCTAATGATATACTAGTCACTGAGAAAGATGAAGGCACAGTACGAAGAATCCTAAACAGCAACGAACTGCAACAACCTCTGCTTAATGTAAGCGTGGCCACAGACGCTCATAGAGGCATGTTAGGCATCGCGGTCGCCCCCTCTCTTACCACAGATCATTTGTCGAACCACAATAAATCAGGTAACATCTATAACAATGTCACGTATGTTTTCCTATACTACACCCATTCCAAGACAAATATCGGTGAAGATATTGCAGAGGGAAAACAACCACTAGGTAACGTCCTATATAGGTATGAATTGGTAAATGACAAGTTAGTAAACCCAAAACTGTTGCTTGATCTTCCGGCAACACCAGGAGCTATTGGTAACGGTGGTAAGGTAGTTATCGGACCTGATGATAATGTGTATCTTACTATAGGAAGTGTTGGTGTCAATGGACACATTACCAAAGCGCAAAATATCCAAAATGGAAGTGATCCCGACGGAACCAGTGGAATACTAAGGGTTAGTCAAGATGGCCATCCAATTCTCCCAGGCATCTTGGGAGATAGGTTTCCATTGAGCATTTACTATTCCTATGGGATGTGGAATAGTTTTGGACTTGCTTTTGATCCGATAACAGGAATTTTATGGGATACACAAATTGGCTTGTCATTTGGTGATGAAATCAACATGGTTGAACCCGGGTTTAACAGCGGCTATGATAAGGTTGATGGCATGTGGCTTCGCAGCTATAACACATCCCAAACTGAAAGGCATGCTGCACCTCTTCATCCAAATGATTTAGTCGACTTTGGCGGGAAAGGAAAATATAACACTCCCCAATTTACTTGGTTTCAGAAGGTGGTTCCGACTGGAATCACATTTCTTGATTCAGACAAGCTGGGGAACTCATACAAAAATGACATGTTTGTTTCCGATGCAAAAAACGGAAACATCTACCACTTTAAACTCAATGCACAAAGAACAGGTTTGCTGCTTCCCGCCGGCCAACTTGCAGATGGAGTTGCAAACGGTTCTGATTCCCTTAGCCAAATAACATTTGGAAAAGGTTTTGGCGCGATTACAGATCTTAAGGCAAATCCTTATGACGGTCATCTGTATGTGCTAACATTTGACGACACACAAGGGACTATATTTAGAATAGTTCCTATTGACAAGAAACAAACATCTGGCGTCGGCTAACATGCCCAGGCTTGTCTTTGTGTTATGTTCTTTTCTTGTCTTTGAAACACAGTTTTGGATTTTCGCAAGTTTTTGGGTTTGATATGTAGTGCTTTACTGTTTAATGCATCAAACTACACCTATTTTGGTCCTGTTAACTTTAGGAAATCTTATATCTTGAAGATGCCCCTTTTCTTGCATGTCCAATACGAGAAACAGGACATCCTCAGAACACATTGGCCATGGGTTGTAATTGTACTTTCTTGGTTTGTCCTGTAGGAACGCCTCCAAAGCATTGTCGTTTTTGCACACAGTCAAAAGAAGCCACGTTGCAACATGGAAATGGATACAGGGACACAAACCAAAGAAAGTCGGGAGAAAGACGGCAAGGATATCCGAATTCATAATCGATGAAACCATCATCAAGGTTGGCTCCGGATATGTGTGGCTATGGGTTGCGGTAGAGCCTGAAAACAAGGGAATTTTGGCAGTAGACATATCCAGGGAGAGAAACATGCTTATGGCAGAGAGATTCATTTCGGGCTTGCTTGGTCAGGATTAATGGAAAGCATCCTGTTTCCACAGATGGAGGCACCTGGTATCCACAGGCTTGCAGGTTCCTGATCCTCGGCCACCACACATACATTCCCCCAATGAAAAGAGTCTGGTTGAGAGAACAATGCAGTACATCAGGGACAGGACCGGATGCTTTGACGACTGTTTTCCATGCAAAAGGAAGAAATGCAAACTAGAGCATGTGCAAAACTGGTTGAACCTGTTTGCATGTCAACACAACAGGGAAATAAGGGCTTAAGTTAACACCACCAATTCAACATATTTTTAAAATTAAGAATAAAATTACTCAATCTTTTATCTTTGTTGAATTTTAAAATCATTGATATGGTAAACAATCCTCGGAAAAATATCATTATCGCAACAAAAAACCCATTTAAAAAAAGGCCATAGCATCAAAAGGTCAAATAAATTTATGATAATAGCATATTGAAAAAAGTTTATCGCTAGTAGATTAATGTACCACAAATAAAACAATAAAAACAAAAAATGTATTCACGACTCTAAAATTTGAATTGTTAATATAAACTAGTTAATCTATTATGCTTCAAAAAAGTAGAAAAAGATATCTATAAGTATAAGGTTAATGCAAATTACATCCAATAGCCCAAAAAAACGAGAAATTACTGGCATTTGCAAAGAATAAAAACGGTGATACATTCAGTGTTCCTACAAAACAAAGAGCACTAATATTGCAGTGGGGAGGAGCCATGGGATATTATGAAATAGGCGTTTTACAGTCAATCTATAACAACCTTTTTAAAAATGCAAAAAAGAGCAGAGCAGTAAACGAAAACAATAATAATACTGAACAACAGCAACAGTTTTTTGATATTGTTGCAGGAGTTTCCATAGGAGCCATTAACGCAGTATTTTTGGTAAACTATGTTTTAAAAAACAACGGCAAATGGGATGATTCACCTTCAAAGCTCAAGGAATTTTGGAATAACTTTAAGGCACATACATACGCTGAATCAAATCCAATGTTTGACCTTTTTTGGAATGGCCTTAGATTTTTTAATAGTGGACTTGCATCAGCTGAGGCTGCAAGAAGATATTGGTCTTTTTATGAGCTAGCCTGCTTGACCCCACCTTTTGGAGGCATGTCACCTAACCTGTGTAATTCTTTTTTTAAAGCCGATACCAAATATTTTAGCCACCTCAACAACTTTCTTTCATATGATTATAAACCTTTGATGAACCTTATGGAAAAAAATATTAATTATCCGATAAAGACAGATTTTGAAAAAAACCAGCCAAGGCTTTTGTTACTATCAGTAGATGTAAAAGATTGCTCCACTGCTGTTACATTTGATAGTTATCGAAGTTACAAGAGAACATGCGATATCTGTGGCAAAGACGTAACGCAAAACAAACTGCTTGCAAAGCATGTAATAGAACATATCAAAGAGATTTCTAACAATGGTAAAAATATCGACAAACAAATTCTTTCCAAGAGTATTCCTACCTCTGATTCTTCTTCTCTTACTGATACTACTACTGTAGCAACCAATAGTAGAGACAAAAGTGATGATCTCAGCATTAATTCTCAAGAGCACATATGGACTTCTCTTTATGGTGATGAAAACAACGATGATAGAATACATGTAGTTTCTTACAATGGAATCGACAATGACATTTTAATGTCTAGTTGTCTTTTTCCCTATTCAAGCCACCATACAATCTTGTATGATCTTGTTTCAAAAGAAAAAAGAACATTTTGGGATGGAGCATTTCTAAGCAACACGCCTTTAAGAGAACTGATACAAAAACATAAAGACTTTTGGGTCGATTACTTTGAAGCCAATGGCATAGATTATGATAAAACCGGAATACATGAAAGTGAGATATACCAAAATGATAAACCCAGACAATCACCAACCATCCCCAAAATTCCAGATCTTGAGATATTCATTGCAAATCTTTATCCTGCTGTAGAGACCCAAGATGACCCTATTCCAAAATACAAAGACAAAATTGAAGATAGAATGAATGATCTCAGGTTTCACGACAGATCCGTATACGATGAAAAAGTGGCTCACCTTGTAACAGATTATGTCGACCTTACAAGACGATTGATAAAACTAGCAAAGGAAACAGGAAAAGTAGACGACGAACAGATAAATGAAATCCTCGAAATCACAGGTGAATCAACAAAACGTGATGTTAAAAAGAGAAGAAATCTTTCTAGTCTTGTAAAAGATAAGTTTAGAGTAAGGGTATACCGTATTGATAGACAAGATGACAAGGACACCATCTTTGGCAAGGCAAGCGATTTTACTCCTACGACCTTGGAGAAGCTATATAATGATGGTATGACAGATGCAGACACCTGGTTCAAAGACCTTTATGAAGGATGGCAGATAGAAATCTGATGGATTCTTTAATTCTACAGATTTCAAATATATTTTAACTAAAAATACCACAAAATTAACTGTACTAATATATTTTTAATATAACAATTTGACCTAGAAAAAACTGACTAAAATGACTATAAAAATGACCGTAATGACCGTAAAAATGACTATCCTTATTAACAAAACAACAACATAACATTCATGACCAAAGTTACTCCCAAAATCAGATTTACTGTAGCACAAAAATACCTGCATGGAAAAACGCTGGATGAAATCGTTCAAGAAACCGTCCTGTTGGACTTTCGATAAAAGCCATCTTCTTTGAAAATGCGGAGAGGATTTTTGATTTTACCTGTTTCAAGATTATTATCATAGTTTACTTCATATACATCACAAACACCATCATAAGTAACGATAGATTCATCCAGTAGTTTATCTTCAAAAAGCCCTTTGATAAAAGATGAAGATCCTTCGTCTTTAAAATTTACAAGATCTCAAATAACAACGTCCTTGCACTTTTATCCTATTTTTCTTTGGATATTGTTTCTTTTAATATTTTGACAGCCCTTTATTTTATTTCTGGCGTCTTGTTAATAGAAATCATAAAAAGCGCATTTGCAACACCCACTCGTATCCAAATGTCTATAGAAATGTCTTGAAGCATGTCAACCAATTCATCAAACATTTCAGGCCCAAATGTTGCTCAATTTTGATTCATGTTTTTAATATATTAATTCTTACCAATAGAGTACATGCGAAATCATAGTTGAATAGCTAAACATTTTTGTAGCACTATAAGTGTTCTGTTGATTTAGATATGGCACCTACTTCAAAATAAATTCAGGGTGAACCGAAAACTATTCTGATGGTACATATCCATTGCAACCGCAATCAGATCCCATGCATCATTTATGGGCCCATAAACAAAAAGCCCAAAAATCGGAATATGGCATCACCATGGCTTTAAGCATAACCGCGGGTTTGGGTGACATGATAACACAAGTTCACTGGAGAATATCTAGGCTAAACAACATTAGACCACCTGCAACCCTTGGCTAATGAGGATTTGGCTGCAGCTGCTTTCATCGACTCCACATCATAGCACACATCCAGCCCAATTGACTTTAGCAGTTTTTTGGCTTCCGCCGTATCCGAAATGTTCTTGACACTCAGGTAATCATCATCATCATAGTCATAAAATATGGCAAACAATCCCGAAACGGCAGCCGCGGCAAATATTGGCTTTACCTTGTTTCCGTTTTTCATTGTCTCCATAACGTTTCCTAACCCATGAATCCCCATACCCTGCTTCTTTCTGTTTAGGTTTATTCTGCCAATGTCCACAAAAGCATCCTTTTCGGGCTCTTCTGTGTCTATGCCCAGTTCCTCAACCAAGGACTTGCCCGGCAATTTCACGTTCCTTGTGCAATCGCAAAACTCACACTCCATTGTGCAGTGGTTTCTCAAACGCGCGCATCCCTTACCTCAACAACATCCCCAAAGTATTTGCTTAGCTCGGGAATTTCCATGGCCATTGGGTACAAACCATACTCAAGGCAATAGCAAACCTCAATAAAATGCACCACACCATCGTCATAAATGGTCCCCTCTCTCAACGCTGTTTGCATTCCCTCATGGAAAACTGTGCCACTGCCTAGAGAGCCGTTTTTTATTGAATCCCGTAGCTTTTGCCTGTCTTTAGGGTTTAGTTTGCATTTAACGTAATATCTCATTTCGAGATATTGTACCACATCAGGGAAAGGGCATTTAAGCATTATAATTGAGTTGGATTCAAAGTTTCACACACAAAAAAAATAACTCATTACAAGAATTGTATATTCTTTCATTGTTATGTGCATAAAATAATATTATTTAATTTATAGTCTTGTTGTGTTAGAATACTATCAACATTGTTTTATAGAAATTGATAAAAAAAGAGTAATTAATTCACTGGCATTGTCCAAAACAAGGACCAACTATAACAGGAAATATATAACTAGAATTATCGATATTTGAAAATCTATTATCAGCTAAAAATATTTCAGCATATTCGCTTGCCATTAAAAATTATTAAGTTCTAATTTTAAAGAAAAAGGTGATCGTATGATTTAGTATGTTATCTTTTATCAAAATTATGAATACTTGTTCACATAATCAACATTAAATAAAAAAAACCCGGATTTAAGTTAAGTCAACATCGTAAATTATGCAATACACTGACTATTTTCTCAAAAACCTTTGATAATTGATACACTCGGATCGCTGAGTTATATTCTTGTTTATTACCATTTAATTCAAATTTGATATGGGTGTGTAAAATATAAGTATCAGGATATCCATATTCCTTAATTTAAGACCATATGAAGTAGAGTTCTATATCTTTATATTATTTTAACGTCACTGATTGAATATTTATCTTACTCCAGTATCTACAAAAAGATCAAGTTTAGTATTTTTATCCTCTTCCACAACGAATTTGTAAGTCTTGACATCAGATGAGAATTTTCCTGCTTTTGTGTATATTAAATATTTTTGCCGGTGTTAAAAGTGTTTTAAAGTTTCCGTTGAGATCTGTTTTAATTTTAGTAACTGGAATCTTATTCTGGTTTTCATCATTCTTGTCCAAGTAAATATTAATCTCATGATTAGGATAAGGACCACTACATGGAAGAACTCGATAATAAAAAGAATCAGGGTTGCATGGTGTCCCTCTAAAAAACACCTGCCCTTCCAAATTCCCCATAATGTCTGAAGACCCATTCAACATTAAATAACTTGTCGTATTTTGATTTTTAGCATTTACGCATTTATCTTCTTTATCAATGACAATGCAAGAAAAAGTTTTATTTTTTGTTTTATTATTTACCATATCCACCATAAATGAATAAATTACTTTTTTTTAGCCCCTATTGCATATTCTGTTTGGATGCCATATGATAGATACGTAATCTTGTTTGGTAAAGAGAAGGAAGTGCTGTCAGTTACCACGGAAGCAGATGGCGGGGATGGTGGTGGTGTAGAAATTCCAAAAACAAAAAGCCTTGGCTCTATATAATTAGTACTAGAACCACCTTGAAGAGTATAACCTGTTGCAGTCCAAAGACTCTCTGTTGCATTATAGGTTCTTACTATTAAATAATCCCCCCCATTCATTTTCTGTTGGAACATGAGTTCCATTTATCAAAGGTGTCAAGTCCCAAGAACTAAGTTTGCCGTTATCATTTACAAGATTTATAGATGCACCAATGCTAGGCTCTATTTCAGCTCCACCAAATGTTGCAATTAGTCCTAATTGTCCTCTTTCATTGGGTGACGCGTATGCGTATAACACAGCAAAATTAGGATTCCACAGTAAAGGCCTTGCCTGATAGGTCATATTGTCTGCATCAAATACTGCTGCATTTATGTATGGCCATGGAAACTCGGATTTGTATTTTTTGTATCAGTTTACAAACTGGAGATGGGTTGTTTTAGTAAAATGGATAACGCCTTTGCAACTTTAAGAGATCGGTTGTATGGAGTTTGACCTTGTATCCCATATTGACCTATTCTTCCCCGGGACCGTGGTGTTATATACAAATAGTAAAGATAAGAATTTAAGCGCAGGATACACTCATTATCATGGATAAAATATCCAACTCTGAGGATGACAATGGAGCCCTTCACAATGTTGAAGGTTTTGTATTAGATAGGTTATCATCCAAGTATGACTCAAGAGGCGACACTTCAGTAAGTATCGGAGAATTGATGGAATCCATAGACACTACAATGTCTCCCCTATTGGATCAAGCCATTGAGGACCTGATCGCTCAAAGTCTGATCCATTCTCCCGATGGCGAACATTACCAAATTACTCCGGATGGGATTAATGAGCTAGAAAACAGAAAGAGAGAGGCAATACCACTTTAGCTGCAAAAAACTATTTTTATACAACCAATCTCAAAAGTTAAGGCAAACAGGTAGAATATACCAATAGGAATTCGGAATATCGGAGACAAACAAAATTATTCCCTATTTTGTTTTGGCGGACATTAATTAAGGGAAACTTGCACTATTTGTCCTAAAAGATGCGAATCAATCAAGATTAAAGGCAACCAACCACTCCCATAAGGCAGACATTGCCTAAAATTTGTATTTACGGACTAAACATATGCCTTGATTAAAATATTCTAATTTTTTTATATCAATTTCTTTGATTTATCGCCTGGAAATTTAATCATATTCTCCTTTTCACGATTAAGCTCGTCGTCTGTCAAGTTAATTGCGGAAATTATTGTAGAGTTATTCTCGTCACTAAAGCCTTCAGTAAAAATGATCACATGGGATGAAGACTTTAACATATCTGATATGGAGTCATCAAATGGCGGTAATCTCAACTCAAGATCCTTTACTGGAATAACCGAACCCAAGTCATCAACATCAAGCAAAGTCACATTCACTTCGTTCTTTTGCTCATTTATGCTGTTTACCTTTGCTAACATTAATCCATCGGTATATGTACCGTCTATCAGACTAATAAACAAGATTCAATCTGCCGATAACCATTTTTAAATGTAAATGGGACTATGGACATGGTTGTTGAATAACACGGAGAGCCTCTGCGATGTTCAAATTAGATAATCCGATTCTGACTACGTACTACAACAAAATGTCATTTTAATTAATTCACCGAACAAAACCCTTCTCACATTCATCACATTCGCAATATACGCAGCTAATTGATGTTAAACCAATATCAACAGACCCTATAATAGATTTGAACAATATGTTACTTCTAATGAGCTAATAGCAATCACCTATTCCATATTAAAAGTTAAAACCTATCATACTCAAACCCCCTAAGTTATAGCTAAAAGTGATTGAGCCCGTGCATTGTTAGAGCCCAAGCCTAAATATAGAAATGACAAAACTAAAGGCAAAATTCTGATAATTCAACCTGGTAAAAATAATCGCTACTTTTATTGGAAAAACGTTAAGGGAAAATTGATTATCATTCTTCTAGTTGAAAAATAATCATTGTTGCCCTAAATATCGTGACTGGTTAAAGCTAAAATAAAAACTAAAAGAAATATAATTATATTTTTTACGTGTCTCTTTTTTACCACTTAATGGGACTTCCCAAATTAGTAGTTTTATCATTATCTTTGGCTTGTGTAGGTGAGTTTTGAGAAGGGTTTTCCTTCTCTTCTATTTTTTCTTTTTCTTCTTCTTTTACACCAAGTGCTTGAATGTTGTTGTTGTTGGCATTCTTTTTTCTATGAAATATTTTAGTAGATAATAGCGATTGAATATTATCTCTTATTTCATTCAATTCTGTCAATGCATTTACATCAAATCGGGAGGTTTTTTTATAAGATGAAATCCGTGAGATTTTATGGTCTGAGCAAAAGTACATTGAGTTGTCATTGGTTACATGTTTACTACAAACTGCCGCTCCACACATTTCACAAATTGCATATGTCTTTCTAACGTCTTTGCCTGAATCTTTTGGACATAAATCAATTTCATCTCTAAATAAGAAATTATTGCTAGCAATAGACTCTCTTTTGTATGTTAAACCTATTGTCTCAATTATTAGAGACCACTTTGGCACATAAATTTCACTATTTCCAGAAATAGATACGTCATCATAACCTATTTTTCTTCTATCGATTATCTCTTCTACAATTCTTCTTTCAGCGGCTTCTATTGGGTAACTTGATTTCTGAATGATAGTATCATATTGACTGTTTCTTTTGATTTTATAGTTTTTCCTGGGAACTGTATTTTTGATTGTCTCAATTATCAAATTTTCTTCATGATTTCTAATCTGTTCGTCTATTGTGGATCTATCCTCTGTCTCCTTTTTGTTGCTTTTAGTGAATAAAAATGGTTTTATATTTTCTCTGGGGATTTTATTGGATAGTATGTTGCCATCAATAGCATCTACTACAAATATTTCATTATCGGAAATGCCATCCTTGCGCCCCAGCCATTTCTTTTTTTGCTCTTTTATTGAGAAATTGATTACATAAAAGGGAAAGAAAACTAATTCTGATTTGACTAGTGATGCTTGTTGAGGATTGACTAGTTTAATTTTTTTGAGTGCACCATACTGTAGTAGTACTGGCAAGGTATTATCAAAGGTAATTTCATTTTCTTCTTGTTCTTTTTGATTTTCATTATTTTGCTTTGAAGAATTATTATTTAGCCTGCCAATACTTGAAAGATAGTGAATTTTGCTCAGATTTTCACCGTCCCAAAGTCGGATATTGTAGTGGTTAGCATAGTTTATTGCCTCCGGTGTAAATCTTGAATTTGTCACAAAAATTCCTTCAGATACATGAGGCAAATCATCTAGCTTGCTTTTGAAATCTCTTATTTCCTTGATTCCTACTGGAATAGTATAATTTTTACATTCTAATGCTACAATGATTTCACCAAAACAACTATAGACATTTAATTAAAATAAAAAGTACCAATAAAATAATAGAAAAAACTACTAAAATATCGGTATAAGAAATTCATTATCTTTAAATTTAGCATTACCATTGAATATACAAGAATCCCAAATAGAGAATCGATATCGTTATTTAGCTTTCACCCATGATAGACAAACAATCTATGCAATTACAGATTCATTTGGTCCATTACAAGCGTTGCATGTAGGAGCGTCCATTGAACTATGAAATTTGGGTTCAGGTCTTGCCTTCAAATATGATTGAGGGAATTCTACAGGTTAGAAGATCTATCGTTATTGATAAAGCTGAAAGTAAATGATTAAGACTTCTTTTTTGTTTAACAAAAACCAATTCAAAACATTTGTGCATTAACTATATCTTTTTAATTTCGATGTCAAAGCTAAATAAAGAAAATGATGATGAATGCAAATCTTCTTTTTGTAATTGGGAATGATTGCAAGTGAAAAAGAGAGGCAATAACCTCTAGAACATAGTAATATATGTCTATATTCTCGTTCTGTAACTGAGAAAAGGCTATTTCTGATGTTTAAGGAAAAAGAAAATGAATTTCTGCATGATCTTTGTATAAAGACTTTGAAATTAGATAGAAGAGTAAGATTTGCAGGAGTTATGGACGATAGCGGTAAACTACTTGTTGGGAAGTATAGGAAAAACCTTATTCCTCTGATCTCGCCTACAGATGAGGAATCAAGTAATTCCTTTTATACTGCATATCAATCGCTTATGTTAAAGAAAAACTTTGAATCTCATCTTGGGGATATACATTTTCAATTAACGGAATTTGAAAAAGTGACTCTAATTACAATTCCACTTAATATAAGAAAGAACAAATACCTCTGCATTTCTCTGGATCCTGAATCACAATATCACAAACTCATATCAAAAATATTTAATGCAGTTTTGTAGTCAAAAGATATTCTCCATAACTGATGCGGACACAAAGTAAAAAAGAGTCAGAGAGGCCATCAACTTTAAGTTGATGTTCTCTTCATAGCCACAGTAGTAGGTTTCTGTGAATCTAATACCCTGTTAATGTCCAAATAGAATATCTTACTTCCTCTTATTTGGTATGTGTGCATTGAAATACATTAAAACACAATAGACTAATTTCAAGCAACAAAAAGAAAAAAATAGGAAATGCAGAAGTAAACGTTATAGTTAAATGCCAATCCAATGGTGCAACTAATGACCAAAGAAATGGGAAATGATCTTTAAATTGATTTGGAAACAATAACCATTTGAGTGAACCATTTGTTAATCCTTATACATCCTTACGTCATTTTTCTAGACTAGAAATTAATAATAGAAATGTTGAATTTGCTAATCCAAAAAATGTTAAATTGGTAAAGATGGAGGTTACCACTTGATCAAAATAAGACTATGAGCAGCACCAATAGAGATGCTTATGAGATTTAAAGAGACTAAAAGAGGACTACTCATCCCTGTCTTAGGCAGATTGAAGTGAAAGAGAATCATTTCCATAGTGTGGATAGTTAGGTGATCATCATTATGCTTTTTATCGTTACAATTAATACGTAAGTGATGGACAATACATCTATAACTGTAATCACCACCTTTTCTTTAAAAAGAAAATAGCGGTAGGAAAGATTTGATCTGTTATTGTACATGGCATAGTGACCAGCAAATCCAAATGAATAATCCATGAAAAGTATCATGGCAAGACCAAATGAATAGGTCATGAACGGCTGATCACCAAAACCAAATACTGGAAGAATAAATACTCCAACTGTCAAAGCAACAATAGAGAGAAGGTTTAAGATATCTGAAGGTGGAAGCCAATTAATATCCCTTTGTTGTCCTACGGCAATTTCACGTTTGATACGTGCTGCAAAAGAGGTGACTTGAAATCCAAGCAATATATCCGCAGCTATCCATATCTTGTCGGGTTGAAGATTCATATCGTAGATGGCTTACGATTTCAAATATGTTCATCTACGCTAATTTCATGGGCTTAATGTATATGATCTTCTCACTTTTTCATTATTTGATAACAAAAGTAACGACCCTCAAACATGGTCTATTGGCCATGAACCGTGAGTAATGATCTCAACAAGATTTCCTACAGGGTCACGAAAGTACATGGAATTCGTCCCCGTCTCCCAAGTAACTTCCTTCTCAATTTTTATATTCTTTTCATTTAACATGTATTTGGCTTTATCATAGTTTTGTTTTTCAATTTCTAAAGCAAAGTGTATGATTGATGGTGGAGCAAAAGCACCATGAATAGGAAGCTGGTTAATATTACTCCCGTTACCAGTATCAGTAGTAGCAAGTGTTTTATTTGGATTGAAAATCAAAAGCATGCTTTGACCTGCTTTAAGAAACACATGTCTGTCCTTTTCTTCAGAAACAAATTCTAATTCCAAAGTATTGATATAAAAATTCTTCATTTTAACTAGGTCTGAGGAATAAATACATGTTTCCACAATCTTTCTGAAGTGCACTTATATCTTAAATAGAGAATTCTTACATAATAAAAACGTCTTTCCTAATCATCATGCCTTGTTTAGCTAGATATTTTTGATATGTTGTAGGGAGGACATCTAAAGATTTTATAAAGATATGAATTAAAAACTTGGAAATACAGGAAATTTAAATAAATATATGAGAAAAAGAAAATTCATGCGATATATTTCCAAACTATTTGTATTGATTTATAGAAATTATTTGAAAAAAGTAATCTACATTTATTTAATAACACATATGCAATAACAAGCATTGACAGTTCTCCTAATACCGTCAATACCATCGTCAACCAATTTTGTAGGTTTTTGTATATATAGTGGTTTTTATGATGGAAATATGTAGGTATTTTCATTTTTGATTTTTTGGACGGTTTGACTGTCCTGTCGGTTGTTTTCATAAAAATATGGAAAACAGTATAAAATAATTATAATGCCTCTATTATTCCAAATTATTTTTTCGGAGCTTTTGTGGAAAACTATCTTCCATACCGTCAAACCGTCATTTCATAATCTAATTTAGTGACAGAATTGAGCATAAAATCACTGAAATAATGCAAAAAGCATAATTGATAGTAATTTAACGGTAAAAAAACAACTGTCAAAAAATGGTATTGGATATAGAAAATAAAAATTCTACACTATAAATATATTCAAATGATTGCTAAAAACCGATTTGTTAATATAATGACCTAAAAATTAAATTGTTTTTGATGATTTGTTTTTATAAGGCTGTTTTATTAGTTACAACTTAAACTAGCCGTCATAAAGCAATGATGAAAACGATGCAGCATTTTAGTAATAAATATCCCTAATATTTTTCTTTTATTTGAATAACAGCGTAATCTAAAAATTTGTTTCAGAAAAATAATCTCTTTATCTTTATTTTGGTATTACTTTTGAATTTATTGTTTAAAATATATTTAATGGAAATATCCGATTTAAATATAAATGTTATAAAACTCCTTTAGATATATGTCACAAATATGTGAACACGCTGAGAGTATAAAAGAGAAGGGTATTTCCCCAAAAACAAATGGATGCGAAGAATGTGAAAAGGAAGGGACAAATTGGGTTGCAATACGCATGTGCCTAACTTGTGGACATGTGGGCTGTTGCGATTCTTCCATAGGGCTTCATGCAAGAAAACACTTTGAAAACACAAACCACCCACTAATGATACAATTACCTAATAAATCATGGAAATGGTGTTATATCCATGAACAATACAACTGAGATATAACATCCTATTTGGATATTTTTAAGTATTTTAATTCATTGTTATGAAAGTCTGCAAACAGGCAAAGTAATTTGTTTAAGAGGTTGGACCAACTTCAATATGAATAGATACATGCCTTTCCTACATATCTTAACTGTTGAAATAAATAATCGCCTTTTAGTTATAAAAAAGTAAAAGGTTGAACTAAGTATAAGAACTATCAATGAGTGGAATTTGGAATAGGGTATACCAATCAGACAATACTTTCTTTGGAGATGAGCAAAGTCAATTTGCCACAATTTGCCTTAAACACATGAAATCAAACAATGTAAAGAAGGTCTTGGAGATAGGGGCAGGCCATGGCAGAGACACAATATTTTTTGCAACAAATGGCCTTGAGGTAGATGCTCTGGACTATTCCAATATAGGTATCGAGATAATAAACAAAAAGGCATATGAGAAAAAACTGCCGGTAAAATCTCAACTCTTTGATGTCAAAAAGCCATTACCATTTAAAGATGCATGTTTTGATGCGGTGTATTCACACATGCTCCTGAACATGAGGTTCTCACAAACCGAACTCTATTCAATTTTTTCAGAGATAAGGCGCATATTAAAACCAAATGGATTGAACTATTTTTCGGTTAGAAACCATAATGACAAATTCTATGGTACTGGGGTTGAAGTTGAAGAGGGGATATATGACATAAACGGCTTTGAGGTGCGTTTCTTTTCAGAAAAGGAAACACTTGATTTGATTGCCAAAGAGGGTTTTAACATGCTATGGATGAAAGAAGAATATGAAGAACCAGTAACGCTTTATCTTGTGGCCGCTATAAAACATAAAATTAATTAATGCATGTGTCGATACGCTATTTCTGTTTCAATATAATGTAAAAGCATCTAATAAAATCCTTTGACGAAATATTGATACTTTTATGAAAGTCTGTAGGTCATGGCGCAACCCAATAAAGGTCTTGAGATGGCGTAACAGATCTCAATTCCAAGACCCAAATCCCTACACGCAATTATGATATGATCATTATGACTTGATATTTAATGATAACATTTGTTGTATTCCCTATCTTTTTTTCTTATATCTAATACCCTGTATTTTGCGAAATTGATTCACTTTTTTTTACAAAAAGGCTTAAAATTCCGCTACCTCTGGCTAGAGACAATCTGGACAATGTTATTACCTTTATCCTTATATCTGCCAAACACTATTATAAGATACGTCCTCAGAATTAGAATTTAAAAATTCAAAAAAAGGATTCACCTGCCAAGAGTGCGGAATCACTTTTGACAATGTAGATGATGAAGAAGAACATATCAAACTTGAACATAAAGAACATAGAACACCTAGTGGCTGCGGTTAACTTTTAATTTTTATTTGAATCTGCAATTATATGATATGGCCTCAATTCTTTACTCTTGGATATGGGTAATCTTGCCTAGCATAAGTGAACATAAATATTTCTTAACTAATACCCCACCAAAGGATACCTAATGGATTCGAATCCCTCTGTCCCAACAACCTTAAACGTGGTACTTCTGTATTGTTATATGTTTAGAAAGCAAATCTTTAGGTTTAAGTAATAATCCTTTTAGCAAATCCTTGCATCTTTCATAGTCCAGCCTTTCTCTAAACGTAGCACACACAATAATTGGCATTCCGGCGGGTATTTTTGCGGACAGAATCGGTAAGGAGAAAGTGCTGTTTTTGGGATATTCCATCTTTGCAGTATCAACAACAATGATGGCCTTTTCAGCAGATAATTCTCTTTATGCTTTTGTTTTGGCTGCAGTGTTTTGGCTTTACCTTGGGATTTCGGAAACCGTTCAGAGGCCGGTAATACCAAAATATGTTTCCTCAGAACCAAGGGGAACCACTTATGGTTTATACAGTTTGGTATCAGGTGTGTGTTTTTTTGTCAGCAACATAACATTTGGG
>JADDOQ010000084.1 GCA_016782315.1 Nitrososphaeraceae archaeon | reverse complement strand
AATAAAAAACCAGGAGATTTTCGCAGAAGAATACATTAGCTTGGTGTTTGAAAGAATCAGCAGTATTGATTCAAAAATCAATTCTTTCATATCAAAAAACTATGAATCGGCATTACTAAAAGCCAAACAAATCGACAAAAAAATCAGAAACAATGAAAAATTAGGCAGTTTGCTGGGCATTCCCATTGGCATTAAAGACAACATTTCTGTTTTGGGTTTGAAAACTACCTGCGCTTCGAAAATGTTGCAAGAATATGTATCTCCTTATAATGCCACGGTAGTTAACAGGTTGGAAAAACAAGATGCCATAATAATAGGGAAATTAAACATGGATGAATTTGGGATGGGCACCAGTTCTGAATTTTCTCATTACGGCGCTGTCCATAACCCCTGGAACCAGGACTATGTTGCTGGGGGCTCATCTGGTGGAAGTGCTGCCGCTGTTTCGTCATTACAGCTCCCCATATCTTTAGGATCGGACACTGGAGGCTCCATCCGATGCCCCTCTAGCTTTTGTTCTGTTATAGGTATCAAACCAACCTACGGATTGGTGAGCAGATGTGGGTTGGTATCTTATTCCAATTCACTTGAACAAATAGGCCCCATGGCAAGAACAATTGTTGATATTGCCATGACTCTAAATACTATTTGTGGTAAAGATTCTAGCGATAGCACCTCTACTGCTGCTACCTTAGATCATCAATTTGAATATAAAATAAATACTGTTGATGGCGTATTAGGCAAAAATTATAAGGTCGGAATCATAGACAATTTAATACACAGTTCGGAAAGCCAGGTAATGGAAACTGTTTTCAAAAAAATAGACTTCTTAAAAGAACATGGTTTTGATGTACAGAAAACCAAAATAAATTATTCAGATTTTGCCTTGGCTGCATATTATGTAATTGCTACTGCGGAGGCAAGCAGCAATTTATCGCGTTTTGATAACATTCGGTATGGTTTTAGCCATAACCCTCAAGGGTATGAATGGAACAGTTATTCCTCTCACGTGAGATCGAATTTTGGGGATGAGGTAAAAAGGAGAATATTGGTTGGCTCTTTTGTCTTGTCTGCCGGCTACTATGGGAAATATTACTTGAAAGCCCAAAAGGTAAGAAATGCTATAAAAAATGAGTTTAACAAATTGTTCCAACTTTTTGATGTTTTGATATTGCCGACAATGCCTATACTTCCTTTTAAGATTGGTGAAAAAGGTGGAAAGCCTTTGGAGCTGTTTAATTTGGATATTTATACTATCCTGGCGAACCTGGCTGGAATACCTGCAATGTCCATACCTGCGGGATTCAGCAAAGAGGGCTTGCCTATTGGTTTACAGATTTTGTCAAATGAGTTCAATGAACAAATACTAATTGATATTGCAACTTTTTTCGAAAATAAAGATAAATTCAATGAGTGGATTCCAAACATATGACTCTGACTGAATCCAAAACCCACCAATTGGGAATTAGTTTGAATAATGCTGATGACGATGGTAATGTGGATGAAAACATAAAGATCGGTTTGGAGATTCACTGCCAGCTGACAAGGCTGGATACGAAGCTATTTTGCGGGTGTTTTTCTAATTACAGGGACATCAAACCAAATGAGAATACTTGTCCAATTTGTTTAGGCCTCCCTGGGTCCTTGCCACTGTTAAATAAAAAAGCTGTTGAATACGCATCCATGATGTGTATTTCCCTTAACTGTAACATTCCTGAAAAAATAACCTTTTACCGCAAAAATTATTTTTATCCTGATTTGCCAAAAAATTTTCAAATAACACAATATAATTCTTATGAGCTAAGCAGCATTGGGTATGATGGATTAATATCATACTATAATGAAAAAGTTGAATCAGACAGTGAAGAAAAGTCAAAAGGCAAAACTGTACGAATAAAAAGAATCCAACTAGAAGAGGATCCAGGGAAAATTATTTACGAAGAAAACAATTCAAAGATAAATAACTATTGCTTGATAGACTACAACAGGGCAGGTGTGGCTTTGGTTGAAATTGTTACGGAACCCGATTTTAGGAATGCTAACGATGTCCGTCTTTTTTTAAATAAAATCACCAATATTTTTGAGTACTTGGGTGTTTCTGACCCAAACCTTGAAGGGGCCGTAAGATGTGATGTGAATGTATCAGTTAAGGGGGGAAAGAAGGTTGAGATAAAAAATATCAGTTCATTCAAAGATGTGGAAAAATCAATTTTTTATGAAATTACACGGCAAAAAACATTGTCCATGCATGAAATAAGTGTAAAGTCAGAGACCCGGCACTGGGATGAGAAAAGGAAAATAACAATACCGGCAAGAACAAAGGAGGAGGAAGATGAATACAAGTATTTTCCAGAGCCTGATATACCGCGAATCGTTTTGGGTTTGGATTATAGGGAAAAAATCAAAAATAACATGCCAGAACTACCGATTGAGAGACTAAAAAGGTATGTGGACATCCATAAACTGTCTGACCATGTTTCTGATATACTAATAAACAACAAAAAAATAAGTGATTTCTATGAAGAGTCTTTAAAGATATACAATTCACCAAAAGAAATATCCAACTGGATTGTAAATGAACTCCTTTCAAAAACCAATGAGTTGGAAAAAGATGAGTCCCCTGATAATCAATCCAATAAACACAGGGGATTTATTAGCCAAGTAACCCCTCAACAAATCGCGGACATAGCAAAACTGATTGAGGAAAAATCTATTAACAGAAATATTGCTAAAGATATTTTCGGTAAAAGCATAAAGACAGGTGAAAGCCCGCTAAAATTAATCAAGAACGTAGAAATAGAAAAAATCCAGGATTCTGAAACTATAAGAAGATATATTGGTGAAGTTTTAAGTAATGAAAAACACCTAATTGAGCAATCTAGCACCAACCCAAATGTTGCTAATTTCATTTTGGGAAAAATAATGAAAAAAACTGGCGGAAGGGCTGATCCACAATTAACGTTAAAATTGATTAGAGAGTCAATTGAGCATAAATAAACAAACAGAACACTTTTTGCCATATTTGACGCTGTGTCAATCCTTTATATCTTTATTTTAAAAACCTTGAGAGGATATGTTGTGTTTTAATTTGAGTTCATCAGTGAATCCAAGTGTTTCATTACTAGGGGCAGAAAAGAACCAATGTCTGTTACGATTCCTATTGCTTGTGTTGTTCCTCTGTCAAGCAGTTTTGTGACTACTGATTGGTTTATATCAACTGCAATAACCTTAACAGAAGCAGGTATCATGTTACCAACCGCTATCGAATGAAGCATGGAGGAAAACATCAGTACCAACTTTGCATCTTTAAGTAGTTCTTTGTATTGTCTTTGGGCGTCCACAATATCTGTAATAACATCAGGTATCGGTCCATCATCCCTTATTGAGCCGCATAACACAAAAGGAACTCTATTAACTATGCACTCATACATTATACCACTTTTTAGTGTCTTTTTCTCTACCATTGATTTAATCGAACCAGCTTTGAAAACTTCGTTTACTATTATCATGTGATTGCGGTGTCCGCGAACTGCCAAAGTTCCATCAACAACATGCATTCCTAATGAAGTGCCTAGTAGTGAATTCTCAATATCATGCACAGCTAATGCATTTCCTGCCAAAATTCCGTTTACGTACCCGTACCTGATTAGTTTCGCCAAAATATCTGAAGAACCTGAATGAACTATTACTGGACCCGACACAACGATGATTTTTCCACCTTCTTGTTTTGTTTTGTATATGTCAAGTGCAACTTTTATCGCTATCTGCTGTGAAGGCCGTTCACTTGAGCTGGTGCTGCTCATAAATTGAAAAATATCGACCCCCTCCCTTGGCCGCTCCTGTGGTATTATTCTGATTCCCCTTTCTCCGGTAACTACTAGCTCCCCCATTTTGACATCTCGAATGATTTTGCATTGTGCTATCCTTCTATCTGGATCTAAAACAATGCATTTGTCCATCATCATGTTATCGACATCTATCCATTGACCGTGAAAAAATATTTGCGTCGGGTTGTTTGTTGTGCTGTAAAAATCATCTGGTAAAACCATGTCATTTGGTGAAGCTATACATTTCACTTCATCTAAAGACACAGAGGTTGCTCCCTCTCTATAAATAAACTCCAAAATATTTGACAAGTGTTCTTCGTTGTCTCCCTTAACAAGGAGGCGGGCATAACTGTGATCCTGCTTTCTTTTTCCAATTGAAAACTCTACAACCGTAAAATCTCCCTTAAGGTCCATAATCTTGTCAAATATGCGGGTCAGAATCGATGAGTCTACCAGGTGCCCTTTAACTTCAATCTCTTGTTCAAATTTTTCCAACTATGTTAGTTTATCTAAATGGTTTTTAAAATTTCTTTTCCATTGATAAAATCAAAGTTAAACTGGCAATGATATGTCCCCAAAATGCTGCTCCAATCCTGCTTTTGTTTTTAAAATGTTTACTATTTCGTTTTTTTTCCCTTCGGGAAACCAGTTTGCAATAGATTTGGCAATCCCATTTTTGTCGCAAATTGCAATAAGGTATCCTTGTTGCGATTCTACTACAGCAAAATAATTTTCCTCACCAACCGGTTCCCAGACATTAGTTTTATTATCTTTAAGAGCCAGTGCGGGCATAGCTTGGTTAGATTTATCATTTAGAAATTTGGATAACAACTCTCGAGCATCCTTAACTCTTTTTTCACCAATTTTTAGGGCCACAAAATATTGCATGTATACTATTTACATAAATAAAGTAATATTTGTTCTATTTCCTCAATGTCTTTTCCAATGTCTATGTTAATGCTCTTTGTGGTGTCTTTGTTGTTGTGATTTTGAATGACATAACTTGAGGCTGATTCCAAAAATGGCCTTATGTCTTCTTTTTTAATGCCTTTTCTATTATCCAAATAATATTTTGCCTGAATTGCCATTTCGAGTTTGTCAATCAAATGAATTATTTTTGATGTTTCTGTTTTGTTTTCATCAAATTCTTTCCATAATCCATAATAATTACTCTTGATTCCGTTCCACGGAATTTTTGCAATTATGGCATTGATCGCAATATTTTCCAAATGTTTTTTCTTAGCCAATTCTATTGTTTTTGGTGCATAGTCTCCAATTATTGATTCGCCTAAATCGTGAATCAATATCATTTTAATTATTTTTATTGTTCTATTTAAGGAATAGTTGCTATACTCTGAAAATAACAGGGCAAAAACGATCATGGCAAGGGTGTGCTCCGCCACTGATTCCGCATCATCTAAATTCAGTCTTGTTTTCCAACCTGTTCGCTTTATCTCCTTAAGTTTATAGAAATGATCCAAAAATGAGGAAATCTCTCCAATGCTAAACTCTGGTTCCTTTTTCATATTGTATCATATAATGCAAACATGTTTTTAAAAAATATCAGATACCGAGTTCTCATGCAATATCAATTTTGGAATGCTTGTTATAATGCCCCTTATGTCCATCGTAATATCTAAAAGAACTGTTAATAAAGTTGCAATTACAGAGAAAAAAACTGTAACAAGCACAATAAGCAAGACATTGATAACCTGTGTCATTAATTCAAACGTAAAATTAAAAACAATTTAATTCTTTTTAAAAGAGGTGTGGATGGCTCTTTTTTTAAGGTGTCCAAAAAATGACTTTTAAAGATGGAAAATGGGTTATATTGGTGACAGAAAGATATAAAAAGCCAATAATTTGACATTAGGCTCATTTAAATCCTTTAACTTGGTTTCCAAGGGATGTCCTGAATGTTTTTTAATTTGTTAACAACCCTTGAAATGACAAAGAATAGATCCGATAACCTATTCAAATAGATCAAACATGACTTACTATCTGCCTCACCGTCTACAAATAAATTTACAATATTTACCTCTGCTCTCCTTATGATTGTTCTAATTATGTGACAATAAGATGATTCTACTGATCCACCTGGCAAGATAAATGATTTAAGCGGATTCAAGTTCCTATCTAAATTATCTATCGAGTTTTCAACAAAAACTATGTCCTCATTATTAATTCTGGGATAATCTTTTAACTTTGTATCTGGATTTGCCAAGTCACTGCCCAACACAAATAATTGATTTTGAACTTTTGATAATATTTCGGAAACTTCTTTGAATTTTTCTTCCTTGTTGGTGTAACACAATAGCAATCCAACATGGCTGTTAACTTCATCTACAACCCCATATGTTATTATTCTGGCATTGTTTTTCCTTACTCTAGCACCATTGAAAAGGCTAGTCTCTCCATTGTCACCAGTTTTGGTATATATTTTCATTTTGGATATTATTTTAAACAGTATTAAATAATGTTATTGTACAGATCAATTTTATTTGAATATGCCAAGATAATGTCTTTAGTGGAAAATAATGATTCATGTTCTGCCAACCTGAAACTAATATGCATGAACTTCACCTTTGTGTTCGCGAAGATATTTTTTCTTTTTAAACCTTTCATTGCATTTGTCACACTTGAATGGATTTTCAAATTCTATAAGGAACCTTCTTTTTTTTTCCTCAGGGCTTTCCATTATAGATGATTCATTAGCTGCATTGTTTAACTCATCTTTACTTGTCATTGATGCATCATTGTTTAACTCATCTTTACTTGTCATAGCTAATCCTTTAACATACTCTAATTCACTAATTTGGATTAAGATTAAATTTTCCTAAAGAATTAACATAAGAATTTAGCCTAAAGGATTTGATGATATGCGAATTAAAGTAAAGCAATAATATATATATTATAAAACTACACAAACTACTCTGTGCCGTCGTAGCTCAGCCTGGAAGAGCACTCGACTATTTATATAGGGTGAAGCTGAAGACCGAGCTGTCGTGAGCTCAAATCTCACCGGCGGCACTATTAGATATGGTAGGACTAATGGGAAATATGATAAAGAACATTAAAATTTTTTTTTGCCATCACAAGGATTCTTTTTCATATAGGAAATACAACGATTTTGACTTCATCGAATACCAAATTTGCAGTAGTTGCGGAAAGATTTTAAATACCATTAAGGGTTTTGATGAGGATGTTAGGGGATAAAGAAACTATGAAAGTCTCCGAAATTAATGTTCAAGTTTTACTAGTTATTTGGTGTGTAGGAGCTGTTGTTGCAGGAGTAGCTTTGCTAATACCAATTTATTCGATCTTTCTTATATTGGGCTCTATAGGATGGATAAGTGTTGTTATAATTACCATTTTGTTTTTTATGGTATTAAAAAATAAATAAAAGGAATACTGACTTAATCTCTTCCGCCCTGCTCAGGAATAGAAACAAGTGTCACGGTAGATGTTATGCCGTTAATCTTTCTTATGTTTGATGTAATTGTGTTGTTCATTTCATCTACTGAGTCTGTTTGAATTTTAACAAAAATGTCATGCACCCCATATGTGCCCCTTACCTCTTTTACTTGCTTGATTTGAGAAACCTGTTTTATTATTTCTTCTTCTTTTCCTAAAATACTGTTTATCAAAATATATGCAGTAGGCATTGCATATTAATTTATAATATGTTATTTTAATCTATTGATAGGTGCAGGGAGCTCATTTAAATAATAAATAGAATCATTCAATTGTAAATTTTAATGAGGTTACCCATCAATGAAAAAGGAAAGGATTTCGAATTCGTTAAATTTATCAATAGGGTAAATGACGACCTTAGGGATAGCTTTGAAAATTCAATAAAAGAGAATCTCCAAACTGTGAAACTAAAAGTAATGTTGGCTGACTTTACGGTCATAGAATCAAATACTTTTGACCCAGATAGGGTATTAAATTATTTTTTCAATAAGGAAAAAGAAGTTGCTACATTAAACAACTGGAAGGTTGTTCCCGTCCAATCATCAAAAACTGACGATTTACATAGAATTTTCTTTCAAATAAGTACAGAAATTGGAAATTATTATTTTTATATTTATATGGGAATCCAGTTTCATGCTCTTTTGTATTATAAACCGGATAAAGAGATTATCAGCATAAGTAAAAGAATCAGAGAGTTAGAGGAAAGAAATTCCAATATTAAAAATGAGATTTCAAAAAAAGGTGATCAATTGATAAAACAAGAATTAGAAAATTTAGGCTATAAGGATACGGATAATACCAAATTGTTTGAGGAACTTTTTACCAAGCAAGATCTTTCTAAAAGCCTGTCTGAAAAAGCATCTGAAGTAGAAAGTACATTTCCCGAATTTAACCAAAATTCACAAAAGATACAATCCTTGAAAAAGGATCTAGAAAATTTTACAATTGAGTTGTATCAAATAAACCCCGCATCAATTGACTCTAACAAATTAATGATGGGAGAAGAGGGAATAGCATTCAATATAGATTTTGAGTTAATAAAAAATAAAAAAACCCATGAAAAAACATCTGTTATCAATTTTGAAAAAATAGATAGACCCGAAATATCAAAAATTGAACAAGGGTTTTCTCCTCTTATCAATATCTTTAAACAAAGTTCTTAAAATTTCTCATTTGTAGAGATGTGTTCCTAACCGCATACACGAAAATAAAACATCTTAAATCTAAAACAACTAAATTTAAATAAACCTTAAATCTTTTTTCAATTGGGAAAAGAAATTTCCGTAATAGATTTAAATCATATAAAGGAATCTCAAAAAATTCTATCACAATCAAATATTAGGAAAATAGAGATGCTGAAATCCACTACCTTTTCTAATATTTGCGGTAATAATATTTATCTCAAACTAGAATGTCTGCAAAAGACTGGATCCTTCAAAGTCAGAGGGGCAATTACAAAGATAAACAACATTCCTGATGATTTAAAGAAAAACGGTGTAATAGCAGCATCTGCAGGTAATCATGCTCAAGGAGTTGCCTATGCTTCTGCAATGAGCAATATTCCATGCACCATTGTAATGCCAAAAAACGCCTCACCTGCAAAAATAGCAGCTACCAAATCCTATGGAGCTAAAGTGATACGATATGGTAATGATTATGATGAATCATCTGCATCCATTAAAGAAATGGCTGAAAAAGAAAACAAAACAATAATACCAGCATTTGAAGACCCAAGCGTTATTGCAGGGCAGGGTACAATAGGTTTAGAAATATTGGAAGACCTAAAACATATTGACGAAGTATACGTCCCTGTTGGAGGTGGTGGCTTGATTGCTGGGATTGCCTTGGTGTTTAAATCCCTTAAACCTGATGTGAAAATAATAGGAGTTGAATCTGCCGCTTATCCCACAATGAAAAAATCAATACAGGAAAATAAAATAACAAAATTTCAAAATGGGTACACAATTGCCGATGGCATTTCTGTTAAAACCCCTGGGAAACTAACGTTTGAACTTGTTAAAAAATATGTGGATGATATTGTTTTAGTTGATGATTTGTCCATAGTAAAAGCAATGTTTTTGTTAATGGAGAGATCAAAAATTGTAGCGGAGCCAGCTGGAGCGGCATCTCTTGCGTACCTTCTCTCTAACGAAAGAATTAGAAAACAGAACAAGAAAAATATTGTTTCTATAATATCTGGTGGGAACGTTGACATGTACCTTCTTGGGCAGGTAGTTGCAAAGGGATTGATGCAAACTGGACGATTGTTAAAGATATTTGTGGATTTGCCAGACAAACCCGGAGCATTAAAAAATATAGTGGATGAGATTTCTAAAGCCCATGTAAATATTGT
>JADDOQ010000228.1 GCA_016782315.1 Nitrososphaeraceae archaeon | reverse complement strand
TAAAATAGTTGTATCTATTTTGCCTAAAGGCATAGTTAGAGAAATTGAAATAGTCAGACGGGTTCCTGCTCCACCCGTCCCCCCCTCCAAAACCTTTAGAGGAAGAAGCGGATGAAGAACCACGTGATGCTGCTGCTGCTGCATCAGCGGATGAATAGTAATAACCACTATTATTGTTTTTGTTTGCACCGTAGGGATTTCCTGCCCTATAATCATTGACTACGGTATTACCATGATCATAGTTGTATCTTTTTTGTTTGTCTGACAGGACATTGTACGCCTCATTGATTTTTTTCATTTTATCTGAAGCTGAAGGGGACTTGTTTTTGTCAGGATGGTACTTCATGGCAGTGGCTCTATAAGCTAGCTTTATCTGATGAAATGTGGCGTTCTCAGGGATTCCAAGTATTGAATAATAGCCTTTTGGGTCCACAGTCAATTAAAGGAATCTAAACAATTTATTCTTTATATTTGAGGAGGCTGAAGATAAAAACATAGGAAGCCACATTTACCATTTACCACTAACCACAGATAAGACCCTGCACAGCACCATAACAACGTTTAACACAAAAATACAGAGACAAACCTGCAGGCAAGGTGCAAATCAGTGCGCAATACCATAACAGCAACTGTGCCGTCATACTAATGGGTGTAAAGTAGAAATATTATTTTGTCAAAAGAAAATGTAACATCCACATTCAATAAAAACAAAGAGAATAGCCTGCCTCAATACACTCAAAGAAATCTCATTGACAGATATATTCACCTTTTTTATATGGAAAAAATCATGGCAAAAAACCAAAGTTGACTTACCTTTTTTCAAAATGCATTTCTTTAGAGTTTCTTTCTTTTGGCAAGAGGTTTAGGGTGAAGTGGATGGAAAATGGAATTTAAATCATTTGCCATTGTATCGTATTTGGGCTAACAATGATATTTGACAAAATACTCAAGCGAGGCGGCATCGAGTTTGACATAATACTAGACAAAGACAAACACAAAGCAGGTCAAAAGGTGAAAGGTTACCTTACCGTCTCATCAAAGAAGGAAGTCAAGGTAAGGGGCTTACGGCTTATTGCAGAGGGCATAGAAAGCACCAGAATTTCCGTATCCGAAAGATCATCTTCTTCATCATCCTCATCATCATCCACTGTCAAGACAAAGTTTGAATTAAATGCATTCTTCTCAATTGATTTGTCTGATGCCCTTCATGGGCCATACAAAAATTACACAAAATATAACGATAGCGTATTTTCTATAAAAAGCGGCATAACAGGAGAAATTCCGTTTGAATTTACCCTACCCCTTGACGCATATCCATCTTACAAGGGAAAACACGCTACAATTTCATACCATGTGAAGGCTACAGCAGACCGTGACAACTGGTTTGACAAAAACAAAAAGGTTTTGTTTGCAGTTACCAACTCCCAGCACAACCAAAACCACCTCATTGCCAATAAAGATAAGGAGCATGAGAGTTTCAGCAGCGGGCGCACAAGACCAACCACGGTACAAGATGATGATGGTATACCAAGGCGACAATTCAAGGCGCCATCGTCCACCTCAATGACAGGGGAAGGAAAAATAAACATTGATCTCAGTAAGATCATCTTTTCCACCAAGGACAAATCTGACTACACCAAAGAGAGCAAAGAGGCAACGGTTGAGTTTATCCCGAAAGATATCGACTGCAAAAGCATTTGTTCCTATTCCCCAGGTGAAACAATAAAAGGAAACGTGATAGTCACAAAAGACATAACAGGGAAAAAAATAAACAATGTTGAGATTAGCATTAACGGAATCGAATACGCATATGCAGAGGGACACGAAAGAATAACCCAAATGGAGCGATATGTGCAAAAAGCACATTTAAAAAAAGACGGTGAACCAGAGGAGGAGAGGAGGGAAAATAGACCGTCAAACACAAAAAGCAATGAGAACGATATGGCCAGTAGCAACGGTCTAGCTTTTCCCTTTGAGATAAAGATTCCCGAAAGCGTAAACCGAAGCTATGCGGGAAAATACTCGGAGTATTTTTGGGGATTGGACGCCAAAATAAACCTAGGGCTTTCAAAAGATCTGCACGCCAAAAAACTAATTGAGATATCCTAATCATGAATCCAATCACATTCGATAAAACTTACAGGCAACAGCCATCATATCAAATAGCACCATCTTTTACGGCTTTGGCTCCGTCTTTTGAGCAGCATCCAATACAGAATAGCAAATCTACCTCAAGGTCATGCTTTTTGTGTTACCGACAATGAACGTTAGACACCATAAACAAACATAAGTGTGCGTGTTGTTTGTTAAAAAACAAAACATGTATGCATTAACTAAACAGAAAAGGCAATCAAACAACCACTAACAAACAGCTCAGAGCTAGAAGTTTGTCATCACCACTGTTTGCAAAGATAAATTTACACACCGTGAAATAAAAACATTATTTTTGACACAGAATAAATCCAAGATCACCACAAAAAACATTAAGGGTTCAATAATAAAACAGCATTTAGATTTTTGGTACAAGGAATAGATTAAATCGAAGCATAACGAGTTTGCAAAATTCATGGTTAGAGACAGGTTTAAACATAATGCGACACCACATCGGTCAGTCATGCAAATAAGGATATACAATGGATAAAAATTAAAGTTCATAAGAATGGGAGATTCTTAATTGAAAAACTATGCACATTATTAAAATATATAAATTATTATAAACGACATACAAAATATGTAAAAACAGGGGCTGATGGTTCAGCTTGGTACGAACGTTCGATTCGCAATCGAAAAATCG
>JADDOQ010000083.1 GCA_016782315.1 Nitrososphaeraceae archaeon | reverse complement strand
TTTTAGCTTTGACTAATGGGGTTTGAGTGGGGTAGGTAAACGGGTTCAATAACTTTAAGAATAGTTGGAGTTTGATTTTAACATTTAAAAGGAAAAGTAAAACCCGTAAGTGACAGACTAGCTGAAAGAAAAATTGCCACATTGTCCCGCTCTTTTGCCATAATTGCATTCTTAAATTTCTGACAATTGAATTTTTTGCGATTTGACAGATTTATGATTTTTACTTTCTTCTTTTCCGTCATCAATGTCGTATTCGGTATAAACTATTTTTGGCATTCTCGATAGTATATGATTGAGTTTATTAGCGTTTACCCTAAAATCAATAGAAGAATATGATATGAGCTTGATGAAAATCCTTCACATTATAATATCATTTACTAAAAAGCATGAAAATGATTTTATAACAATAGGGAAATGAAAACCCTTTAATGGTTTTATAAAACTGAGCCCATGTGGTTAGTGGGCCCAGGAGGTTTAGCAATGTATATTTACGAGCCTAATTTTTAATTTTAATAATCTAATGAAACAAAATCGGTATATCAATGAGCATTTTTATCTTTTATCGGATCATTAGAAAAAAAACTACTCACTATAGATTGTAAAGAAACGGATGAAGGAACAAGGCGAAAGAAATTCTAAATTTATATGATAAAAGCAGGTTGGATTTGTATGGCTAAAAGTCAGATTACTTGTGGATTAGCATTTATTGCTGTGTTTCTTTTTTCTCTGGTTTCATATTCATACGCACAAAACAATACTTCTTCACTATCCAACCCCGTTTCCCCATCTACCATATTTGGTTATTTGAGGGGGGTGGCACCGATTACCGAGAACCAAAATGCAACCCAAATATTTGATCCAGAAGGCGTAGATGTGGATTCGTCAGATAATGTGTATGTCAACGACATTGGACCTAACGAAATCAAGAAATACGATGAGAATGGGAATTTCATAACTAAATGGGGATCAATGCCCGATGCGGGGTTAGATGTACCATTAAGCCATCCACACGGAAATGAGGTGGACAATGAAGGCAACATCTACGTTACGGATCAAAATAACAAACGCGTAGTAAAATTCACAAGCAATGGCACCTTTATCGGTTCCTGGGGCTCTGAAGGCGAAGCGAATGGGCAGTTTTTGCATCCCCATGGCGTAGATGTTGATTCACAATGTAATGTGTATGTGTCAGACAGGGACATTCCAAACATTCAAAAATTCACAAGCAATGGCACCTTTATCGGTTCCTGGGGCTCTGAAGGCGAAGCGAATGGGCAATTCAACACCCCTTGGGATGTTGCTGTAGACAAAAACGACGACGAGGTATACGTACCAGATTATGGAAATAACAGAATCCAAGTATTCTCTACTGATGGCAAATTCATAAGGGAATTTGGAGGCGAAGGCGAAGGTGAGGGGCAATTTAATCACCCTGCAGTGATAGCGTTTGATGGTTATGGTAATGTTTATGCCACAGATTCTGATAACCAACGAGTACAAATTTTCTCAAAGAACGGAACTTTTATTACCATGTTTGGATGTGAAGGCGAAGGTGAGGGGCAATTTTTGAAACCCGAGAGCATCGCTGTAGATTCCAAAGGTAGGGTATATGTCGCAGATACTGCAAACAATAATGTACAGCTGTTTGTTCCTGGATAGTACAAGGACAATATTTAGTTTGGGTGTAAGGGGGCTAACGCCGATATCGGTTCTCTAAAAGAGGTTCTATTATTTTATAAGATATTGTTAAATTTAAGCATTTTGATAAACCATGCCTATTGAATTGGATGACAGCAAGCATCAATATTTTAACTCCATAAATGAATGCTATTATAGAGGATTTAATGTTATTGTCCAAAGTCCATCCTAGCCACATGCTAGGTTTGAAGTAAAGCCTGCGTCAACAGGGACACTGATGACTTGAATTTGATGCTAATGGTTATAGCCTTGTAAACTGACATGCCATATTGTCTATCTGCATTTTTATATATGTTCCATCTTGAAAACGAAGTTTATTAATATTTTTTAATGAAGATTGCCATACCTGTGATTGCGACAATAGACAAACAAAGACTATAAAGCGCGGCCAAAACCACACCGTAAGCATCCCACAAAATCCCAAATGTTATGTTGCTGACAAAAAAACAAACACCAGATACCAAACTGAATAAACCATATGCGGTTCCCCTTAGTTCTGGAGAAACATGTTTTGGTATTACCGCTCTCTGAACAGTTTCTGATATCCCTACGTAAAATCCAAACACAACAGCCAAAACAAAAGCATATAGAGAACTACCTGCCGAAAAGGCCATCATTATTGTCGATACCGCAAAGACTGAGTATCCCAGTAACAGCACTTTCTCCTTTCCGATTCTGTCCGCAAAAATGCCTGCTGGAATGCCAATTATTGTGTGTGCTACATTGATTATTGCATACACTATCGGTATCAGGCTTTGGTCTATTCCAAGGTCTGAGCCTTTTAGCAAAACAAATGAAAAGTTAAATGCGCCAAGACTAAATATCCCGGTAACAATCAGAAGAATAACAAAGGGTTTGTTTCCTTTAAGCAGGCCTCCTATGTTTTCAAATATTGTTGTGTTAGACAGTTTTTTTATTGCAACCTCCTTTACAAAGAACACCAAAATTGTCACAGCAATGAAGCCTGGAATAAGCGATAGAAGAAACACTGCCTTAATATCCATTGCCTGCAAAATTGCAAAGGCCACTATGGGTCCCACTATGGCTCCCATCTGGTCAATTGTTCTGTGAATCCCAAAGGCTTTTCCCGAAATTGATTCCGATACAGAATCAGATATCAAAGCATCACGCGGTGCGGTCCGTATGCCTTTTCCATTCTGTCAGTTGCCCTCATCACAAAGGCGTCAGTCCAACCGCTACTAAACACAAAGAAGGGTTTGCTTATTGTTGACAATCCATACCCAATTATGATAAACACTTTTCTTTTCCGAAACTTGTCAGATAATGCTCCTGAAAACATTCTAAATGCATAACTAGTTAACTCAGAGGAACCCTCTATCGCACCAAGAATTGCTCTTGACACTCCCAAACTGCCAACCAAGAAAAGGGGAAGAACACTTAAAATCATCTCTGTGGAAAAGTCAGTAAAAAAGCTGACCAAAACCCGCATCATGACATTACGCATCCCTTTGGGCTTTTCCTCTTTGGCTTTGTCTCCCGAAGGCAATTTTGTCAATTGTTGAGTATTGTGTTTATCTATTTGTTGTGCAATGTCTATTCTTATAATAGAACTACAATCAGTAGATTATCATTTCCTTTCAATTGTGATATATTATTGACAAACATAACAAAGGTTTTCCAAGGTAAAGGAGAGAAAATGGATCTGTAACAGTGTTAATCGGAGAGGAATTAGCGCTAGTTGACAATTCATTTGAAAAAGATTCTGATGTTATTATTCCATCTGTGCCTTTTGCAGATTCTATAAGCAATTTTTCAATTAAACGACCAGTTATTTTTGTTCTCCATACCATACACTTCTACTTTTGTATATTATTGATACAGTAACGATGATAGAAGATATTTGAAAGAATGTAGTAAAGAAGGCCATTGGATTAGTATCAACTAACGGTAATATGGTTATTGGATTTGGAAATCTTGTTACCAATAAAGATGAAGTTAAACCTGCAGTAATTATCAATCCAAAGTAATGATAATACTTACTTTACTTTTTATCAAAGGAATTGCCAAAAAGATTTGAACTATTCCTGATGCAGTGAAGAGGGCATCTGTTTGTGGAAGCATTTCCATTGGAAAATTAATTGGTTTAAGAGACGGTCCTAGCATCAGAAGATGGAAAATTCCTCCCATCATTGTTAGGAATCCTGCCAATACTAAGAACAAATCTAAGTTATATATTGCTAGTATTGTTTCCTTTTTTTCAGCTATTTTTTTTACATCCATATCTATTGATTACCTTCTCTTGAAGTCTAAATATGCTGCATTACCTGCAGCTATTACTTTTAATATCTCGGGTTTGAAAAATATAATTTGAATTGCAACTAGAAACATCAATAACACCAGGTTCACCTACTGAAGCAACCCAGATCCAATAGTTCTTTCCGTTCACGTTTATTAACTTTCCAGCGCGAGCTTGTGTAGTTGAGATAACATTAGATTGAATAATTAATAAAATTCCTTTTTTTAAGAACATGGTAATTATTTTATTTTTCTTTAAATCTAACTTTAACGTCTGAATAATCTTATCCATACCAAACTATCAAGCCTCTAATTATATAAATATCTTTGGATAGTTTATCCAATATAATAGGAATTGATTCAAAGTTGCCCTTTTCATTGTATTCCATTTTGATACTGTTAAGTGATAACCTAAATAAAATAATGATTGTTTTAAATCCATAACACTGAAGTCTAGTAAGTTATTTAGGGGATAAACAATTGAGGAGATTTAAAAAAATTTTACGATAATACTGAATTAATCAAAAGCACTTTGCTTTTAATGTTGGATAAACCATCCAAGAATTTATATACTACAGTTTAATAATATGCCTATGAGCTATTTCAAATCAAATCAATCACAAAAATTATCATCATTAAAGAATCGATCGGGAATAGCTGTATCATTTGTTAACAATGCTCTATCTTCTAATGCTTATTCATCGGCATGTTCCAGGCTTGCAAAAAGTATTGAAAATAGCGCCCATGGTGAATCATACCGTCAAATGGATTTAGGATACTATAGACTATCTCAGATAGCCTGGCATGTTTCTTCTCGTGAATCTGCATTTTTTCTTATTGGATTGGCATACGGGTCAGTCGATAACTTTTTTAGGCTATTGGAAGCCCAGAGAAATGATCTTAGAAATTATGCTTACGCATGCCTGTACAAAAGAAAATATCTCAAGGGTTTATTTCTTCTATTAATAGAAAAGTTGGCTATTCGATGGGGAAAGAAATTCCTGATGGAGTATCAGAATCTGAATAATAGGCAATGGTGGTGATTGTTTATTATCGCATTCAAATTCTTTCTTTTGAGTGTTTCTTGTAATAAGAATGAAAATAATAAAGTATCCATAATCAGATCTATATTTTGAAATAGGTATTTAAACATGGTATCATCTAAAAGATTGTTAACTGATGTAGGAAAAAGTATGATTTTGAGTAATGATATTGTTGTTTTGCAGTCATATGGAATGCATAATAATCAATTATTCGACCCCAAGGAAATTGGGATGGTTGAGCAGCTTTGCAATAATGGCACAATGGGATTTAATTTATTATGAAACTGATGAAAGCCATTTTAACTTATATAAACCAGATTCTACGTATAGCCTATTTTAGTGGAGTAATATGGTTGCGAAGAAATCCGATGTCTCTTGTATTCTCAATTTTAAGTCCTTTTTCAATGATGTTCTTATTACTTATTATCAGTGATGGCGAATATATACAATTTGCAATTGCTGGGAGTTTAGTCATGACCATGGTAGCATTTGGATTATCTCTAGGTGAAGATGTTTTATATTATAAGCTAGATTATAGGATGCAGGATCTCTTTGTATCATCTCCTGTCTCTCAATTTAGCTTTATGATCGGATTGGCTATTTCCGAACTAATGTTCGGTCTACCTGCAATTATGATATTGTTTTATCTTACATTTTATTTTGGCGCATCAATTACTGTTTTGCCTATCATAATAGTGTCAGTGATCTTGATCTGGGGTGCTATGTCTGCTTTAGGATTTTTTGTATCTTCATTTTTGTCCCATACGAGAAATGTACGACAAGTAGTCTCTTTCATAACAGTCTTAATAGCTGTAATCCCGCCAGTATTTTATTCTGTTGATGTGTTACCAGAAGAAGTTCGCTATATTACATACATGCTACCTACTACGCATGCTTCACTTGTAATTCAGCACTATATGGGTTTTCAAACTCCTGATAGTTGGTCGATATATTATGCCTTTATAGTACAAGGTGCATATCTATTTGCTTTCATTGTTTTAGCCAATAAGAGAGCTGTTTGGAGAGAAAAATAAATGCCCCAAGAATAAAATAAATGAAAAAAAAGATAGAATTTTGATCTTAGTGAGATAAAGGAACAGGGTGACTAAGATTTAATGAAAATCGTGTAATCATCGTGACAATAATACAGTTATATGAAGTGCTACAGAATTTAGATCTTCAATATATAATTAGTATTCTAGATCATTGATGAGCTTCTAGACAGAAGAAAAATATTATTTATTCTATCTTTTTGTTATTTGGAAAAAATTTACTTTCTTCATGATCGTCGTGATTTTCAATAGTTTGAATAGCAGCTACCTTTGATGCCAACTCAGCCGTAATGTAGCTTTGGTCATCACTCCCAATTACAATAATGTCATTGTCTTTAGGTTTTAGATTCTCCTTGAATAATTTTTCAATCTTTTTCTCTTTCTCTAAAGCATCAAATCTGGAACCAGGCATTAGGAATTTACCTTTATGATACAAAAGCGTAGTGGCTCCTCTTGCACCTATTTTTATAGCAGCATCTCTTTGCTCAACTCCTTGTTTTACAGAAAATTGTAGATTTCTCAATAAGACAGCGTAATTATATTCAGCAATAGATATCGAGCTTTTAGGTACCTGTGTTTCAGCGCAGATATACTTGGATATTTCTTCAAACAACTTTCGTCCTTTTTCAGTCATGGTTGTTCCTTTTTGAGTTGTAATAATTAAATTTTCCATTTTCAAATGCTTGATGAGGGTCTTGATGGAACCTTCTCCTAATCCGAGTTCATTCATAAGTAAAAGCCGGCTAACAAATCCATATTTTCCTATTAGTTGAAGCGTCTTGAAAACGTGAGCAGAATTAAACGAAAGAATTCTACTTGGTGCATATCTATCAGAAATTGACTTTATGCTGTTGATTACAAGATGCACAATAATATTTTAGTAACAAACAAATTTATTTTTATCTTTTCAAACAAATTCATTGCAAAAAAAAGACGTTTTTCCTTCAAAGTTCAATGATCACTACTAATCTCAAATACACATGCCTTACTCTCCCTGCAAACTTCAATTCATCACGTCCAATTTATGCTAGATCAAAATTTGATATTACAATGTCTTCTAATTTTTGGAATCATAATAATACTAACAATAAATATTATTGTAGAATTAATGCTACTACCGCAAGCTTTTGATAGTCTATGTCTAGGACAGAAAGGGTTTGAATCATTTTTTGATAAACAAGAGACAAGTTTTTAACATTTTGATCGTTTGTTTCTTTGTCATTAGACGTTATATTGATTAGACTGCTTTACAGTATTTGTGAAATCTTGGACGATTACTATTGCCTCGATACAAGCTAAGCACTTATATTTTTAAAACTTGAACTTGATAATATATTTTCAGAATAATGTGGATAGATGTCAGATTGTTACTTGCATAATCTTCATTTGCTTTGTAAATATAACCTCTTAATTCGGTCATTTCATCCATAAATAACCTGTCCCAAGTGATATTGCTTACTCTTTGAGCATTGACGTCATTTAGGGCAAGCATGTACATCAGTACAAAGAAAATAAAAATAAACATATAGATTCCTTTATCTGATAAAGAACAATATTTCTTCTTAATATTTTTTCAAACAAACTTTTTGTCTTAAATAAGGAGAAATAATTCCTGATAAATTATTACAAGTGTCATTGCCGTTATCAACACAATGTGGGGCGATTATACCATCAAAGATCTATAAACAGAATTTGTTTTTGTCATTTTTTTGGCAATTCTATAACTAATATATCCACCAATTGGTATGGCCAGACATATCGGTATCCCTTTTAGTAGACTTTCATATGAAACTTCGCTGTTTCCTATACCAAATACAGGTTGAGTATAATCGACCAAGAAATTTGGCGGTATGTAAAGATTTATCCCTATTTTACTTAAGGCAATGTTTATGTATTGACCTAGATTGCCTAAATATACAATAGAATAAGTTAGTAGAAAATGCAAAACAAAAATAGTCAAGTATGCATAGCCAAAGTTAGAAAAATTAATCTTAAATCTCATCCTTGACAATCTACTTGAGACTACCGATGCAAAAGAGTACAATCCTAAACCGATACCAATTGCTGCAAAATATCCGACCATATACTCTTCAACAGCATCAGCGGTCAAAAAAGGAAAAATGGAATAAGTAGCTAAAACAAGGTTATCGTGAAAGCCGATATAAAAGACGTCAACAATGGTACTCCAGTTATAGAATGAATATAGTCCTAGCAATGAGAATACTATAAAGACTTCAAAGCAGTCAGGTCTAAATATATTTGCCAGTTCTGAAAAGGGTTTTCGTAGCAGTAATCTCACAGGTTCTCCATATGGACAGCTATGGGTGCATTTCATACACATACTGCAGGCAGAATTTCCCATCATTGCAGCTGGATGCTGTCCCCAAGGACATCCTTCTGTCTCTTTATTTCCTTTATAACAATCACGAGTTTTACAGTATTTACATTCAGAATCCAAACCTCTAGAAATTGTTGGTTTTGATGTGGAAGTATTAATCACAGGTAACAAGGTAAAGCCCTTTTTTGATTGAATTTTAGAATTCAAACTTGTATATGGTAAATTCGTAGCCATTGCTTTGGATCTCACTTCCAACGGAGAAGTTCTTGCTATAACAGCTAAGGGTGCCGTAATAGGATATAAATATCTGCAAAATATTCTTCCCTTGTAAATGAGGCTTACACCGATTGCCACAGCGATAACTGAAACAATCCATAATGCGCTTAGAAACGGATTGTACCAAAAATTGGTTACCATAGCAAAGACCCAAAGAGAAATAATATAACTAAGGAGAGGAACTCCCCAATTGCTAAGTTTTCACGGAAAGTTACGCCCTTTGTTAAATCGATTTGCAGCTCCTGTTATGGCCCCTACGGGTATTTTGCACACCATGATCTTCCAGTAAAAACGTTACTACTCCAAATCATTAAAAACCAAAAGGCGCTAAATAAACCCATGGTTATTGCACTTTCTGTGTCACTTCTTTTTCTCCAAGACCTTGAATTATAAAACCAGCAAGAAATATTATTAACAGGACTTGGAATACTAATGGATAGTATTTGCTTTTAAAGAAACTTGCTACACTTTTGTTATTGAACAGATCATGTTTATCCTCTCTTAAAATGTTTTTTATCTGGTTTTGGTTATAGAAATTATAAATCTTATAATCCTTCCAAGAATGGCTCATGCATATGTTACCAATACTATTTTTAACCAATAAATAGATATCAAATTTGCGGAGAGCATTCTCAAGTTTACAAGTTCATTTCTTAAAAACCAGACAGAATAACGTTATCTTATCCTGTCTAACTACCCTAGATCTATACTTGATTTTTTTGAAGTTTCTGAATATGAAAATAAAATCTTTAGTATTATTTCCTGCTTAGGGAATAACATTGGATAAACCATACAACAATATATATAGTCCGAAGTGGTAAATGCATTTATGAGTCTACATTATGGTCAAAAAGTTGTAGAAAAAGATGGATTTCCAACATTTGCAATCGCGATTTTAGCTATTATTGCTATTGTCAGTATCCATATAGTCGGATATGATCAGGGACAATTATTTAGTTTGGTACAGGGAAATGAAGCATATGATGCTATGTGGCTACATGAGTTA
>JADDOQ010000227.1:622-2492 GCA_016782315.1 Nitrososphaeraceae archaeon | reverse complement strand
ACGAAGATAGATGCATCACATCAATCAATGATAGGGCAGAAGCAGATTATGCGGATAACATAGTTACTGTAGAGAAAACAGACACTGGCAGATTAAACGGAGTAGCAACAGCTGAATTAACCGTAGATGATGGAAGCGTTTGTGTAACGGAGATATTTGACTCCGCTAAAGAATAAGTAATAACTCTTATTCTTATTTTTTTATTTTTAATATTATGGTAAGGTGCTGTTAACTAAGATCTATGTAGCAATATTCACTATTCCTAACTGTAAACTACAAGGTTAGTTATAATATGGGATGGACTAATGCAGTAATATTTAATTAATGGCGAATAACCATTAATTTTTTTGCTTTTGTCCTTTACATATTAATCTCCTATGATAGTAGTCTGGCTATGATGAATCAATTCAAAAGTTATTTGTAGCAGGCAGATATGAAATTAAAGTTGTTGGTTGCTAAATGCTGATGCAGCTTTGAACATATTTTTTGAATTATTATAGTGCTTGCATTATGTATATACAAAGTCAGTTTACAACGTTGCAAAACAACACAAAATATCAAAGGAATCAACAAAATCGTTGTCTTTTATTTTAAATGAATCACCGTATTATAGAATGTATTGATCCTAAGCAAAAGGGAAAAGGAGAAGTTGGTGATCAAGCTAGCCAACGAGGGTAAGACCACAAGAGAGATAGCTAAAGAGGTTCGCATATCCCTAAGAACTATTGGACAGATTCTTAACAAAGTAACTGGTGTTGATTCAGATGACAAAGGACAAAATCTTAAGTCCAAATCTGATTATGCTAAAGCCTTTAAATGTTCCAGGATGGGCGACCTCTAACCGAGGTCGCTATTGAGCTAGACATTGAAACCCCAACTGTTATCTGTTACTATGATGATTATCTAAAATTAGTAAACATGGCAAGGTTGGTGGTTATATACAATGATGTGAAGGATGACATACTGCTGTTCCTACGGTTGTATGGCCGTATAAAAAAAGAGAAGCTTAGCAAACCACAGATAGTTGGGCTGTTGAAAATGCCAAATCGCCTTTTGGACCTTGGAAAAAAAGTGGATCTGTACAATAACCACATTTGGAGTCTGCATGAGCAGAAACTCAAACTTGAAAAGGAAATAGGAATATTATCTGACGTTTTAAGATAAACTAAAGAATCTTGATAAGGTCATGTATGAAACCAATGGAGAAATTAGACGCTAAACTCATTAAGACATTAACTAAAAAAAGAGGTTGAGGACAGGATGGAAATGATAGACATCTATGATTCTATACCGCTTGGGGAAAATCAAGAAACTACATAAAGATATAAAATTAGAATATATGACATCAAACAGGATAGGGGAAGTTTTGTAGTTATCCTTTGTACTTTATGTATTATTGAAATAGGTACTGGTTTTTGGCACTGTGCATAAGATCGAGTAGTTGAGGTTAGACCGCTATTACTATAGTAATCAATCTTTGTCCCAATCAAGTTAACAGGACCATTGTAACCTGTTTATTTGGCGGCGCTTCAGAGCGCTGCCGCTAACTTGTTCAGACAACTGCAATTGACATACCTAAAATAAAACATCCATCGTCTTATAGTAAAATTCTACTATTATGAGTCAACAGAATATTATATTCGATTTGCTTAATATGTCAGCGGGGTAGCACTGCGTAGATGGTTAAAGTTGCAAACTTTGTTTATAATACATGTTTGTTTGGAATAGTAAAAGTTCCATCATCGTCTCAATAATTTAACATATTAAGTCGCAATAGGTTCCGTTATCACAAGCAGATTTATTAGTTTACTAAATGCAATTAGCTGAATGAGCAACAAGGATATTGCTTATGACACTAATAATGCTAACT
>JADDOQ010000227.1:0-557 GCA_016782315.1 Nitrososphaeraceae archaeon | reverse complement strand
ACGGATGATGATGATTATGATTATTTGCAAGGGGATTTGTCTTTTCCTTATTCATCAGCAGGCCTTAAATCCGTCATAATATTTGCTCACGGTAGCAGTAGTAGCAGAAATAGCGTCAGAAATAGGTTTGTTTCCCACATTTTAAACAACAACGGATTTGCAACCTTGCTTGCGAATTTACTGACAACAAATGAAGTAAATTTCGATATGGAAAATCAAAAAATTATGGACATAGGAAGGGAAGGGCATTATGGCGTATTAAACAAATTTAACATTCCCCTTCTATCAGGCAGGTTAACCACCATAACAAAGTGGATGATAGAAAACATATCTGAAGTCAAGGGTTTGCCAATAGGCTATTTTGGAAGAAGCACTGGTGTAGCCGCAGCCATAGAATCAGCAGTAGCTAATGATGTGTCCAATTTGAATTCCTCCTCTCATAGAATATATGCCATTGTCTCTAGAGGCGGAAGACCTGATTTAGCTGATTCATCTGCCCTAAAAAACCTCAAGGCCGCAACTCTATTGATAGTTGGAGAAAAGGATTCTAAAGAGAT
>JADDOQ010000082.1 GCA_016782315.1 Nitrososphaeraceae archaeon | reverse complement strand
AGAACCACTTTTCATGCAAGGATGAACAACATCAAGATAACTCCAAGGATCGCCGAGATCAATAATCACCAAGTCAATGTCTGTGATTTGAGATATTTTTTCAGGATCATAATGCGACAATGTTACAAATTCACTCATTCCCGATTTTTCCAGGTTTTTTCTTGCTATAGACATGAAATCATCGTTTACATCAAAGGTGTATACATGGCCTTCAGGCATTACAATGCTTGCCATAAAAGTAGATAAAGCAGCACTTCCTGTTCCTATTTCTAATACTTTAAAGCCGTTTTTCAATCCGGTTCTTGCAGCGATATACCCATAATCTTTGGGATAGACAATCTGTGTTGTGCGTTGAGATTTCATTACAAAATCATAGATAGATGGTGGAAGAAGGAAAACTTTTTTGTCCTTATTGGTGATAACGTAAGAACCAAAGTGAAGATCAACTGTCGAACCCACATCAATTATACCCAAATGAGTATGTAATTTTTTATCTTTTTCCACCTTAATTAACCATTTTTTTTCGCTATTAAAAAAAAATAACACAAACGAGCCTTCAGTTATTATCACAAATGAAGCTTTAATTCAATCAATTTAAATATATTTCATTTAATTTTGATTTAATTGAAACCAAATTAAATTAAATATTAGTAGCATTTTTATGGAATATCTATGGAAAAATTTAAGACAAATGGTGTGTGTAAAAAGATGAATTTTAGGTTTTTTCTATTTATTGGGGTAATGACTTCTTTCTCTTCCTTCATGCTGCTATTAGCACTGTCAGATAAATTTGCATCAAGTTATGACGCCAAGGATTTAGAGTTGTCCGATGTTACATTGACACAAGATCAAAGCAAATACAAGCATTTGGTAGGACTAGTCCGTAATATCGGAAACAACACAGCAAACCAGATAATCATATCGGCCAACTTTTTAGGCGAAGGCAACATATCTTTGGGCAACTTTAGCAAACAGACAGAGCTAAGAGCACTAAATCCCAATGAAATCACACCGTTTGACATATTAATTTTTGACAAAAAAAACAATGAAAAAATAAAAAACTTCAAAGCGGACATTAAATATAATCTTACTGACCATAAAGACAAAAAACTTAACATAGTTGCCAATGATTCGCGATTAGTTATGACAGGCTTCTTTTTTATCAACGGAAAAATTAAGAATTCAGGAGACACACATTCCAACAATACGAACGTAATATCAATTTTATATGACAAAAATAAGGAGTTGGTTGGAGTATGGAAGGCACAAACAGAGCCTTACGATATCCCCCCTTCAGCAATGGCATCATTTACAATACCAATAACAGATAAGACTCCATCTTTTCGGATATCAAGCTACACACTGTTAATCGAATCAAACAATTATTCAGAATTAAATTAGGCATATTCTTGTTACGTTTATTTTTTTTGTTATTTACTCTGCAATACAACACAATATGTCATAGCTATTGCCATTCATGCATTGATAATACAAGTAAAACCAATGTTTTTTTTTGTAAAAGCACAATTTGAAAAAGCACAAAACCAATACGGTAAAAAACACGCTGAATTAGAGTTACTAAACAGTATCGTTGCCGATTCATCTAAAAAATTTGTTTTTTCAATCATAGTTTAGGCTGCGACAAAAACACACACAACCAGTTGTAATGGATTTCAATTGGGTTTTTTGTGGCCTTTTAAAATATGAAGGCGGTCACATTAACTGCATGAAATTCAGGGCCAAGTGTTGTCAGGTTATTAGGTATGATTGCTTTTACTCGGTTTTTAGATCCTTTAGAGAGTAAATATATTTTTCAATCTCGTTGAATCTTTGAATGGAGTGAGCATTTTGCATAACAGGTGCAAAGGTAACATCTGACTTAATTTTTTCCAAAACAAGAGAAACCTCCTCTATGGTAACCCCATGTTTTAAGTCATAATCTATCTGTTTGCAGCAATTTGCAATCGTGCCATATTTTTTATGTTGCCTCTTTTCCCATATGCTTGCAGTTTCAGAAAGCCCTACGACAAATTTCTTAATAGTTTTTTCAACATGTTCTAAATGCCATTGTTTCATGGGAAAACTGTTTTGTGTCAAAAAAATATCATTATATATACATCATACGCATATATAAGTGAAACATAATATCGGAAAAAAACGTTTTTGGGGTTCTTAATCAATGCAATTTAAACAATTTTAAATCTAACAAAGTATTGGAATCAAATGAGTAATTTTATTCCATTGTACCCGTATCCTATTTTAATTATAGAAAATTTCAATCTCAACAGATATATGGTAATATCCGATATTCATATAGGATTTGAAGACAGGATAAATAGAAAAGGTGTTTTCATTGACCCAAAAAAAAATGTTGATGAACTAATAGAGATATTATCAAATACCATAAACAAAACTCAAATTAATAACTTGATAATTTTGGGAGACTTGAAATCTTCCGTAAGTGTTATCACTAAATCGGAATGGAATAATGTTCCCTATTTTATTGATTCATTGTCTAAATTATGTAACATATACCTAGTTCCTGGAAACCACGACGGCAACATCATTCACCTAGTTCCAAATAATGTTAACCTAATGTCGGCAAAAGGGATGGAAATAAACAACATACTATTAACACATGGCCACGCGATTCCAACTATCGGAAATAACATAAATAAAATAGTAACTGGACACCTTCATCCAATTTTGATAAAGGAGGGCAATATACTAAATGGCCAAAAGGTATGGATAAAAATCATTTTGAAAAAAAATCAAAAGGTATCAAAAAACATAACACACGAAAATCCAGAAAGGCAGATTGAGTTTATAATTATACCCCATTTCAACAAATATCTGAATCACCATATGGATTCCACTATGGAGGATTACTCAAAGGGAAAATCAAAGCTTCCGCTATTGCACAACCTAATAACAAAAAAACAGTGGAGAATGGAGGAGGTGTTTGTCATCTCACTTGAGGGCGCACTTATTGGATCGGAAAAAGAATTGAATAAAATATTGCAAACATGATGCTGCCCTGTAAAACAAAAATAGGATATTAGCGAAAAACAATATATGCCCTTTTTGCCCATATTGTGCGTAATCATCTCTCTCTCACACACGTAGAGATACAGAGAGACAACAAGCATTTTATCCCATGCCAAAAGCCAATGGGCATGATACACAAAACAATTAAAATAATCTTCCAAAGGTAAAAGAAATAAAGTATTTAGTTGCCTATGGGATTGGTTGTGGGGGAGTTGCTTTGTATCCATTCTATTGTTTTAACAAACGAAATAGCACTTTCAACTGTCGTTAATACCGGAATACCCATTTCAACTGCTTTCCTGCGAATCAGGTATTCGTCATATAGCATTCCAACATATTTTTCGATAGTAGATGTAGAAGGGATGTTTATTATAAAATCTATTTTTTTATTGGTTAAAAGATTCAGAATATTTGGCTGTCTTTCAGGTTCGCTTATTTTATAGACAAGGCCAACATTCTCAATTCCGGATTTCTCCAAGAATTCCGCAGTATGCTCTGTTGCGAGAATTTGGTATTTCATAAGTGAAATGGTTGAGAATAGCGGAAGAAGTTTTTCTTTGTTTTTGATACCGCCAACAGTAACTAATGCAGAACCCTTTAGCGGCAGTGTATAACCAGCTGCAATGTAGGCTTTGGATAATGCATCATAAAACGTATTTCCAAAACAAGCAACCTCACCGGTAGACTGCATTTCCACACCCAACAAAATATCCGCACCCTCAAGTTGCATAAAAGAGAATTGCGGAACTTTTATCCCAAACCCCGATTTTTTAAGCCAATGATCATTGTCGATATCAGGTAATTTAATTCCCAAAATTGACTTGGCAGACAGATCTATCAGATTTATTCCAAAAAACTTTGAAACAAAAGGCATGGAGCGTGATGCGCGGACATTTGCTTCAATTACATAAACCTCATCATCTTTAACTAAATATTGAATGTTTAAAGGACCTTTTACATGCAGGGACTTGCCAATTTTAACCGTATAGTCCATAATGGTGTCAATAGTTTTCCTATTCAATCTCCATGGGGGAATGCACATCACAGCATCACCAGAATGGATTCCAGCATTATCGACATGTTCAATAATAGAGCCGATTACAATCTTGTCAGGATTTCCAACCGCATCTACCTCCACCTCAGAGGCGTTTTCCAAAAATTTACTTATTACAATAGGATAGTCCGGACTAACGATAGAAGCTTCTTTAACAAATTGCTCTAATTGATCCTCATTCCAAACCACCTTCATTGCAGCACCGCTAAGTACATAAGATGGTCTAACAAGCATTGGATACCCAGCATCCGATGCAAAGTCTTTGGCCTTTTCCAAATTAGTGAATATTTTCCAGGGTGGCTGTTTTATTAAAAGCGAGTCTAAAAGATTACTAAACTTTGAGCGATCCTCAGCGTTATCAACGTCCTGGCTTGATGTTCCCAGTATATTTATGTCATTCACACTCAATTTAGAAACAAGGTTATTTGCGCTCTGTCCTCCTACGCATGTGATTAAACCAAACGGTTTTTCTTTATCGCATATATCCAATACTCGCTCAAGTGTTAGCTCCTCAAAGAACAACCTATCAGGAACATCATAGTCGGTAGAAACAGTTTCTGGATTACAGTTAATAATTGAGATATTTTTTACCCCGTTTCCCCTAAGACCATATACCATATTCACGGTGCCCCAATCAAACTCTACACTGCTGCCTATTCGATAAGGACCGGCTCCTAAAACTATAACACCGTTTCCATTAGCATTGCCTGCCTCATATGAAATGTCGTCATACTCACCACCATATGTAAGGTACAAATAATTTGTTTTTGCGGGCCATTCGGCAGCCAATGTGTCTATTTGTTTGATTACAGGAACAATCCCAAACTTTTTTCTAAGCTCCCTTACCTGATGTTCTTGTAAACTAAAACATCTACCTATTTGCTTATCCGAAAACCCTAATTTTTTAGCTTCTGAAATCAGGGAAACGTTAAATTTTGATTTTTTTAGTTTACTTTCTTCATCTATGATGTTTTTTATTTTCATTAAAAACCAAGGATCAATTGAGGATAGTTTATTAATCTTGTCAATACTCAATCCAAATTTAATGGCTTTTACAACATTAAATATAATTTCATCGTCTGGATGAATTAAAGAGTATTCGATTTTTTCGATCTCCTGGTTGTCGGTTGGACCGTAATCACGGGTATTGCTATCCATATCCATTTCAAAAATACCGCTGTTTGCGACCAAACCATCTCTGCCTATCTCACACATCCTGATTGCTTTCTGAATGACTTCTTCAAAGTTTTTTCCAATTGCCATAACCTCTCCCACCGATTTCATTGTAGTCCCAAGTCTTCGTTTTACTAATTCAAATTTCCTGAAATCCCATCTTGGCATTTTAAGGACCATATAGTCCAAAGATGGCTCAAAACATGCTGAGGTTACTTTAGTAATTTTGTTGATAAGTTCAGGTAGCGAATATCCAAGACCAATCTTTGCAGCCATATAGGCCAACGGATACCCTGTGGCCTTACTAGCTAATGCAGATGACCTTGATAGTCTTGCGTTTATTTCGATTGCACAATATTCATCCGACAGAGGATTCAAACCAAATTGGATGTTGCATTCGCCGACTATCCCACAATAAGAAGTTGCCCTTAATGCAGCATCTCGTAGCATGTGGTATTCATAATTATCAAGAGTCTGTGATGGAGCTACAACAATATTGTCCCCGGTATGGACTTTCATGCCTAAGACATTTTCCATGTTACAAACAATAACGCTGTTTCCTTCAAAATCCCTCATTACTTCGTATTCAATTTGCTTCCAATCCCCAACGTATTTTTCAATAAGAACCTGTTTAACCATGCTTAAGGAGAGGCCCCTATGCACAATCTCATGCAAATCATATTCATTATAAGCAACCCCTCCGCCTCTGCCTCCCAGAGTGTACGCAACACGAATAATCACAGGAAATCCTATATCTTTGGATATTTTAAGGGCGTCGTCATATGAATACGCAGGAGCGCTTTTTAGGACAGGTACGTTACTATTTATCATTGCGTCTTTGAATTTCTGTCGGTCCTCGGTTATTTTTATGCCATCTATAGACGTATTTAGGATATTTACGCCATATTTTTTTAATACATTGTTCTCATATAATTCAACTCCACAATTGAGTGCTGTTTGACCTCCAAAACTCAACATTATAGAGTCAGGTCGCTCTATCTCAATTATTTTTTCTACAAAGTTTCGGTTTATTGGTAATAGATAAACCTTATCCGCAAATTTTTCGTCAGTTTGGATAGTGGCAATGTTTGGATTGATCAGTACGCTTGATATCCCCTCCTCTTTGAGAGCCTTTAAGCATTGAGAACCAGAGTAGTCAAATTAGCGGCCAGATGTCAAATCTAGCTTTCGCCTGCTTCTCCGATTTTTATTGCTCCGCTACCTAATACTAAAACCTTTTTAATATTATTATTTTTTGGCATCTCACATCATCACAAATATCAGTTTACAAGAACAATACCATATTTGATCTAAAATCATTCCTTTTTTTAATTAATTTTATTTCCGTTATTTATAACTAGGTCTTTAAACCTATTGAATACAAACATGCAATCGTATGGTCCAGGAGATGCTTCAGGGTGAAATTGAACAGCGATTACGGGTTTGGATTTATGCCTAATGCCTTCAACGGTTTTATCATCAATGTTTTGAAACCATAGTTCAAATTCAGTGTTATTCAAACTTTCCAATTCGACTCCGTATCCATGATTTTGGCTGGTGATAAAGGAGTGGTGCGAGTCCATATCAATACATGTTTTATTTTGGCCCCGATGGCCAAACTTCAGTTTTTGTGTTTTTGCCCCGCCAGCTAATGCAAGTATTTGGTGCCCTAAACATATTCCCATAGTAGGTAAAGAATTTTCAATTATTCTAGAGGCCGTGTTTATTGTTTCTTTACAAATAACAGGATCACCCGGTCCATTACTTATGACAATACCTTTAGGATTATAAGACATTATTTGCTCATAATTTGAATTCCAAGGAAGCCTTACAACCCTAAATCCCATTTTTACCAAGTTTCTTATGATACTGAATTTTGTTCCTGTGTCAATCAGAGCAATTAATGGATCGGAGCTTTTTCCATAAAATTTATGATCCGCAATAGAGACTTCATTCATAAAATTATGTGAATCATAATCAACAATTTCCTGATCTTTGCTTATGGACTTATCGTAATTATCAATTACTAGTTTGCCATTCATTACCCCTTCAATTCGAATTTTTTTTGTTAATTCTCTAGTATCAACTCCATAGATGCCTGGAACTTTTTGTTGGTATAGCCATTCATCTAATGTTTTATCACAATTCCAATGACTGGAGACAGTGGATAGATTGTTGACTATAAGCCCTGACGTTTGTATTTCACCTGATTCGAAATATTTTGGTAGGCCATATTCATCTAAAATTGATTCGGAAGGGACGCCGTAATTTCCAATTGACGGGTAGGTAAAACAAAGAATTTGGCCCCTGTAGGAAGGATCAGTCAAGGTTTCGGTGTATCCGACCATCCCAGTGTTAAAAACTATTTCCCCAGTAACAGTTTTAGGATACCCAAATCCAATTCCATCGAACATGGTTCCATCTTCTAGTAATAATTTTGCCCCATATCCAACATATTTACTTAAAAGAGTCGGAATTTTTATCCCTTAAATCTCAAAAACAACATCATTTATAAATTTTTGTATAATAACAAACAACTCATCCTCCAAAGATAAATTTGATAGGGATAATACCCTATGGAAATTTCGGTCATATGGTGAAACCATTGGTCAGAAATTAGATAAAAAACCAGCAAAAACAATATTCAACATCATTTATCATAATGATAAACCCTATTCCTCCATCTTATGACTCCTTTATTTTCAGAAGAAACTATCGACCATATAAAAGAAATAGATACCATAAAGCAGCCTATCGGGGTTCCCAAAAAATACTTCATCCTGTGTGTTTTTGCTTTTTTTAGTTGGTAAAAATTAGTTAAATAAATCATGAAGACATTCAAAGTGCTGAAAGAAAATAATAAGATAAACGAAAAGTCATTAATACCGTTATTTATGAACATGATCATAAATGCATAAGCCAAAACCACAAAAGGGAAGAACATTAAAAAAAATATACCCACCGTAAGGAAAATCGAATTTATTTTGTTTGTAAAATATAAAGGAATAATCAATCTTTTCAAGGAATTCCATAGGGTATGAAAATCCCGGGCCCAGTATGCACTTAAAATATCTTCACCCCTGAACATCTTTAATTGTAATCCGCATTCTTTAATTTTTTTTCCTAACGCACCGTCTTCTACGATTTCAGATTTGACGGATTTGTGTGTTCCTATATCTTCGTATATAGTTTTTGACATGATGAAAAAACTGCCAAAAAGATATCCCAATTTTACTTTTGGGTCATTGACCCGAATAGGCGAATATCTGGAAAACATAAATATCGAAAGAATCGGCAACACCATTTTAACAATAAAAGTTGGATAGATCAAATTTGGAACAACCGTTAATACATCTAACTTTTCCTCCAACAAAGTAAATAGGGAGTCCTGAATACTATTTGGAGAATGAATCGTATCAGCATCAGTAAAAAGCAAATAATTGCCTTTAGAATATTTATATCCTATATAGCAGGGCCAGTTTTTTCCAATCCATCCCTCGGGTTTTTTACCTGCTTTAATTATTCTTATTTTGCCAGTATTGGTTAAAGACTTAATTTTTTCAATAGTTTTGTCAGAGGAGTCATCATCTATTACAATTATCTCATAATTAGAGTGCTTTTGGTCCAAAAGGCTTAAAAGGCATTTCCTAATTAACTTTTCTTCGTTTCTTGCTGGAATTATTACGCTAACAAAAGGACTTTTTGTTTCGGTGTCATTTGGCTTTAAAAGCCTAGGAGAAAACTTAAATGATTTTCTTAATATTAAAAACAAGTGTACCCATATTCCCAAAGAACCGACGGTTAAAATGGATAAAACAATAATGAAGACTAATTCGAAATTTATCATAATTTCAAGTTTACAAAGCAATATAAATACGGTATAGAACTAGAAGTTTTTCAGTAAACATTTTTATGCAAAACTTTTGCATTATTTTTTATTATGTTAAAAAAAATGATCAATACCCATAACTTATTGAAACTTTATTTGCTAATATTAACAACTATATTTTTAACTCAATATAACTTGAGTGAATCATCCTTTGCCCAAAATTCAAACGAAATTTTTGGTCCTAAAACATCTTCCCCTGAAAATAGTGAAAAAACAATAATCAAACCGACTCTTGTGACTCAACAAACAGATACACCAGAGACAGCAACTGCCGTACCCGATGTTACTTCCAATATTTCATTAATAATAACACCCGATATAGTCAATCCCCTAGCCAATGAAGATCCTACGTCATCTGACGCCATATCTAAAATACCTACTGATGACAACACAACAACAAATGACATAAAAGACAAAGCATCAACTAATGGCAATCAGAATAATAATAATAATACAAATGATTCGGATGTGATAACACCCTCCAATACAAATGATTCGGATGTGATAACACCCTCCAATACAAATGATTCGGATGTGATAACACCCTCCAATACAAATATAGATGATTCCAGAAATGATGTAATCACAACCCCAACAGCAGCAGCGGCCAACAATGCCACATCCAGTCAGGGCAACAGCAGCGGCAGCGGCACCTCAG
>JADDOQ010000006.1:33959-34387 GCA_016782315.1 Nitrososphaeraceae archaeon | reverse complement strand
ACAGTTAAGCACTTTAACTTGTTGTTTAGTATGTACAAAAATATGAAAAAAGAAGAGAAGAGATTTGGTTTTGAGATCAGTTTTGACAAAATGAGAAGATTAGTAAATGCGTTATAACAGTATGATATCAACTCTTTTTATCGATATCAAGTTTTTCCTCTTTCGGTATAGTATGAGAACATTAGGCCATCACCCATTATTTGCAATAGGAAGGTTTCTAATGTATTTCTTTAGAAGGAAACCTATTGGAAGGCTTGGTGCATTTTATATGCTATATCATTATTTAACGTACAAGCCAAAAGATAGCGGATATGACAGTATGTACCTACAAGACATAAGGATTTTCACAAGAAATACCCAATCAAATAGAATAATATCCATTTTGAAACTAAAATAACAAATAACACGAAATGGGCAGTTGCAAATCA
>JADDOQ010000006.1:0-33924 GCA_016782315.1 Nitrososphaeraceae archaeon | reverse complement strand
AAAATTTTGAGTTGTAATCTATGTGTTGGAAAAAAGGATTATCAGCATAAACATCATTGTTATAATCAATAAAATAATGAGATATGTTGATATGTCTTGGTGAGGAATGCGAATGCGAATCAGCACCATTATCAATGTTTGGGCACAGATACAACGCCAGATTCTTTTCAAGGATATCAGAGTAATTAAGGCGTGCTTTTCCGTTGTATGAATTATCACCAGGATTATCAAAGTCTTCGGCATAAAGGTATTTTCTAGGAGGGTCCAAAAACAAGGAAAACCATCCTTTCCAGTGATGTGTACCAATTACAGTGGAATCATGGGCAGTATTAGAATTTATCCAATCAATTAATTTTATCATCTCGGGGTTATCTTTAATATCCAATGTGTTAAACAACATAGACAACGGAAAAACAAACTCCGTGTTTTCGTGGAAAAAAGATGGGAGTGAATAAGTAACTCCATATGGCATTACAGTAAATAGAGATCCGTATACTACAAATACAAGTAAAAATAAAAATATAACCCCTTTTCTTGTGCTTTTGTTTTTTAAACCTAAAGAAGAATCAACAATTAAAAGAAATCCATAGATCGCAATCAATGACATATATATGCCCGAGATAAGTAACCACCGTTCTGGAACAAGATAACCATAATTTGGAATAAAAATCCAGTTAAAGGACAGCAATAAACTAATTAATAAAGGGATTTTTATTATTAAAAAACTATCTTTAAGTTTAGTGTAAACAAACCCATAAGCAAAAAACGGTATCAAGGGACCATAGAGTGACAAAAAGAGAATAGATATATCAATATTGGAAAAGGTATTCCTATCATACAATGGATTTAAAAGCATATCTACAAAATTTACGTTAGCGGAGACAAAAGTAACCCTATCAAAAGCCAAAAAGTAAAACAGAAAAGAAGACGCAAAAAAAGCATTGATCATAAAAAGATACTTTTGTTTGTACATAATGGAAAAAATAAAAGAAACAGAGATGAGTAGCATACCGATCATGCGATCAGAAAAAACGGTCAAAACGGAAATAGAAAAAACGGTCAAAACGGAAATAAAACGATTCCAAGCATTCTCCTTATTAAGGTGATTTACTAGCAGTAAAAAAAGGTTGAGCATAATGAGAGAGAAAAGGTCACGGAATAAATCCCACGAAATTCGCAAGGTTCCAAATTGAAAGATAGCAAAAACCGTGAAAGCTAGACTCATTTTTAATGATTGATTCAATACTTTGTTACTTAACAAATAAATAGTCATAGAAAAGACGCCGTATAAAATAACATTGGATGCCAAAAATGAATAATAAACATCAAATGAAAAAATAAATGAAAAAATATAAACAGTTGCTATGTAAATTGGAAATTCGATAACAAGTTTGAGCCAGTTGCTTTCAAAATGATATAGATTAGGTAAATAATAATTTACAGTATCATATCCTATTGGATAGGGGAAACTGATTGCTAACGGTACTGATCGTATCAGGCACCCTATTCCAAAAGCAACTAGCAAATAATAACTTAACAATTTAATCAAAAAAAATCAAACGAAAAACAGACTAAAAGACTATCAGGTGTATTTTTTTTCCATATTCATGTATTTATCAAGTTCAACGAGTTTGTTGAACTCCTTAAATTTAATCATTTTATTTACCAATAGCTTTGTGGTTCCAGTTTGCTTTAGAGTTGTAAATGTGTCGTATATCGCAAAAGTTGAAGAATACAGGCCAGACAATGGGAAAATAGCTATTCTGTATCCCAGATTCAAAAGTTCATCTGCTGTCAAATTAGGGGTGATGCCCTCCTCAATCATATTAGCTACTAAAGGTGCATCTATTTCTGACGAGATATCTTTTAATTCTTCGATAGAATGGGGCGCCTCGACAAATACAACATCCGCTCCAATCTCTCGATATTTTTTTCCACGCTTTATCGCCTCATCAATACCAAGTGGAGCTCTCGCGTCAGTTCTAGCAACAATAATAAAATTTGGATTATTTTTTTTTGCATCAATAGCTGACTTTAATTTAGGTACAAACTCACCATCGCTAATCACTTCTTTACCAGTCATATGACCGCATCTTTTTGGCCAAACTTGATCTTCCAAAAAAATCCCAGAGGCACCAATCTTTTGGAGATCAGTTACCAATTTCCAGACAGTTAAAGGGTTTCCATACCCGGTATCTACGTCAACAATTAAAGGAATGCTGACTGCCCTAGTTATCCTCCTTGCAGTCTCCAATGTTTCAGTCATGCTCAAAAATCCAAAGTCAGGCATTGCCAACATAGAGGCTGAAGTCCCATACCCGGTTTGAAAAATTGCTTTAAAGCCAACGTGCTCTGCAATTTTTGCGGTTAATGCATCATATACCCCAGGCATAACCAAAATTTCGCCTTTATTAGACAGCAATGTACTCAACGACAAATAGTAGACATACTTTTTACTACTTTATATAATTTTAATGGTAAAAAGAAAGCCCAAAAATGGGATAATCTTCATCACCGCCAGAAAAAGACCAGTGTATCAATTAGTTAGGAAAACCAAATCAACCATAAACCAACATCAGATGAAAAACGGCAATAACAACCAAGGTTCAGAACATACAACAGATACACATAAAATTTCAAACATAAATAAAACCCGATGCGAATAAAGGAGATACACCTTTTAAGCAAAGCAATAAAACTTGCCATAAAAAATAAAAGCATCAGATGAAGTATATGGTATTTTCAAGTTGAGGATTAACTCATGTACAGGTAAACAGCTTTAAAGATGTTGAGGGCTACATCGTTTTTATTTTGGATTGGGAAATGGTAATAATTCTTATGCCTATCAATTAATAAAACCTCGTTTAAATCTGATCCTATATGGGTATCTTTTTTACCAACATCATTTGCCACCACCAAATCGGCATTCGCATCAACTATTTTTTTATATGATTTATGAAGCAACATTTCAATCGGTACGTCATAATCAGCTTTAAAGGCAACCAGAAATATACCCCTGCAAACACCCTTAATTTCATTGACAATTTTTAGTGTTGGAACAAAGGTTAGCGTTAGAGATGACATGTCCGAATTTATTTTATTATTTGAAAAGTTAGAAGGCCTAAAGTCCGAAACAGCAGCAGCCAAAATAACTAGATCGTATTTAAATGAACTCAATTCCTTAATGATTTCATCACGCATTTGTTGAGAAGTTGTAACGCAGATTTCTTTTAGGTTAGAAGGAGGGCCTTTGGTTTGCTCGTTCGTAATTTTTTCATGAGAGTGTGTAAGTCCTTTTACAATTGTAATGTCAGATTCGAATTTTAGGGCGTTTTTCACCAAGGAAATACCCATTTTCCCAGAACTTGTATTTGAGATTATTCTAATAGGATCTATGTATTCGATAGTGCTACCAATTGAAATCAAGATTCGTTTATCTTTAAAAAAGTTTTTTACATAATGGTCTTTAATTTCAAAAATCGTTTTTTCAGGTTTTCTTGTAAAAGGCATTTCTCCAGCATTTTTACCCCTGCCTTCAAAATCCCCATCAATAGAAAAATTGCGTTGTTTTAGGATTTTTACGATCGATAATAGGGCAGATTCGGTGTCCACAATTTTAGCCTTACCCTCTTCAATTTTTGGATTGATAAACACAACATTCTTTTTTTCCAATTTAGCAATATTTTCTTTTATGATATCGTTGTCATACATGGATTCATGCATGGCAGGTGCGATTACTATAGGGGTTTTTGAACCCAAGGCAACCGATAAAACAGATGTCGGTGGAGTATCGTCTATCCCATTTGCAAATTTACCAATGGTATTAGCAGTAGATGGATAAACAATGACTAAATCAGATCTGCCACAATCTGCCAGTAATATATGCTCTAAATCCCCAGTTAACTCAGATACCACTTTGTTACCACTTGCCCAAACAAAATAGTCTTTTGAAATGAACTTTTCAACGGTTTTGGAGATAACTACAAATACTTCTGCGCCATGTCTCATTAAAAGCCGAATTAGATCTATAGATTTGTAGCATGCTACACTTGCTGTAACGCATAAAATAATTTTTTTATTCAGCAATACGTTTCCAAGGGTCGATTTGATGTCCTTTGAGGGGTGAGAATAACTCAGATCATTCTTTTTATCATCTCCAGCATTTATACTCATAGACAACCATCAAAATATACTTCACATATAAAAACAACAAATGGGTTATTTTTGTAAATCACTTTTCGCCATCTCCTTTTTTACCGGCCTTTAGAGAAGAAAGATAATTTTCAAAATTTTGCAGTTCCTCCTTAGACATTGAAAAACTGTGCTGAGGATCAGGGAATCCTCCAGATTTCACATCACTAATATAGTTTGTTATTGCCGTTGAGAATAACGAGTATGATTCAGCATAACGTTTTGCAAACTTTGGCTTGATTACATCGTATAAGCCTAACAAATCATGCAATACAAGTACCTGTCCGTCACATTTGTTGCCAGACCCTATGCCTATTGTAGGAATTGATACGCCTTGAGAAATTTTTTCTGCAATTTCAGATGTAACCATTTCCAGAACTATACTAAAAGCGCCGGCTTTTTCCAGTTCCAAGGCATCAAGGAATAAATCAACGGCAGTGTTGCAGGACTTCCCTTGAACTTTATACCCTTCCCATAATGGTGATGTTTGTGGCTTCAGGCCAATGTGCCCCATTACAGGTATTCCATTCTGCGTAAGGTGCTTAACCAGGGGAACGACTCCGCGCCCACCCTCTACCTTTATTGCGCTACACCCAAGTTTAATAAATTTAATGGCATTTGAAAAAGCTAAAGATAAGTCAGACTGATATGACCCAAAGGGCATGTCTGCCACAATTAAAGAATTTTTAGACCCATTTACAACACCTTTGCAAAATACAAGCATTTCATCAACAGTAACAGGAATTGTACTGTCATATCCAAGCATAACCATGCCGGCACTATCCCCAACTAAAATCATCTCGATTCCGGAAGTATCACAGATTTTTGCAGTAGAATAATCATATGCAGTAACAACCACGATTTTTTCAGATTTACTCTTTTTTTGCTTAATATCAGTAATACTTATTCGCATGTTGTTCTATGAACATCTACAGTATAACACTTAATTTTAAAAACATATCCATCACACCTCAAAACATCTCTCATCACTTATTCGTTTATGTTCAGACGCAGTCAACATTTTACTTGACCTCATGATATCCAATCCGTCCCGTAAAACTTCCTCGTTGTTATAGCTGCTTACAATTTCTTGCAACTCTTTTTTTGTGGAATTTTTCCTATGGTATTCTATGCATTTTATTAATTGGGGAACAGCTCTAACAATATTATCCACAATAGAAACATCAGCAGTTACAGAAGTTCTTGATAGGGGATTAAGATCAACGGTTATGACTTTTTTGTTCATTTTTTTCAAAGCAATGGTTCTATCACCATCCTCCAAAGGAACAAAAACAAGATCCGCTATAAGGATTCCTCCCGGATCAACTTTTCGCCTATTGCTCTCTAATTCAGGAATTTCTCCGAGATTGCCGCTTCCAACGCCTAAAATTTTTTTCAGCCCGCATTTTCTTATTTCGTTTGCAATTAATTCCTCTCTTTTTTTTGTCCTATAGAAAAGGTTTACCTCTACAACAGATTTTTCCAATAGATGGTTTAATTCGCATATTTCTTTAGCACACAAAGCTGCAGTGTTTCCGTTAACAGATAAAACGGGAAGATCCGCAAGCATGAACAGGGCAGAAGCAGCATCAATAGATTTTAATGCAGGTTCAGTGGTCTTCTCGCCTAACAAATAATCAAAGGATTCGCCCCTGCCATGCGCAATTAAGCCTTCGTGTGCCACTAGGCCATTCTTAAACCCCTCAACTAGTTTTTCTCTAATTGCTAAGGAAAAATAACGAGGGTGGTTTTTTGGTACAAATGTTTTATTGGGTGTCATATGGTTTATCAATCAGTTTGGCTCCAGAATTATCAATATCGCACACAATTAACTTCCCATTAAATCCGCTTAACACCCGAATTACTTTTTGCAAATCTTGTCTTTTTACAATAGTAAAAAGAGCATGACCAAACAAAGCAACACTGCTTTTTATTTCAATAGACTTCAGGGATAAAAATGGCTCTTTGCAATAACCACCTAAAAGGCCGAACTCATCAGCAAAGCGATTAGACAGTTCTAAAAAAGTATCAATGCTTGGGTTTTGTTTTAGTATATGGACCATCTCCCTTCCCAATTCGTCCAATAAGTTTTTTTTGCAAGATAATTGAGAGTTGTCCATTAAGCGTGCAGTATTGATTGGTTTTATGCAAAGTATTGCAGCACAATATCCAGATGAAATGGGTATCTTCAATACCTTTCCTATTCCGGGGCCTCCAAAACTGGTTCGAATTTCAAAGCCGCCTGTAAACTCAGAGATTACAGTCCCAAGTCCAGTTTTACAAACAACATCTGCGGTATGGGCAATTTGGGCTGCTTGAATGTTTGTCAAATTTGTCTTTAGTGCATGGTTTAGAGCATATGAAAGGCTTAGTGCAGCTGAGCCACTTGAACCCAACCCGTAACCAATTGGTATTTCAGATTCATGCTCCACCGAAATAAAAATTGGTTCATGGACCATACTAAGATAGTGCTCTATAACGAATTTAGAAACCGTAGAATCAACAGAGTTGACGCCGTTTAGTAAAATACTATAATTTTTAGTATTATCTTTATAGACTTTAACAGTTGTGGTCATTCCTTTGCCAATACTGAAACCACCACCTAACGAACCGTTAAAATTTGGATGCAATGACTGTAATGTTTTATCAGTAGCAAAGAAACCAGTGATATGACCTGGGCTAAAGGCCTTTGCAATCGATACTGGCTGTTGAGCTACTATAACCATTTTAGTTTTGATATACTTTCAGAAGATATAAAAATATAGTATAATTAATTAATATCAGTATATATTAATCATGACAATTTATATTCGTTCATTACAACAAATAGGAAGCAGCATTTTAATTTCGCTACCAGTGGATTGGGTAAAAAAAAACTATTTAGCCAAAGGTAAAAACGTAAGTGTAGAAACCAATAACGACAACTCCATCTCAATTTATAACAACAACCAAGAAGAGGAAATAAAAATTGAATTTAGCTACCAATACAACAACTCGGAATTAGGAGTACAAAATGACAAGGTCAATAACAAAGATGGGGAAATCTCAAGTGTTGGAAAGGACACAAAAGACATAAAAATTCTACTAAACAAGATTTTTGGCGCATACCTATTAGGGTATAACATAATAAACATAAAATCCAAAGAGTCCATATCATTTGAGGACAGTGAAACAATAAAGAAATCCATTAGAAAATTAATTGGTTTGGAAATAGTTGACGAAAACAACTATAACATAAACCTGCAATTTCTTTTGGATGCAAAAACCCTAAATATCGAAAAAATATTGAACATGATGAATTCGATGATTACAGGGATGTTTAGAGAAACGATTTATTCGTTAGATGGCAAATTCAATCTGGACCTAAAAAAAAAGATAGCAAGTAGAGACGATGAAATAGACAGGCAGTATTTCCTGATTGTAAGGCTGATAAGAACTGCAATCATGAACAAAAAACTAGCCAGCATTTTAAACTTAAGCAGCATAGACATGCTAGACTATAGAATTGCCGCCAATTATCTGGAAACCGCCGGAGATTTGATAACAGAATTAACGGCATATTTCACAGAAGTTAAAGAAGATAAACAACTAGCAGCACTGATAAGAAAGACGGGCTACTCACTTGAGGAGATGCAGATTTATTCAATTGAGGCTTTTACCAAAATGAGTAGGGTAAAAGCTTTCAAGGTAATAGAAAACTATGAAGAGTTCAAGGTTTCACTTTCAGAACTAAAAAAAAACATCAAATCCAACAAGGACATTTTAATAAATGAGACATCCATAATAGCAGTTGTAAATATCATATCATGTCTTGATAAGTTAGCCAAGTGTTGGATAGATATCACGGATTTAGCAAAACCAACGTATTTAATCAAGCCGTGATACATCCAGATAAAAGAATTTTGGCGTGTTGTTTTTTTATCTATTATCGATCTCTTTTCCCATTAACAAAATCCATAAAATTGGATTTGGCTTGTGAATAAGGCATCTGGATTGGCGGGTGTTTGAAGCAAAAAGCTGAAATACTCTCCAATGGGCCCGATATGTTTCTATCCAATGCAATTTTAGAGGCACGAAGTGCATCTATCATTACACCCGAACTGTTATAGGCGTCAGGAACTCTAAGCTTTAAGTCAAGTTCCACTGGGACCTTACCGAAGAACCTGCCTTTCATGTAAATATAGCAAACCTTATCGTTTTTTAAGAAGCTTACGTAATCAGAAGGCCCTATCCTCATCGGAATGTCATATGGAACCATGGCCCTTACCGCAGATGTTTTGCTAACTCTCTTATCTTCCAGCCGGTCTTCATCCAACATATTATAAAAATCCATATCTCCGCCAACGTTTAGTTGGTATGTTTCGTCGATTATTACGCCCCTATCAACCCATAATTTTGCAAGGGTTTTATGAACAACAGTCGCACCCAACTGACTCATTACATCATCACCTGCACAAGGAATGTTTTTTTCAACGAAACGTTTTTGCCAATTGGTATCAGATGCAACAAAAACAGGTATGGCATTAACGAAAGCAACACCCGACTCCAGGCATTTTTCCGCATAATTTCGGGTCGCGGTTCTACTGCCTACAGGCAAATAGTTAACCAATACATCAGCATTTGTATCCTTTAATACTTGTGCTATGTCAGTAGTTTGTTTATCGGAAATGGTCACTTTTTCTGAAAAGTGTTTTCCAGCCCCATCCAATACATCCCCCTTTTGGACCTTTACATCAAAATTTGGAACATCAATTATTTTAATGGCATTGTTTGGAGATGCGAAAATGGCATCTGACAAATCCAACCCAACCTTTGTGTCAGCAATATCAAATGCTGCAACAAATTCAATATCTCCTGGCTCATATCCCCCAATATTATATGAGGTAAGTCCAATGTGATTGTCGGTAGATGATGAATTAGCAGTATCTTTCATCGAAGATTGACCGTCACTCTCTTTGATTTTGAGGTCCGGGTTCATGGAGCTGTCATTCCCATTGGAATTGTAATACTCAATTCCCTGGATTAGTGCGGATGCACAGTTTCCCACGCCGGCAATGGCAACTTTAATTTTTTTTCTCATGTATTCGATCTATAGTTGATCATAATGTTTATTATATTAGTTAGTTCCGAAAAAAATCAAAACGTACAAAAGCCAAAAAAAAACATTACACCAAAAATCATAAATTTAATTGCAAGATTTTATTTGCATAATGTAATCATTAAATTTCCTAATCGCCCTAACTCCAAGAATAACACACCAAACCAATATTAACAATGACAAATACAGAGACAGATACAGGTCGAAAAAAAACTTGTCCAATATTGCCATTTGGCATAGATATGTAATACATAGAACGCATATCAATGGCAATCTATACGATGTTGAATAACGGTACAGCCTTAGATGACAATCATAAAACAATTAAAAGAAAGATAAAGACAGCTGCGGATCACATTGCGCTAATTTTTGAAGAATCATGTGGTTTGTATTTGTGCCATAAAATCCAAAAATAACCCCAAGTGCTAACCAAAAGCCAACCATGGTTAATCCGCTCATAACTCTAAAAGAATTTACCAAATCCATAGGTATGGAAATTTTATCAGGATTTGGCGGGAATAAAACAAATGCGACAGAGATTACTACAACATAAAACAAGGGTATTATCATAGGTGCCTTTTGGATATACCTTAGATTGTAAGATAGGATTCCAAGGTATAAAGCAGACAAGGCAGATACGGATAAAAATCCAATGTACATGCTCTCCCTTAACCAAATGGTATCGGGATTTCCAACAGCGGGAGGATTTCCAGGATACTTGACGAAAGGAACAACAAATAAAACCAAGCACATAGCCAATGACAAAAAAAACCGCCCTTTTTCTGTCGCTTGAAAATGGAATTGCTTTGCGGCAAAACATATAAACAATTCCAAGGAGTGTGCCAAAAGCCATACCCAATACAGATCCCCCAACAAAACTTCCTGGCTTTTGCCAAATTCTATACAAATTTTGTTCATCTGTGGAAACGTTTTCTCCCAAATCAATTGCTTTTGCGGTTTCCAGGCCTATGGCCTTATCAACAAAAGGTTCAACTACAAACATGTTCATTCCAGCCAAGATCAAACCAGCCAATGCTCATGAACCTAGAGAGATAAGGATAAAGGTCAAGGATTTCATTAAAATTTATTCCAAAGACTATAAAAAATTCAACCTAAAAATGAAGAAAAGTTAATGACAAGGAAAACCAGCTGCATGTCTCATATCATGAGTAACTTCATGCAGATATTTAGCATCAAATGCCTCATTGCCTTGTACAATACTAAACATTTGACCTTGGTCATATCCTACAACAAAAATACCAAATAATACAATAGCTGCTAAAAAGCCCATGGCTATTTTCGAATTATCATATTCACTAAAAACTTTTCTTTGACTGAATAAAGACATCAATTGAACATAATTTATGCAATATATAAAGTATTGTGTAGTTTATCCAACTCAAAAGTTATAATGACCCAAATTCCCAACAATGCAAATCAAAATACAAATAAAAGCAACTCCACAATTCCATAATAACAGGATATAGAATATAAAATTCAAACCAGTAGCCGGATAGCCACAATAATTACTATATAGCATATCGTAGGTAACCACATTCCATTAATGATTGATTCCCAAACAATCAGTTTATGAGTTTCATTAACTATTACCATCAAAAGATTTGAGAACTAGAGACTGTTTGTGTCCTCTTTTGTTTTTGTATTTCCAAATAATTTTATATTACAATAGAAGGTTTGTATACATACATATGACTATGTCATGTTTAAGATGCGGGAATCTAATGATATGGTTAAATGGCTCCATTAGCCATTCTCGTGACACTAATTACTATGAATGTAGAAATTGCAAGATAAAAGTTATCAAACACCCTGACGAAAAAATAACAGAAATAGAAGAAAACTAGATCACATAGTTGTTAAATAATACAAAAGAATGCCAAGCAAAAGATATGAATCGATTAAAAAGAATTATAGAAATACAACAAGAAAATCAACCATTTTTTGACAGGAGTGGAAAAAAATCATACCAACAACAATAGTCTCTATCTAGTTTTTGTTTAGAGTTTACTTTCAACCATATTCTATCAAAATCAAACTCAAACTCAAACTCAAACAAATGGCAGATGGAATCAAAAGTATTGCGAAATTCACCATGCGATATTTCTTTCATATTTAGATATTGTCGCTACTAGAGAATATGCCAACCATACTAGAAATAAAAAAAACCCTAGAAAACAGATGGCTTGCATTCCTTAACTCAAATGCAACGAAATTCACGGCAAAAAATCTTTCTGGCGCGACACCCCCATCAGTTTTTGTAGGCGCATACGGATATCCCAAGGTAAAAGTTGGACCAATGATCCCACCATTGCATGGCGATACCTCAATATTTGACAGCCCAGAGAAATGGCTCGGAAAAAACTTGGCGGAAATTGCAAGTTATAGGATGTCCCTTGTTAGAGGGGTATTTGATATCGATGCGCATACGACTTCAGGGAAACAGATAGAATCATTGCAAGAGGTGGCCATGGCAAATTCACCTGCTGAAAGTGAGTTGTTATTTGAAAAGGTTCCATTTATTGACATGGAACAAAAGAAAAACACGGGCATTGATGAAGACTCTGCACCCTATGGTTTGACTGCACCCTTAAAGAATTTCAAGGCAAGTTCGTCATTTTCAGTAGACAAAAGAATTGAAAAGGTCTTCTACGATAAAGATTTGCCCTCAAAAGACTCTGTAATGAACTTATATCATGAGGGGGTAGAAATTAGCAAAATTAACCGCATTTTGAGCCTGGGGATGGTCGGGTTAAAAAAAAATAGAAAGTTGGTACCAACCAAATGGAGTATTTCTGCTACAGACAGCACAATTTCTGCAAATTTGATTAAAAAGACAATAATAGAAAACTATCAGCCTGTTGATTTGTTTGAGGTATACAAATATTCTCATTTAGACAATCATTATTCAGTTGTTTTGATTCCCTTTAGCACATGGTCCTTTGAGATGCAGGAGGGGTGGCTGGACAGCAAAGGAAACATAGGAATGGGTTCAGACTTTGAAGATGTCAGGGGCTTGAATCACTATCCACATATAGCTGGGGCATATTTTGCAGGCAGGCTGTCAATAGCTGAGCACCTAAATAAAGTAAAAAGAAAGGCAGCTGCATTGGTTTTAAGGGAAATACACCCACAGTACATATTTCCAGTTGGGGTTTGGCAGATACGCGAAGGAATTAGAGAAGCCCTAAAAGGCCCTTTCAGGGAATTTGAAAATCTTGAGAACGCCCTTTCATTTGCCGTTTCTTCCCTATCCATATCAAAAAATGAGTGGATTAGAAACAGCAGGATATACCAATGCGTCAAAGAACAAAAAAGAATATCAGAATATTTTTAGGCCATATTTAGCCAAAAGGTTATTTGAGAATCCCACTGTGCTGTATTCAAAAGAAAAACAAGCAGAAAAGCAGATTGGGTGATTTGGAAAGTTCCATCTGTCCCTTAGAATTTTAAATGAAAAAACTTTAGCTACCCATTGCCTTCAAAAAGGATTCAATTAACAGATAAACTAAAGTGGCGTTCAACATGACAAGTTTTTAGCAATTTTAGTTTATGCTGCAAACAATGCCCGCATATGGTCGGTAAAGTGTAAATAATGACAGCGCAGAATAGTTTGTATACCCTTAATTACAACATGAGTGGTCTGTCCGTATTTGATCAAAATTGCATGTATCAATGCCACAGTTTGCACAAACAGGCACCATTTGAGTGATGGTGACCAACTAACACCAATCAAGATAACAGGATCGTATATCAAAATATTTACAATATAGCAGATAAACCAGTTTGTCCATGAGAATCGCACACATAAACAACATATTGGGTGTACCATCCACGATTGCAGAGTACCAAAAAAAGCAAGGGCATTCCGCAGATGTTTTTGTTTTCAATGATGCAATATACAAACAATTTGGAGGCATTAAAGTCAACTATAGATCGCCTATTGCCCAATGGAAACTTTTTAAAAAATTAAAAAAAGACTATGACGTATGGCATTACCATTATCCATATGGTTCGTTGAAAAACAGTTTAGAGAGGAGAAACCAAGGCAAAATTTATTTAAAACACTATCATGAAGATAATAAAACAGGCAACAAACAGTATTTCCTAATGGATAAAATAATAACATAAAAGGTAAAATTAAATTATGATTTCATCGTACACCTTTGAGAGACTGGAAATCACACTTGAGGGATATGCTCCTCAGGCAATCTGTTTCTAAATTTTAATTGATAATCCAGTACATCAAGTCCACAAGCCAAAGACTCTAGTGCAGTTTTGCTTAATGCAGGTATGATCTTTTTATTAATATATCTGATATCCACATATGTCTTGTATTGTTTTAGAAAGTTTGGGAGGTCCTGATACATCAAAGGATGCCTTATCCTATCATGCACCGTTATGTCAAGATTAATGTTATTTTTTTTCAAGTATTCCAGTGCCCATGGTATGTCAGTTACCTCGTTGTCCATGGTAACAGCACTCCCCCTCTTTAGGCCATCATTGCTTGTTGGAGGCAGTATTGCACCAGGCTTGAAGACATCCAAATCAACGGGTTTGGAAGATACAGTTTCCTAACGGCATTCTTTGTAGATGTGTATTTCATAAGATCTGATGTGGACACAATAACCGCATCAGCTAAATTTTGTGCTTTGTAGTGTATCCTTTTTTTAGCAGCAAAGTATTTCGTATCTTTCTGTATTTCAGAATTAAACTAATGGCAATGTCGGATAGTCTTGATCGGTGAGGGAGTTTTTGTTTTTTTAGGTCCCTTATGTCAGTGCCATGGTAATGTAAAACCATTTTTTTTGATTTTCCAAACTTATTGAAGTTTTAAAAACACATCGGATCTGGTGTGGATGTGGATTATATCCGCAGATTTTGATTCCTCAACAATGTTTTTTAGGAACTGGTCCTCCGATGTAGCGATTGTTACGTAATCCCCATAGAATCTGTAAAATCCAAATTTATCATAAATGTCATACTTGATAACTTTTGAATTGTGCCCTTGTATCTGCTGTTGGTATTTTGCTAATATGCATGATACTGCAGCGGCATCATCTATATGGAGAATACGCAATGTTTGTTGTCAATAATGTTTTTAGTATCCGGTATAAAATAATTGTCAAGCAACAAACATTACATCGGCAAGAAGGATACAGATGAAATGTGAAAACAACATTTTGGTATTTCAGCATGTCAAATGGTGAAGCTAATTGTTTCTGCCAAAAGTTAGTTTGATTCAAACAGGTAAGTAATAAACATCAAGTTATTGAAAGAAGTTAAATTATTGATTGTAGAGAGATCATAAATCCTTGATAATAAAAACAATCAACCCTTCAACAGAAGAAGTCATTGAAGAATATAACACCATATCAAAAGATGAAATAACCACCAAGACAAAGAAAGCAAAAGATGCGTTTGGAGAGTGGAAAAAAGACCACGATAAGAGAGAAAACTTTCTATATGCATTTGCCAATGAGTTTAGAAAAGACAGAGAGAATCTGGCCAAAATCGCCTCTATTGAGATGGGAAAAGCTATCAAGGAGGCAAGAAGTGAGGTAGACAAATGCGCTTGGGCAATAGAGTATTTTGCAGATAATGGGGAAATATTTCTAACTGATGAAATTATAAACACAGAAGCAAGAAAAAGTGTTGTTAGTTTTGAGCCTCTTGGGGTGATAGCTAGCCTAATGCCCTGGAACTTTCCCTATTGGCAGGCGTTAAGATTTGCCGCACCATGTCTGATGGCAGGAAATACAATCATTCTAAAACCAGCTAGTGTTACGATGGGTTGTGGCATCCAAATAGAAAAAATATTCAACAAGATAGGAATGCCAGATAGCGTGTTTCAAACCATTGTCGCGTCATCAAAAGAAGCTGAATATCTGATAGATTCAGACGATATCAGTGCCGTAACTTTTACAGGGAGCGTTCCCATTGGCGCCAAGGTAGGGCAAAGGGCGGCATCACATCTAAAGAAAATAGTTTTGGAATTAGGAGGCAGCGATCCATTCATAGTCTGTGAAGATGCCGATATCGATAAAGCGAGTTCTGGAGCAGTAAAGGGAAGGTTCATCAACTGCGGGCAGAGTTGTATTGCTTCAAAGCGCTTTATTGTGGTCAAAAAAATTGCAAAAGAGTTTACAGAAAAATTTGTAGAAAAGACTGAAAAACTCAAAGTTGGAGATCCCTTATCCGACGATACCGATTTGGGTCCATTAGTAAACTCCGATGCGGTTGAGGGTATTGATGGAATGGTCAAAAGAGCAATAAAAGAAGGGGCGCAGCTGCTTACAGGAGGTCACAAAACAGACGTTAAAGTCAACGGCAGCGTAAAAGGATATTTTTACAGCCCCACGGTTTTCAACAACGTCACTCCTGATATGGAAATAGCGCAGGAAGAAACATTCGGGCCTGTTGCGCCCATACTGACCGTAGAGGATGAAGCACAAGCAATAGAAGTAGCAAACAACACAAAATTCGGTCTTGGAGCCAGCATCTGGACACAAAATTTGGACAAGGCAGAAAGATATTCAAGAGCTGTGCATGCTGGCATTGTCACGGTAAACAATGTTGTGATATCTGATCCAAGGGTTCCTTTTGGTGGCGTTAAAAACAGCGGCTTTGGTAGAGAACTATCCAGGTATGGGATATTAGAATTCGTAAACACAAAATCAGTCAGATTCTATGACCAACTGAGTCGTCATCACTATGTGGAATAGTAGCAGCAGCAGCAGCAGCAGATAACATATAGTGTTATATGTTAAAAAGCATCAACACCATTTTTTCTCGTTATTGTACAGGTTCAGATGGCTTGACAATCAAGATGGTGGGTGGGCAAGTGCTAAATACCCGGGGATTAATTCTTTGTAAACCACAGTCAAGTTTTTTGATTTGGAGTGCAGCATTTTAACAAATAGCATTACAGTAGTTAAAGCAAATCAACAACAGAGAGGCATCAGATTACAACAGGTAAAGACACACCAAAGGACCGTTATTTATAAAGTCACAATAACAGTTAGTTTTGGAAATGCTATAACAGGATAAAATCAAAAATGAAAGATGCAATGGCTGTCTGTTGCGGGTATTTCATGCCAACAAAAGTTCAAAACAATAACAATATTATTCTATTGAGTCCCGGATTTTGATTTATTGCTTATTCTTAATGCCATTGCGCTTGTATACACCAACAAGCCTTGCAGCAAGTATCCACCAACTATCAAAACCATGGTGTTAAGGGGTCGTGACAGGGTCATTATTCTATTGATGTGGGCACTAACAAAACTGTTTCCCACAATGATTATTATTGCAATCAAAATACAAACATAGAGTGGCTTTCTGTAGCCCTTTGCGACAAGAATAGCCAGTGACACATAGACCAATTCAAGGAAAATTGCATAAACGATAAACCTTGAATCACCAAATGGAATTCCTATTAAACCAACCACTATTATAGAGACAAGTGTGACCAATACCGGAAAGTGGGGTCTTTTAATGTCAAAGACACTGTTTTTCATAGTCCATCAAAAGTTTATCATGAGTTTTGTAAAAACAATCCCCATAGGACAGGCAATAAACAGACATGCGATATTTTGCAGTTAATTGGATTAGCTGGAGCATAAGGCATAACATCAACCAAGAAATCGAGAGTCAATGCGCTTTTAGATACAAATAAACTATTTGCATATTTAAAATTTTATCCACAATAAAAATATTTAGTGTCGTAAAATGTAAGAAGGTAGTATCTCCAGGTCTGATGATGTTCGGCAATTTCGCCACTAACCAAAGTAAAACCATTCTTTGAGTCCCACAAATTATCCGCATCTGCTTTGAGCCATCCAAGCCGTTGCAAATGGAAGAGCATAACTACTATAGTATATCTGCATACAGACAAGATGACCAGTAGCCCTTATCCAATTTGTTATTTATGTCGCCTCCGAAGCCGCAGAAAAATGCGCATTTCGCTCAAGGCGGGGTATTCAAAAGCATTTCGGCACAAGCATTCAATTCAAAAGTGCTTTTTTTCTTCATGAATTAATTAACTAGTTAACAAATTATTTAATATCCATAGTACAGAATCGGGTTATTGTGCCCCCATGATAGCAAAACAATTGTTATTTTAAAGCTTTCTGCAACTCCTCAATAACGTCTTCTGTCCCCACCTTTGGGTTTTCCCCTTCGCCGATTAAAGGTTTTATTATTCCGCCAGCAGCATAACTATGACCACCACCGTTCAATCTCTGCGCAATAAGATCACATTTTACATCTGAATCAGGCTTTCTCCTGATGCTTAATTTTCCGTCAAGGGCGAACAAGATTGCCAAATCCGCCTCTTTATGCAATTCAAATATTCTCTGTGCAATTATGCTTTTGGATAGTACTTGGGGGGATTCAACAATTGCAACTTTATACTTTTGTATATTCTGGATTACAAGGGAATCCATTGCGTTTTTCATAGCAGAATCCTTTAGCGGAAGATACTTGCTCTCATAAACTTCCTGCAGTTCATCATCCCAAAATACACCTTTTGATGCTTTTTTCACTATTGCATGCAATTTTTTATGGGCATTTGGGAGCGTAAGATAATACCTAATGATTTCAGGCAAAGGCGGGGGGTTTTTAATTTCATTTAACCCAAAATCTATGTCATGGGCCAATTTTGCCATCCTTTGGCATGCCGTTCTTTTAATGTTTAATGTCTGACAGATAATCTCTGAAGCGCATTTTTGTTCCTCTTCCTTTGACAATATCAAAGTAGCAAAAGATTCTACTTTTTTCCTTATGTTTTCATTCCAGAAATGATGATCAATCCATAAAAAATGCCAACCAGACTCCTTTGCTTTCCCCGCCGCAGCCTCTATTGGTTCAACATCCTTGATATCATCAACAGACAAATCACTTATGATTATGACGCCCCTCTTTTTTGATTTGGAGACACTGTTTTCGATTGTCTTTGATGCCTGCACCATATTGCTATAGCCGTAATTTGTAAGGTGGACCAAAGTGTCGGGAAACGCATTCTTTAGGATGGCACCGCAAAAGAGCCCGTCAACATCTTGTTGGTGAGTTATTGATAGGACCCTGTTTTTTATTTTCGATATTGTTATATCCTCAATCAATTCTGATACAAATAAAGCATGCAATATATTTTATTGGTATTGCGCCAACGACTAAACAGAACACCTAAACGAAAGATTCACAGTGATGGCGGATATGACCATACAGACGAAATTGGTTTAATGCTTGGCTGATTTGGGCAACAACAAAGAAGCTTATTAACTATTCTGCCTATAAATAAAACGTCAGAGGTAAAAAGGTAAGAAATGAGCTCCATATCAAATTCAACAACAACAATCAGAACAATATCTGATTTTGATAAATTACAAAACAGCAAATCAGTTCTTATTGCAGGCTTTCCCGGTCCTGGCCTTGTAGGATCAATAAGCACTAGCTATATAATTGATAAGTTAAATATGCACCAAATTGCGTGTGTCGAATCACAGTATATTTCCCCAGGCGTGATATTTATAGATGGGAAGCTAAGGCATCCATTTCGTTTATATGCAAATGAGGCAGGCAACGTTTGTGTTCTTGTGTGTGAGGCGCCCCTTATGATAAATGGCATTCATTCTGTGCTTGACACAGTGATGGACTGGGCCATCAAAAACACCATTCAAGAGGTTCTTGTTTTAGACGGAGTTCCTGTACAAGGTATCCCAAGATCGGATAGACACACCACCATACTGCAAAGTACCGAAATGGAGAATAACATCACAAAGGATAACAACAACAAAAAGGAGGAGGGGAACATTTCAATTTCTGACAATAAAGGTCACATACAAAGTAATTTCAATAACAGCGCCATAGAGGAATCCCTTAAAAAGTACACCACATTTATAGGAGGAATTGCAGGAGGATTGCTATCGGCCTGTCTGTCCAACCAGATTCCATGTGCTGCAATTCTTGTTCCCTCCTCTAGCGGCATTCCGGATCCTGAAGGGGCAGCTCTATTGATTGAGTCCTACAACAGCATCATAAAGGATGAGAACTTGAAAATAGACCCAACACAGCTAAAGGAACAAGGACAGATCTTAAAGAGACAATTGGAACAAATCATAAAAGCAGAACAAGAGCAAAGAGAGCAGGTAACCATGACAGGGCAAAGAGTAATGTACGGGTAACTAAACTATATTTCGATAACGGATTTCCACAACATAACCGCAGTAGCAGAATAATTCAAGTCAATTCAGGTGACTGCATTACTGTCAAAATGGCAGTTAGATCAAGCATAACGAAAACGGCAAATCAGTAACAAACTGGCAATAACCTATTGCAAGTCTTCGTGGTTTTTATTAATACAACCGTAATGGCGCCAAACAACAACAATTAAAGGAATTAAATATTAGTTTTAGTTTTGTTGATGTTGTTATGGCCCTTCCTCCTCTTCCAGTTTTTCTCTTTGCTCCTCCTCCTCTTTTTCGTGTTTTTCTTTTAATTCCTCTATATCCTGGTCAGTTTCCACAACGTTTTCACAAATACATTAAATACCACATCTAATAAATATAATCGCGATTTTTTTCGGTTATGGGGAGTCCTTTCAAGGGATATGGGGAATACGCACCTTTCCATCCCCCATAACCTTAAAAGTCTTGTTTGAGGATGCACAGATCATATGAATCGAATTCCCCAATTACCAACACTCCAACCCCGAAAAGAAACACCTAATCTTGGCCAAATTCCACAGTAAATGGTTCCCTCAATTGTTTATATTGTATTTTGCAACAGCAAACAAATGTTAATTTTATCTGTTGCTGCTGCTGCCTAGACTTGCAAATATAGCTTTGATTGTTTCGGTCCATGCTCTTTTGTTAAAATCATTGCTTATTCCAATTATTTTGCTCAATGACAGCCCATCATATAGGGATACTAGGCCACATGCTATGGCATTTACATCCACATCTTTTTTAAAAAATCCTTTTTCAATTTGTAGGTTAAGGTATTCAGAAACTATACCAAATATCTTCAGTCGTTGCTCATACATTACCTTTCGCAACTGTTGGTTTCGCGAACATTCAGATATTATCTCAAATGCTATCTTTTGTTCATCATCTTTTACAATATCCTGAAAACTATCATAAAATTTTTCAGCATTGTACAAAAGATCTCCTTTGCTTTGACTAAACAACACATCCAATTGTCCTTTTAGTTTTTTGGCGTTATTTTGGCATATGGCATAAAACAAATCCTCTTTGCTTTTAAAGTATAGATACAATGTGCCTTTGCTTACGTCGGCATCTATAGCGATATCCTCCATCCTTGCTTTATCGAATCCATTTAAAGAAAAGTTAATTACGGCTGAGCTGATTATCCGATCCCTAGTTTCTGCTTTGTATTGGGTGCTGACCTTAGGGGACATTTCTGTTTATTTTGGCAGCGTTTCTGGATTTGCTCAAACTAGGTCGGTTGCATCGGTATATTTTACAGCCGATTTTGATTGTATTTTTTTTTCTGAAATTATTGCCCCCACCATACCCATTATAGCACCCGCAATGATTGTAAAGGGCAATACGGCGGGCAAAGTGTTTACAAATATTGGCAAAATGTCAGATACGGGATCAAAGTCGTGATATCCCATAAAAACTGCAAAAGTAGTTGGAAGCATGGGATATCCAAGCACATAGAATAATGAGCCCACCATCGCACCAGCAATCAATGTCGATTTTCCTGTTCCAAGAATCCGTGATTTTAACTGCAATGCCGCTGCTGCTGATGATGATTTATTTGATACTAAATCAGCAACTATTGCAATCACTACAATTGACAAGTAGCCCGGCAGGAAAGGCATCAATTGATTTGAGGGCACAATGTTTGTCACTGCAACCAATCCAACCAGTATTGCCGCAACGGCACTTGCTCCATATCCTCCAAGAGTTTTAGATGCAGTAACAAACACCATTGCACTGATTAGGGGTAGTGCGACAACGGCAATTGCTGATTCGGCTATGGGATTTAGGTTAAAGTTAAATTGCTCACCATCAGAAAATGGCAGGGCAAATGCGTAGGTATACCACATCATTGTAAACCACATGGCAGCAAATGCCGGAAATAAGGCGGCCTTTACCATTCTTTTCTGGCCCATGGATCGTAGATTTACGTTTATCCTTGCAAGCCCCAGTACAACCGCAATGGAATTGATTAACATGCCCGTAATTAATGTAAGGTGGGTAGGACTTAGGAGACCATCAATTCCAAACATCTCATGCCAAAGATAATCAGATGGGCCGGCCACCAAAGAAACTGCAGACCCTATTGCAAGTAGTTTAAAGGAAATTGTGAAAGGCAATTTGCGCATTTCTTTATTTTTATAGAACAAATGCAGTGCAATTGCTGAAGATACGGACAACAAACCTATGCCGGCATAAAGCAAGGTATGTGAGGGTGTAAAGAAGGTTTCAGGCAATTGCAACAGATGGGAGGTAACGTCCCAGCTTGTTCCGCTTATCTGCAAAACAGAGCCCGCAGTGGCCACAATTAGCAAAACTACAGACAAATCCAATGGGTTCATTTTCAATTTTAAAAACCCTTCACCGTCTTTTTCATACGTATATTTGAGACAGGCGCCAAATAAACTAACTGACCAGTCAGTCATAATGTAGTGGGTACGTTTTGATGATTTATCCCTCCTCCTCATACCCTCCCCCCATAGGACAAAGCAACTAAAATCATTTTCAATAACCAAAAGTAAACTTTTTTTCAAAGGACAGTTTCACAATCAGCAGCATTATCAATCCAGAAGGGAGTGCGGGTTCAAATGCGGTTATGCAATGTGCATTGCGAAAAGGAAACCCCGGGTGCAATCAGTGCCGATTTTTATTTTTTTACCGAACATGCATGTATTGAATCCATATAGACATATTGCACTATCGGTTTGGTATTGATTATCAAAGGTACAGAATAAAAAACAATTCTCTTAAACCCTTTGTGCCGTATCCCATTGCTTCTCTCTGCAGTTATAAATTGTAAATGTTTTATTAGAGAGCATGCCACCGTAATCAAGTCGCATCAAAATTTACAGCAGTTTAGGCTTATCTATTTTTTATAATTTTTTGTAAATCAACCACCCTCCAACAACAACAATTCCAAGTGCCACAAGCCCTATGAGAAAAGAAGCAATAATTTTTATCAAAAAACCAATTATTACAAATATTACTATCAATGCGATTATACCAAGGATTATGCGGCCTATCATCTAATACTTTGATAATCCCATATTGCAGGATTTAACCTTTCAATTTTATTTTGACTTGAGCATTGCAATAGAGCTAAGGAAAACAAAAAGACAAGCCAAAAATCAATAGCGTTATTCTATCGCTATCTCTTTTCCTTTTGGTTTAGCAGTTCTCTTCTTTTTGAAGGTTACCTCCAAAACCCCATTATTGTGTGTAAACCTTGCGGTTTCAGTATCTGCGTCTTGGGGCAATTCGATAAGTTTACGATAGTTTCTGTGAGGCGCATTTGTCAAAACCTCCAACCTTCCATCACAGGCGTTTATCGCAATGTCTTCTTCTTTTACACCCGGCATTTCCATTACAACCTTGACTTCCTTATCTGTGGAGTTTATATCGGCCACAGGCTCTCTTTCTGTGGGCGTTTTTGGTGAAGCTGGTCCTGATTCACACCAATATTCTTCAAATACAGAAGCCATTCTTGCGTTTTCTTTATCCAATCCTTCATCTGCAAAAGACACAGCATTTGCAAACTCCATCACTTGGGGTCTGCCATCAGGTCCAACAGTCAGGGTGTATCCATACACAGTTGGTCCATCTTGTTGTAGTCGGTCATATTTGGGTATATAATACTCACCCAGCGTTTCCTTTGTCAGGTTGGGTGTGATAATGTAAAATTGGTTTAACATTTTTGATACTTCTTCTTGAATGGACTCAAATTCCCTAAAATAATCCCTGTTGTCATGTGGTTGGGTTTTTTTGTTACTCTTGCCGCGGCGGCCAATTATTTTGTTAAGCCAACTATTTTTAATAACATTTTCAATAACATTTTTAAAACTCATATTGTAATATCACCCTAATATATGTAATGTATATTACAATATAAATATTTATCTAACACTATGTATTATTAGACATATAACTTAGTCTTTCCTAACATAAAAAACAGAGGTAAGGCTGCGATAGAGGTAAAGAAAAAGAAAGGTCGATGCGAAACCCTATAGCTATCACCAGTTCATGGAAAACGGGTATCGATATGTTGTGTCGTGTCGTGAAATCAAACCATTTAGTTTCCAGTGGCGATTGGTAAACCCAATATGCTCACTGTGACTGTGTTGGTGTTGGCGACGATGTTGGCGAGGAGGCAGTAGCAACTGCAGACAGTATCTTTGGCCATAACTGAGCCATCATTCCAGGTGAATGTGTCCTAATCCAGTCAGCCATGTTCTGCTCATCCTTCATATTCAGCGATAGCGGCTCTACCGCGACTAAAAACATCCCGCCAACCATTTGGACTTTCTGTATCAACATAAAATAGCAACTTATTTCGGCATTTTCTAAAATCAAGTCCTCTTCAGACCTCTTTAGTTCCCACTCCTGTTTAGTCAGGGTGTTTTTCATCACTTCCGCCATTGTCTGGGGGTACAAAGGCAACGGCAACCCCAATTTATCCAGGGTAGGCTCCCCACCGAGCCCAGAGATTAGTTGCTGCAGCCTTTTTTGGTGCGCCAAACCTTCTTCAATGTGCTGTTGCATCCTTTGTTTGGCTTCGGGTATGCTAACTTCCTGAATACGGGTTTGAAGGCGCTCTATGCCGGCATTTTCCATGGCAAGAGCGCCATTTAACTCTAAAGCAAACTTTTTAGTCAGGATATCAATATTAGGTAATGATTTTGCGGTGTCCACAACGACATCCTTAACCTCATTTACTTTATCTTTAACCTTATCAACAATTTCTCCCATCCTGTACCATAGCTAACATGTTATAAATAGGTCACAAACAAAAATAAAAGATTTTAAGATTTATGAAATATCGGTTTTGATGAATCCATCTACGATGTTAAGTCAGTTGTTTGGTTTCTTCAGTTGATGTGTTTTTTTTTGGTTACTCGGAATGGAGAGTGGAAAAAAAAGATGGAAAAACCACGTCGATTCGAAGGTCTTTAAACTAAATATATATAACTTCATGGTATTACAAAGGTGTTACATTTGTATTGGAGAACACATGTGGTACTTGGTATACTGAACTTATAAGAATTCACCTTAAGTATATCTATCGCTGTTTATTATATATGTGTCATATAATTCTATAACATAGTGTATGACGTAATCTGATAGAAAGTTTACTTGCCTTTGTTTTGTTGCAAAAGAGAAAGATATTGAAAAATTTAAGACAATAACAAGGTTTGATGAATTAGCTAAAGAATTAACAAGCAACAAGAGAACTAGAAAAAAAGAATTAGGATCCATATTCATCCAAAGATTAGAAAAATACTATTAAAAATAATTGATACTACAAAAGAATGACCAATGATATTGATATCCTAAAAATGGGCATAATGGAATATGATAAGACTGTTAAAATTAAAAGAACGAGTAAAAGGGTATTTGAGCAACTTACAGGTTCATAATGCTACATTTGTAAATGTACGGAAAAACACAATATTCCTATACCATAAAAGGTACTTGAATACGATCGATTAATAAAAATTGAAATCATGTTTTAGGATATATTCAAAAGTGTTAGAAAATCACCAACGGAATTTCAATAACGGAATAAAACACCCGATGACAAGTCAGAACCAAATTATCTAAATGGTTTTTTACCAGCCATTCTTGAACATTCCAAAAATAACACCCGAAGAGTGAACAGAATCCATATTTTTAATATTTGTATGCCTTTATGAAAAATAAAGCAACAGTGATCAAACACAATTAATAACAAAAACAATCTTCCCACCCAACCCCTCCCAAAATACAAAATTCGACTATTCAAAATAACTAGGAAGAAAAAACAATCAAATCACCATATAACTGCAAGATAAAAACAAGTCATCATCATTGTCAGGTCACCCAAAAAAAACATAACGCATTTTTTAGGCTTTAAAGCATCTAGTCCATGCACTGTAGTGATTTCATATCAATCACAAATCGATATCGAACATCGCTATGTACCACCCGTTCGTAAGCCTCATTTACCTTATTGATTGGGATTAATTCAATGTCACATGTAATATTGTTCTTGCTGCAGAAATCAAGCATTTCCTGGGTTTCCTGAATGCCCCCTATTGCAGAACCCGCAAGACTACGGCGGGCACCAACAAGCTGAAAGGCGCTAATAGGCGTTTCTCTTTCCGGTAGACCAACCACAACCATAACCCCATCAAGTGCCAGCATATTCAGATAACTATTACAATCCAATGTAACTGAAACAGTGTTGATTATCAAGTCAAAATATCCTTTGAGAATATCAAAAGTTTTTGGATCAGATGTAGAATAAAACTTGTCGGCCCCCAACTTTTTTCCTTCCTTTTGTTTTTTGATTGAGTGGCTTAACACGGTGACTTCGGAACCAAGTGCATGCGCTATTTTTACCCCCACATGACCCAGGCCACCAAGACCAATAATTGCAACCTTCTTTTTAGGTCCAGCTTTCCAATGCACAAGCGGAGAATAAAGAGTTATTCCAGCACAAAGAAGGGGAGCCGCGCTATCAAGCGGAAGGTTGTCAGGAATTCGAAGGACATATTTCTCATCAACTACAATTTTATTTGAATAGCCCCCTAGTGTGGGAGTCTTTCCGTCCCTTTCAAAGTCATTGTAAGTAAGGGTTGCGCCCTTAAGACAGTATTGCTCAAGCCCTTCACGGCATGAGTTGCACTTTCGGCATGAATCAACAAAGCAACCAACCCCAACCCTGTCCCCCATTCTAAAACGAGTTGATTTTGATCCTACCTGTGAAACAAAACCTACGATCTCATGCCCCGGAACCATTGGAAAGGTGGACCCACCCCACTCGTCACTCACCTGGTGGATATCAGAATGGCAAATCCCACAGTATTGGATGTCTATCACAACATCATGGTCACGAGGATCCCGTCTTTCAAAAGAGTATAGAGCAAGAGGTGTTTTTGCTTTTTTAGCTGCATATCCACAAACCTTCATTTAATTATCTTCTTCCTCTGTTACAACTGCCTTGACCATTTAATAACCTAACCAGGTAAAACACGACAATAAAAAAACAGCAGAGACAGTTGTGACGTAATAAATTCATAAATAGAGTATTTGCAATGTTATTTTATGGTTCGCCCGGATATAAATAAAAATGAACCTCAACAAAAGACATGCAAGGTTTGCGGATTGACCGCTCGAAATAAAGACGAACTAGATGACCACATTAATCACGCTCACAGGCAAGAGAATCCCAACAAGGCAAATGGGGAAGCAGTCTCAGCAGAACAAAAAATAGACCCTTTTTTCGAAACATAGCACAAAACACCACTGATGCCAATTTGTTGGACATCTAAAAATAAAATTTATACATGCTACAAAAATTATCTCTTGTTTTCCTGTGATGCTTTAATCAAAGGCGCATATCCATTTTTTCGCATCTTTTTGTAGGATTTGGGTTTTTTCATGCCCTTTGCAAGGAATCTCCGTATGGTCGCCGCCGCAGCCGCCTCCACTATTAGAAAAAACAATACCACATAAACTTCAATCAATCCGTAAAATACAATCAACAACCCCCAGCATTATTCTCTATTGACTTTGACAAACGGCAAAACACAATCATGTCTATCGCTTTAGGTAACCCATTTTATTATAGATGGAATGACCGAAATAGCCATAATAATCGCAGATACAAAAAATATGATATGCACAGATATCATAAATTTGTCAACCTCCTTGTCAGTATTGTTCAATGCGTCAAATGATCCCGTAAAGATGCTTTGGGCCGCATCCAACGGCATAACCTGGGTAAATACCAAGAACACCAAACCAATACTGAACGCACTTCCAGTCATAACCAATGTAGTGCTAATGCCTGCTGCCACTCCGCGCCTGTGAGATGGAACCGAACTCATGATTGTGGCTCTGTTGGGTGAGGCGAATATTCCCATTCCAGTACCTACCAACACCAGTGGCATCAGGGATTCATAGAAAGAGGTAGTTTCGCCAATCCCCGCAAGCATCAGGAAACCAACTGCAGACACGATTAAACCTATTGGCGTAAATATTTGTAATTTGAGTTTGTCATATAACCATCCGCTTACGGGCGCAAAGACAGCCAAGGCCAGGGAAACCGGAATTAGGTATATTCCAGCATTTAGTGGATCAAGTCTCATTGATGGCCCTTGGAGATAGAACACCATAACCAACGTAAAAGCGCCTCGTGCCAAGGCATTAAGAAATATAGCCATGTTGCTGCTAGCAAAAAGTTTAATTTTAAATAGAGAAAGGTCAAACATTGGCTGGGACACCTTTTTCTCTACAAGGTAAAAAAGCGTAAGAAGGGCAGCACCACCTAAAATGACCAACATGGACGTAATTGCATCAGTAATTTTGAAGGAACCAAAAGTAATTCCAACCAAAAGAAGAACCATCCCCCCAGAAAGCGTGGCATTTCCAAACCAGTCTATTTTCTCTTTTCTAATTGTCCCTAATTCGCGTAACTTGGCGTAGGACCAAACTGTTGCAAACAAGCCTATTGGAATATTTATCCAGAAAATGGATCTCCAGCCCAAATAAGACGTCAAAAAGCCCCCAAGGGCTAGTCCTATTACAGAACCTACAACTATAGAAATCTGATTTAGCCCTAAAGCCCTTCCTCTTTCGTTTTCTGGAAACACATCTGTAAGTATCGCAGCGCTGTTTGAAAACAGAAATGCTGCACCCAAGGCTTGAACAACCCTAAATACTATCAACTGCTCCCCAGTCTGCGATACACAGCATAGAGTAGAGCCGATTGTAAACAGTGCAAAGCCCAAGTTGTATAGCTTTATCCTACCAAACATATCTGCCAACCTACCGAAAGTTAAGAGTACAGATGCAGTTACCACCCAGTACCCAATAGCTATCCATACAAGTGTTATGAGAGACGTATGAAGTTCAGATGCTATAGACGGCAATGCTATAACAATGATATTTCGGTCAAGCGACGCCATCAGTGTGCCGATTGTAGTATTACTTAATGCTATCCATTTGTAATTCAAGCCTTCTTATTTGTCAAGTCATCATATTATAAACAATGGCTTAAGTTAATGACTTGCGCATCTGTCAAAACAGTTTAGTATTTTCACGGCGGCGGAAGGAATTTAGGCGGTTTTGATACGCATGAGCGATTATTAAGAGAACACGCCAATGGCTCACATGCTGCCATTGTGTTTGGCAACTATACCCGCTCACCTGAGGCAAAATACCCCATTGCTTTAGAAGAGGCATATGCAGTCACAAAATGGATTGCAGAAAACGGGCAAACCCTAAGCAAAAATTCATCACGTTTGGCAGTGTCAGGAGACGGTGTGGGTGGGAATATGGCAACTTCGGTTGTGCTCCTATCCAAAGAACGTGGCGGGCCAACCATTGGTTTTCAACTGCTTTCTAACCGGTCACAGATGCCAATTTTGATACCGACTCCTATATTAATACCAAGATGGGTATTTTCTCACTCGCGAGGCCATGAAATAGTTTTGGGCAAACTATCTTTCAAATGATACAAGCATACAGGAGCCAACGGTTTCTCCACTGAGGCATCTGTTGGTCAACTTGGTGGATTGCCACCAGCGCTCATCATAGTGGATGAGAATGATATACTGAGATGAGTGGGGGGGAAGCATATGAGCATAAGAGGATGCAAGCAAAAGTCCTTATCGCCGCAATGCGTTTTTTTGGCACAATCCATGACTTTGTGATGCCAAATGCAATTGCCGATACACCTGCTGCAAGAGGCGCAATAGAGCATGCTTCGAATGCACTTGAGGAGGCGCCATCACATTAGATACAGGTTTTCGTTTTGATGGTTAAAACTTTAATTTGATTGGGTCTTGGCTCCGCTCCCCCCAACCTTTTTATCATCAAAGAAACATATGCAACAAGCATCATCCAAAAAAACACCTTTTCCATATCGAGATTTTCTGCAGGCAAGTATCACTTTGTGTTATATATCACAGACAACAATTGTTTCAAAACGAAAAATCAGCGCAGATGTCAAAGCAAACCAATCAAATACCTTCACAATCGCCACCATGTTTGCAAAATGCCTTGACTCCGAGCCCCAATATACTACCGGCTACTGGCGCAACGATCATGGCAGAACTTGGTGGAAGTTTCAACTGCTCCATTATATATGACACGATAGATATGCCTGTGGCGCTATTTTCCGTTTCAACCTTTTTGTGAAGGGTGCCATGTTGACCACACAACTCATCATGTAAGACGTCTGCATATGCAATCCAGATGGACCGGCCATCAGGTAATGTTCGATTATATTCAAAATCCACCTCATAAATACTTGGCATAACCAAATCTGGATCGCCACCCGTTTTTCGGTAATTTATAAGTATTTCCTCAAGTTTATAGTAGATTACGCTAAGGTTACCATTAGAATTGCGAAGTTTGGTGGCAAGCTGCTCAGCAAGCTCACCTGCTTTATGAACGTCAGATTGAATCAATACACATCAGATTCGTTATAAAATATCAAGTCCCCCATTGTCAGTGTCTCAACAGTATTTAATAACTTATTCATATAATCTTAAATATTCAAGGATATTTTTAAAGATTTTATCCTCAAACTAATTTATTATCAATGATTTAACAAAATATAAAACAAATTGGTTGTGATCTTTTTGGGGTATTTGTTCTTGCTTATTGGCCCATAGATAAAGATACGCTAAAAAGCAAAAAGATTGGATTATCATGATATGGAGGTATTCCACAATAAAATTAATAGGCACTTTTGGATAATCCATAGTCCACATCAACCTTGTCAACGTCAAAACTTGTATACAATCAGGAGCCAATAATTCAAAGGGACAAAGACCTTTTTGTTGCGCTAGTTTAAAAAAAAACAAACTTTTAGCCCTTACCATTTTGCCTAAATTGACAGACATAATTGCACAAGTACCATCATCAAGACAAATTATATGAAAATAAAGGGTTTTTTCTTCAAACAGGTGTTTCCCATGATGAAGTTGATTGCCTATCTGAAAGGTTCTACCCTGCGAGCGCATTGAAGGTGAGTGCGCAGCCAAATAACGAGCTGCCGATACCAAAATATTCACAAATTCAGCATCCACGTAATTCGCATCGCCATGATCACCCGGATTAAAACGATGCAGCTGTCTAAATGCAGCCTCCATCATTTGAATGGAATGAAAGTTACGGTCTTCACGCAGCAAAAGACTTCCGAGGGTGGCCAATAGTAAATCCAAATTGCCCCCACCGTAAAGGTAATCTGCAACCAATTGACCTGCTTGGTTTGTCTGCTGCTGCTTGTCTAAAACAGATGGCAATTCATCTAACAGCAATATTTCCGCATTTGGCTTTGAAGCATTAATGGCACCATCGTCATCATTTTTATTAGTATTGTTGTAGTAGTAGTAGTCACTGCCTTTTTCTTTAGCAGCAGAGTCCAACCTTGGTTTTGGAATCGGTGCGGGCGGTATGTTCAGAAAGCGGTTGAGATATATTCGCATTGCAGCGTCAAATACACCCCTCAAAAGCTCTGGCGTCTTCAACCTTCTTAATCCCTGATCTATTGCATTGGCGAAGGTAAATGCATGCAATACCGCGTCCCAGTCACCAAATTCATTGCGTGTATGAAATTGCGCAACACGCAAGGATGCGGCATAAGCCACGGCACCAGACAGATCCACTTCACTTGCGCCTTGACTCAGGGCATCCAATAGCTCATTGGCAATTGATTGCGCGGTATTATCACCTAGCAACCATGCAACAAGCCTGTCCCTACTAATATCATTCCATCTTTTTCGTTTATTTCTTCTAGCCTTCTCTAACACAGATGGGATTTTGCAAAATGCATCTTCGAGAATAACAATTAAATCCACAGGATGGCGCCATGCATTTGACTCCTCCATTCTTTCGGCCTTTGCATAGCCTAGAACAAGGCTGCTTAATACAGATTCGACAATCTCGTTGTCGCCATTGTCCCAACCAACAGTATCCAGTGCCTCTAATGCCTTATTTGTGAAATCAATTGTATGGCCCACATCAATGAAGCGGTGGTCTGTAGCAGCTGCAAAGAGAATATCGGCCAATTCATTGCGGCTTGCACCAAGCCTTACTGCAGTAACAATACACCTCTCTGCAGCACGCGCATCACGGGACTCCACAAATTGCCTGAACCAGCGTTTTAGCACAGACAATTCAAGCCATGGTTGTGGCAGGGCAGAGACCTCAAATCGAGGTGGAGATAAAGCACAATCTTGTGCAATAGCGGAAAGACCATGGAACAGCGCGTTTGCCCTATTTTCTTGGGTACCAAGATACGGCACCATGTTCATCATGCAAGTGTGTATTGTCAATCCCTGTCCCCACCCTGATTTGTTGAAACGGCAGCCAAACTCAAGTCCCTCCTTAAACGCTTTTATCAAATCAGATGTGTATCCTTTTTTTGGTTCCTCCTTAGCGTCATTTTCATCCCCGTTTGCCATTGCGACTACAGCTTTGGCAATCATTAATGGGATATTCTGCTCCAGTCCGTTCTGTAGCAACTGCCGATAATGCATTTTTTTATCCATTGGTGAATCTGCGATATCAAACCAAACTTCCGCCTCGTCATTTCCATTGCGTATTTGAACTGGAAATGAGGGAACATCACCAGCCCATTGGTCAAATGTACCCCCATTCAGCAGATCAAAGCGAGCGTGATGCCAATGACAAGTAAGAACACCATCCTTGACAGTGCCACGGTTTAGTGGAAACCCCATATGTGGACACCTATTGTCTATGGCATACACTTTGGAGTTAAAATAAAAAAGCACAATGGCACGATTTTCTATTTGAACAGCCAGACAACTATTCGCAGCCGATTCAACGTCCTTTAGCTTGGCTGCAAATACATAATGCGGTGATTGGTTAGTTGATGTGTTTTCTGATTGTGTCAATAACTGCCACTTTACCTCCGTATGTCGATATACTGCAATGCTTTAGCCTTTATTTCTATCTGTCACATGCAAAAAAAACATTTTCTTTACATTTTAATGGTTATACAATATGATTAATCCTATAATTTGTCGAACATTCAGATACATAATTCAGAACGTAGTCAATCAGGTAAACTGAAATAACAATAACAAAAAGACGTATATGCATATACACAGTATAATTATTATTCTCTTTCCATAATTGCAGTTAGTAGTTGTGAATTAACATGCCATTCCATCATATTACAATGGTTTTGCTTTGAAATAATTTAGGTAGCCCTTGCGCATATTTTTGGCAAATGCAGTTGTTGGATAGGCAAATACCATACAAATACACCAAGTACTTTACAGTCCTGATGCGTTCTTGTATGTTGATTGTGGTAGCAGTAAAAGTAAAGGAACGGATGGCGTCATTGCTAGTTTGTTTATGTAATTATTCCATGGCGATTACCAACTATGCTCTTCAGGGTTGCCCGTTGTTAATGATGAGCAATACGTGGCAAATGGGTGGCCAAACACAGATCACTCAATCGTCTTTCAATGGCGCTTAAACCAGTATATCGGTTGAATGGTGTATATTGGATTTATCTCATATGTAACGCACTGAAGTAGTGATTCAAGATGTAGTAATATTCCAAGAGATGGTCTCCATTTTTATTCTATTAGATTTTTATTGGTATTATATATAGTTTGTTATATGATTCTATTCTACTAATGATAACAAAAAAAATGATGACAATTGGCGTTGCATTCGTTCTCGCTGCGATGCTCCTTTCTTCCGGTAATGCATTAAACTCCTCATTTGCACAAACAAATAACGGAGGAGCAGGAGGCAACAACTCAGATAGGCAGAATTACGAAGATTTTACGAAATGCCTTGAAGGTGAAGAGGGAAATAGAGGTTATGCCACAGAACAACAAATAAGAGACTGCTTTGCGCCAATCTATAACACAGGTACCACAGGTGGAGCCACTACTGCTGGTCCTGCTGCCACTGATGACGATGCCGATAGAACCGTTGCTCCAACTGCTGCGGATGTTGCCGCTGATGATGATACTGCAGGTAATGGCAATGGCGGAGAAGAAGAAGAAAATGAAGGCAACTGAAAACATGGGTTTTAACTAAAAACAAAGTGTAATGAAAAAATTCTAGAATATCCTTTTTTATTTTTTTGGCATCTTATAATAATTGACAAAAGGGAAAACTAAATAGTAACAAACCCCGGCATCAACACAAAATCCAAAAGGGTCTGTCAAATCTTAATCTACAAAGTAACATTTAGCGCAGCATCTAACTAGCATGCAATTGTTTTATTGTTATTCCTATATTCCAAAACAAAACTAATGTTCTGATGGGTTTACTCTACACAAATGGATTGTCAGGATTATAATTTGTGGCAGATATCGGGTTCCGATCCGTTGGGCTCCGTGTAATCAGCATCTT
>JADDOQ010000226.1 GCA_016782315.1 Nitrososphaeraceae archaeon | reverse complement strand
GGAGATAGACGAGGACTATAGGGAGTACATCAAAAACAGGGACAATGGAGGCAAAATAATCCAACTAGAAAATACAGACGATAAACAAAAATCTCAAAGCTCATTGCTGTTTCAATAAAAAGGTTTACCTAAAAGACGATAAACAGTTTTTGAAATCTTATCGGTATCGAAACAGTTTCGCATATCTATAAGAGTTATCTGTTTTTTAAATTTTTCTACATCTGCATTACCAGAGCAAATAAACGGTGATGGCGAAAAAGATCTTTTTATTCTCCCGTCACTATCGACGCCGTTTTCAATTAAATTAATTAAAGCATTACCAGGATAATGACCAACGGTATCTTTTCCACATAGTATAACATATTCAAGTTGGGGATGAGCAATACAGTAACTTATCATTTTGTCTATACCCTTATTCTCAGAATGCAATCTACCAGCAATCAACAAGTTATCCATTAAATCCAACTTTGATATTTTTATCAAAAGATCGATACTTGATAACGTACACACAGAAACCTTGGACCCGTGGCCTTGGAAGACATCAACAGCAATTGGAAACAACATCTTACAAGCTTCACCAGCAAGGTATTCTATTTTGTTCTTGAAATCCACTATTTTTTCACATCCCATATTACTTTTGGATATGGATTTTATTTCAAAAATTGAGATTGACCTTCAATTCATGGATCTCTTTTGACACAATCAGATTTGTTAAAGAACATTGCACAGACATTTCTAAAGGATTCATCTAGCTCAATAAGTTCAACACTCCCATAAATAACTATACCTTTATGATTTTGAGGAATTCATGCATCCACAACAAGACTAACAAATGGTTGTTGTGGATATCTGTAAACTTTTTCGCATCGCAATCAGCAGAAATAAAAAATAACCACACATGAAAATATAACAAACAGGAACAACATGAGGCTTATTCCTAAAAGAAGTTGCCAATCTGTAACAGTCATCATTAAATATAAAATCATATTCTTCAAAAGACACATCAAAAACAATTAAAATTAAATGCCAATTCAAAAATATGCATATACTTATTAATTTCAAAAATAAAATTTTTTAAAAGCATATGAAAATAATACAGGATGTTTAAAATAAAATGACAGACAGTGGTTTGATTATTGTTTATTATGGAAATGGAAAGGGAAAGACAACAGCAGCTTTGGGGATTGCATTAAGGGCGATAGGATACGATCATAATGTATGCATGATTCAGTTTATCAAAGGAGAATGGGATTATGGAGAGTTATACAGTTCTAACAAACTCAAACCTAATTTTGAGTTGATAGTTACAGGGAAAGGGTTTGTAGGCATAATTGATGATGATCACCCAATTGATGAACATATACAATCATCAAAAAATGCAATAAAAATAGCAAAAGAAAAAATAAGTTCCAACAAATACAATACTATAATTCTAGATGAAATAAATTATGCAATTAAATTAAATCTTATTGCAGAGAATGAAGTAATCGGTATGTTGGAATCAAAACCAACAGAATTGAATATCATAATGACCGGGAATTATCTTTCTAAAAAAATATTAGATTTAGCTGACCTTGTAACAGAAATGAAAGAAGTGAAACACCCCTATAAAAAAGGCATTAGAGCCAAAAAGGGAATAGACTTTTAAACCAATAAAAAGCAAAATTAATTAATCTATCAAAATGGTTTAACTATATTGAGTATTTCTGAAACAAAAAAACTTCCTGAAATAGGTGAGATAGTAATAGTCACAGTCAAAGAGGTTACAGGACATGGTGCATATGTAACACTTGACGAATATGATAATCTAACAGCCTTTCTTCACATATCAGAGATAGCTACAGGATGGATAAGAAATATCGAAAGATATGTAAAACTAAAACAAAAGACAGTGCTTAAAGTAATACGGGTCAATCAAGCAAGATCAGAAGTAGATTTATCTTTAAAGCAAGTTACAGGAGAAGAAAAAAAATCAAAAGTGATTGAAGTAAAAAAAGATGAAAAAGGATCAGCCTTTATGGATATCATAAAAACAAAATTAGGTTATGATCAAAATACAATACAAGAAATAAGTGATAAATTAACTCAGAAATACGATTTTATATACGATGCTTTTGAAGCAGTAGCAGTCAAGGGTACAGAAATATTAAGTAATATGAATTTAAAACCAGAAGTAATTGAGGCCATAGAACATGAGAGTAAAAAGATTCAGATACCGCATATAGAAGTTAGAGCAGTACTTGAAATCATAGTTAAAAAAGGAAATGGTATTGATGTGATTAAAAACATTCTAACCTCAGTAGAGGGTTCAAAAAATAACGCAAAGATCGATATAACATATGTTGGTGCCCCAAAATACAGAATAACAGTTACTGCAGAAAATTTCAAAATAGCTGAAAAGGTCTTAAATCAGGTAATAGAAAAGGTTAAGAACAACATAGAGAAAAACGGAGGGTCATTTAAATTTACCAGGGAAGAATCTAAAAAGACCCACACAAACATATAAACATTGAAAAGAGATGAAACACAAAATTAGAAAATGTAAAATCTGCCAAAAATACACCCTAAAGGAAATTTGTCCAATATGCAAAATAGAAACTAATGACCCACATCCACCTAAATTTTCATTAGAGGATAAATACATAAGATATAGAGTAATGGATGCACATAAAAAATAGACCAATTTTGACAAATAACAAATAAGAAATAAAAAGATTAAAAATCAGGCACATGCCAAAAAAATAACCAAAAATTTCCTAATCCGTTCATTTAGGATTGGTTATTTCTTGGATTTATTCTAATGCAATATCAGTAGCATTGGTG
>JADDOQ010000225.1 GCA_016782315.1 Nitrososphaeraceae archaeon | reverse complement strand
TGTGGATTGGTAAAGAACAGAAGAGAGGGCAAGAACATCTATTATAAGCTAAACAATGAAAAAGTGTTAAGACTACTTGAGGAAAGCGATGCGGTTTTATCTGAAATTGTGAGTGGCCTATACCTTTGCGTAAACTATAATGATGAAACTGCAACGGGGAAAAACCAAAATGAAGAAAATTGACATTCTTTCAGACACCAACTTTGGCAACAATGAAAAAGGTGGTATAGGAAACAAGAAAGAATGCCTAAACGAAATAAGGGAAGAAGATGGATGTGGATGCTGCAGTGGGCCTGACTTATCGTTTTTGAAAACTCAATCTGCCCAATCAACAAATTCAAAAGCAGAGCAATCAGTTTTGGAGGAGCAGGAAAAGGAAAGGGAGAGAAGGGCGAAGAAAAAGGACAGAAAGGACAGAATTCTCATTCTGATGGGACTTGCGTTAACCATTCCCTTGGTCACAATAGAGCTGTTTGAGTTTTACAATGTTGAAGGGATTGATGTCATAAGCACAGATTACATTCTATTGGCTTTAGCGACCCCAATTCAAGTATTGCTTGGAGCCCCATTTTACAGGCGCTTTTTTGGTTCCCTAAAGAGAAGAAGTGGTTTTACGGTGGACACGTTGGTTGTGTTGAGCACAACCGTTGCGTATGCCTACAGCATAGTTGCCATGCTCACAAACCAGGATATCAGATTCTTTGAGGCCTCCGCCTCTGTGTTGACAATATTTACAATTGGTGAGTATGTTGAAAGCAAAGCTTTGGGAACAACCACAGAATCCTTAAAAAAACTTCTTGCGTTAAAGCCCAAGACCACCGTAAGAATCAAGAGAAGCTATGGAAAGCAGCAGCAGCAGCAGCAGCAGCAGCAGGAAGAAGAAGAAGTAGTCAATGTTAATGACTTGGTAACTGGAGATGTTTTTATAGTAAAGCCTGGGGAGAACATTGCAACAGATGGTGTTATAGTTTACGGTAACTCATCAGTTGACGAGTCCATGATTACAGGCGAATCCATTCCTGTTGATAAGGGAGAGGGAGATAGGGTAATTGGCGGAACCACGAACAAAAATGGCTATCTGCACATCAAGGCAACAAGTGTGGGAAGCCATACCGTGCTGGCAAACATAATTGAAATGGTGGTAAAGGCAAGAGCCAGCAAGCCCTCAATCCAAAGGATTGCAGACAGGTGCGCAAAATACTTTATTCCCGTTGTTTTGGGCATTGCTACCTTATCCTCCTTATATTGGCTGCTTGTGGGGCAATTTCCCATCCAGTTTGCCGTGACTGTTTTCGCAACGGTTTTGGTTGTGTCCTGCCCATGTGCCTTGGGAATTGCAACTCCCATGGTGGTGTCATTGGGTGTTGGCAACGCCGCAAAACAGGGTGTGTTGATAAAGGGTGGGAAATACCTTGAGAAACTGGCCTCAATTGACACAATAGTCTTTGACAAGACAGGAACCTTGACCAAGGGAAAACCCGAAGTCACAGACATAATTCCGTTTGGAGGATATGATGAAACCTATGTGCTGCAAATGGCATCATCATCAGAAAACAAGTCTGAGCATCCCATAGCACAGGCAATAGTAAAAAAAGCGCATGAGAAAGGGATACAGTTACTTGAAGTCAGTGGATTTAACGCAATCACAGGACATGGGGTCGTTGCAAAGCACAAAGAACAGAGAATAAGTGTTACAAGCCCACAGAGCGCAAATATAAATCACCCAAACAAAATCACCAAAGAGATTCAGTCAAAGATATACGAATTGGAAACTGAGGGCAAAACAGTGGTATCAGTCTTAATTGAGGACAGGCTGATAGGGATTATAGCGGTTGCGGATATGGTAAGGGAGAATTCGGTAGAGACAGTTAAACAGCTTCAATCAATTGGTAAGGAGACAATTCTCTTGAGTGGTGACAACAAAAGAACGGCCAACGCCATTGCCAAAAAAATTGGGATAAAAAATGTTCTGGCAGAGGTGTTGCCAGAGCAAAAGGCAGAGAAGATAAAGAGTTTGCAAAATGAAAAAAAAAAGAGAAAGGCAGTAGTGGCTATGGTGGGTGACGGCATTAATGATGCGCCTGCCCTGACCCAAGCCGATGTGGGAATTGCGATGAGGTCGGGGACCGATGTTGCGATGGATGCGGGACACGTGATTCTCATGAAAAATGACTTGTCCGACATTGTCTATGCGTTTAAGCTAGCCGAATATTCCCTAAACAAGATAAAGCAAAACCTGACAATGTCTTTTGCCTATAATGCCATAACGATTTCAATAGCAGCTGGCCTTTTCTATGGCATTACCAATTCACTTATACTGACCCCTGCACTGGGAGCACTAGGTTGGGTTGTAAGTGACACACTGGTGTTTGGAAACTCGCTGCTGTTGAGGCGATATCGCTTAAACATAAGTAACACTGTGAATCATTAAGCGCGATACACACATATTAAAAATGCATGTATCAATTTTGTTTTAGCATTATAGACGCCACAAGATAAAGCGTTACCGGCTCTTCATGTTCTTCTTTCATCCAAAGCATCTTAAAACCCTCTTTGGCAATCAAATCGAGTGTTTCCTTTTCTGAGAAGAATCGCACCTCAAAGCCGTTTATGTCATAAACTCCGTCTTCCACTTCGACCCCATTACCATAGAATTTGTCATTATGGTTTCTTACCGAAAAATAGTTCAATCCATTTGGTTTTAGGACACGCCTAATCTCCGAAAAAACAGAATGGAGCTCAGCCTGTGAAAACCTCATGTTCAGGAGCATGTGTGAATATGCGGCATCGAAAAGAGTGTCTTTAAATGG
>JADDOQ010000224.1 GCA_016782315.1 Nitrososphaeraceae archaeon | reverse complement strand
CCAGTTCTCCATCCTTTTTGTATGGAATTTGATCGGCTATTTCCAAATAATCTAAAGCATATCCCGCTTCTGACCATTCTTTTGAGGAATCAGAATATTCGTCTTTTTCCTCTTCCTTGTCAATCATATATTTGGTTATCGGATAGTCAATATTATTGTTAAAACATGCAACAAAACAAGACCCAGATTTGCAGTCTTTTTAGGTTTTTATTCATTATTAATAGCAACATTGAACACTAATCTATTTGACATCTACTATTTGCACTTTTTAAATACCTATGTGACCAAATACTAATGATTAAGTCGCATTTAGATTCAGCTAGCATAATATGGAATTAAACAATATTGTTATCTATTACATATTTCAACTATGTATTTGTTATACTGATTGGGCATCAATAACTAATAGTTATTACTATGAGTAACACTGAAGGTGGTGCTGTTACGTCAATTGAAAAAATACACAGGTATTAAAACGATAATTCTGTAATATTAAACATTACTTTCAATGCCAATGTCACTATTGGATGGTTTTGTGGGCAACAAGTATCTGGTAGCGTCTAAACCTAATAATGAAATATATTAATTGAGGCATATTTAGGAATACTGAATTTGGTTACACAACATATAAAAATTATTTTCAATTAATGTGATAAAGATGGTATTGCCTCCGGTGGTTCCAAGCCTTCTATTATACGATACCGATATGAGGTAAATGATTTTGTTTTTGGCGGTATTTTATTTCTAAATATTTGTAATTTGATGGTTAATCACCTGACACCTAATCTCTTGGGGCATGGAGGTTTCGGAGGTAATTTGATCAGTTTATAACAGGTTGTATGTTTTGACATAAAATTTGGTTCTGTCTACTCTATAGGTGTCATTTTTTGGGTGCATAAGAATTGGTGTATAAACAACAACAAACATCTAACGTGCAGTCATGGCATTTTCCCTTTTTACAGTCTTGAGGATTACAGCCACAATCTGCACATTTTATTATCATAAAAAAGGCTAAAGAGGAGAGGAATATAAATTTAAAGAGTGTTGTAGTATCAAAAACCATCAAATAAAATAACGCCACCTCCGCGCTCTCTCTGCTTTCAAGACTTTAGATATTACGTTATAATGGTATGATGTTTCTTTTTTGGGTGCATGGAGGCTATGGGGCAAATTATGTATGCTCAAAGTTAGCTAAACTACATATACAAAAGATATATAGAAATTCTCATACATGGCTTCCTAAATTATATGCCATATCCCAGAAGCGGTATTCATAATTACACGCAAAAGCAAAATGATTTTTCATTCTCTCCTTAGATTCTTCATCCTGATTCTCATTCTCACCCAATGTGTTTAAAACCTGTTTTAGCTCTTCTACTTGCTTTTGCGATTCATTTGAGCAATAGAATTTTACCCAATTTCTGTAAACCTCATTGTCGATATGGTGTTTTGACAATAGTTGCGCTATCTCAAGGTATGTCCATGGGCATGGAGCCATGGCTGATACGATTTCATTAATAGTGCCATTATAGGATATCTGCAATAGAAAACGGGTGTATTCCAAAGTAGTGTTACTTGGAGAAATATTTTGTCTAGCAATATCTGGATTACTAGAAACACCAGAAATTTTATCAAGCAATTGTTTTTGCATTCCCATCTCAAAATTAACCGTACTGATGTAAAGACTATCTAGCCACTCTTTCGTTTGGATGTCAGTAGTCTTTTGTTTTGCTGATTGCAAAAAACCTGAAAACACTTGAAGAAAATAGTTGTCCTGCTCTAAATAAAATAAAAATTTATTCATAGGCAAAATACCCTTGGAAATCTCTGTTACGAATTTATGGCTTAGTATTTTTTGCCACTTTTTAATCGAGCATTGTTTCATTTCATCTGCAAATGTTATCGTCATAGTAATTCCATCGTTTATCTAACTGATAGAAGGATATAATATGTTAACAACGCGTTTCCATAAACACATCACACATATCGTTTATCAAATACCCGAAATCTTTTGGTTGCAAATCAACCTGAACGACCATCTGCACGTATTGACAGAATATATGAAATGAAAATAGCAATAATCATAGAATAACAGCATGAATGATATATGTAAAATACAAATGCATAATACAGTCCTGATTTCACATGACTTATAATATTAGTAAATTGGCTTTAATAGAGAATATACAAAGAGAGCTCTCTAATACTATACACACAATTCACAATCATCCCTACATAGACGCGTTAGAAAAGAAGCAAATATCCAAATACAAATTAGAAATATTTGTTTGTGAACAATACAAAATAATTGCGAATGACAAAAGGAATTTTGCTTTCATGATATCAAAAACATCAAACGATATGGCCAGCGAACTTTTTACTGATTGTTTAAATACAGAAATAAATGCTCTTGAGAGTCTGAATATCTTTGCAGAAGCGATGAATATTGATAGCAGAAAGATGGAATCCTATGAGCCCCTATCTGGATGCCAGGCATATACAAACTACCTTACAAAACTTGCGGTATATGGATCAGATGCCGAGGTTTTCACGGCTCTTCTCATAGATCTCCCAGTTTGGGGATACAATTGTGGCAAAATGAGTTCTATATTGCAAAAGAATCACGGTTTTGAAGGTAATTCCTGCGTATTTTTGGACAGCTTTGCTTCTCCATTACCAAAAGAATTTATCGACAAATCCAATGAATTGATACAATCGTCAGTCAATTCTCCATATAGCGAAAATTCTATACGTACATCTGCAAGATTGATTCTTGATTATGAACTACTTTTTTGGGATACACTTTACAAGCACTCTATTATCGATCAATAGTAAATCC
>JADDOQ010000081.1:6277-9811 GCA_016782315.1 Nitrososphaeraceae archaeon | reverse complement strand
AATGATGATTTCATTGTTTTTTCAGCAAAACTCAGGTAATCATTTTTCCCGGTTATATGATAAAGCCTAATGAAATTTGAAACAGAGACAGAATTACCACTAGGAATTGCTAAATCGTAAAGGATTTTATTTCTAATTGGAAGTACTTCATGCAGATTGGATGTATAATAAAAGTTATTTTCCTCCGAGTCCCAGAAATTTTTTGTCAAATAATCGGTATATTGTGTAGCCAAGTCTATATAGTAAACATCGGGTTTAATTTCAAATAAATCTAAAAGAGCATTGATGTAAAAAGCATAGTCATCCAAATATGACGGAATTTTGGATAAACCATCTTTATAGATATGATATAAAGATCCGTCTGATGATTTCATTTTAGTTTCAATGAACTTTATTGCCTTTACAGCAGTTTCCAGGTAAAGTTCGTTTCCAGTTATTCTATAACCTTTTACAAAGGACGATATAGCAAGAGCATTCCATGAAAGGATGGTTTTATCATCTTTTTGAGGCTTTATCCTATTTTCCCGAATTTGAAATAGTTTCAAAGAATTTTCACGGATAATATTTTTAATCTCATTTATATCCAAATTATATCTTTTTGAAAGATTCCTAAATGTTGACTTTACATTTAAGATGTTTTTCCCCTCAAAGTTCCCTCCTTCAGATATATCATAGTATTCACAGAAAATATTTAGGTGCAAAGGGTTTTTTATTATTGAAGAGACTTCGTTTTTTGACCAGAGATAAAATTTGCCTTCTTCTCCTTCGGAATCTGCATCCTGAGCAGAGAAAAACCCCCCGTCATTGTTTAACAGATCTCTTAAGATATACTCCAATGTTTTTTCAATGGCTCTTTTAAACTCTTCACCCTTGGTGATTTGATATACTTCTGCAAACAAGACAACCAGTAATGAATTATCATATAGCATTTTTTCAAAGTGCGGAACAAGCCATTTCTGATCTGTAGAATATCGAGAAAAACCCCCTCCCAGATGATCATGGATTCCACCATACAGAATTTTTTCGGATGTCAGTATCACAAAATCTTTGAATTTTTCAATTTTTGAAATATCATAATATCGCAACAAAAATAGCAAATTAGAAACATTAGGAAATTTTGGAGACATTCCAAATCCGCCATAATTAAAGTCAGCCATTTGTAAAAGATTGAGTGCTGCTTCATCAAGAATTGGTTTGTCAATATCTACATCGTTTTTGATTTGGTTATTCTTTGAAGCAGCAACAAGAGATCTCATAAATTCGTTGGTTGTACTGTTGATTTCATTTTTCCTGAAATGAAAAGCATCATCCAACTGGGTCAAAACTTCGCCAAACCCAGGCAAACCATACCTACTATCCTTTGGAAAATAAGTCCCAACGTAAAACGGTTTTAAATCAGGAGTCAAGAAAACTGACAATGGCCAACCGCCGTTGCCATTTACTATTTGGCATGCTCGTTGATAAACATCATCAATATCTGGCCTCTCCTCCCTATCTACCTTGATATTGATAAACTTATCATTCATTATTTTTGCAACGTTTTCATCCTCAAAAGACTCATGAGCCATCACGTGACACCAATGACATGCACTATATCCTACGCTAAGAAAAATTGGTTTGTTTTCTTTTTTTGCTAAATTAATCGAATTTTCGTTCCAAGGCAACCAATTAACTGGATTATAAGCATGTTGTAACAGATAAGGACTGCTTTCCTTTATTAATGAGTTAGGTTTTCTCTTTTGAGTAGCATCATGCATACTATAACAAGAAGTTGATTATATTTATAATATCTTTTCAAGTATTTGTTGTGCCATTTGTATTATTACCTTCCAAACTATCTCCACGAAGGGATGGAGGTGTTTGTAATACTGTAGGATCGGTAATAACAGGTTCCTCTGGTAACCCATATTCTTCTCTTAATGTAGATTGTTGTGTGGTTACAAGTTTCTCTGAAAATGAGGGGCCTATGTAACCAAAAGAGGCCCACAAGACATATATGGCAACCAAGGATATTCCTATGACAATTAAACAGATACCTTCTGTACCTATTTTTCTGAATTTATGTGCAATTTTAGGACGGTCATCCCCATTTGACATAAATACAAAAAAAAGAAAAGACATTAAAAAGGTTCCTAAAAAGATAAGATTAACTTTTTAATTACAAGCACATAACAACCTTAATGACACCAGAAGAAAAAATATCCTCATTGAATCTAAGCATCCCTAAAGGGAAACCAGCATCACTTGGGTCCTATATTCCTATTGCCAAGGTTGAAAATTTTATTTTTATATCCGGCCAAATTCCAACAGACATAGATTCTCCAAATAATGAATTAAAATACAAAGGAAAAGTAGGTAGGCAAGTTTCAATTGAAGAAGCCCAAGAAGCGGGTAAAGTTTGCTGTTTGAACGCGCTATCCCATTTGAAAAATTTAATTGGCGAATTGGATAATATAAAGAGAATAGTAAAGATAACAGGATATGTGAATAGTGACGAGGACTTTATGGAACATCCAAAAGTAATCAATGGTGCATCGGATTTAATGTTAAACATTTTTGGAGATAAAGGCAAGCATACAAGGGTAGCAATAGGAGTGAACAGTTTGCCACTAGGTTCTCCAATTGAGATTGATTTTATAGTTCAGGTATAAAAATTATTGTTTGAAATTTTTCATCCAAAATTCCAATAACCTAAAATATGAATTAGTAGCCTCCTTCACAGTCTGAACGTATGCTTTATTCATTTCATCCCAGATCAAACCATAATCAATATCGTTATTTTGATAATTAATGTTGTTATTAACAATATCATTTTGTTTAGTGTTTGATCTCTTATAGAGATTTTCTGCATTAGACACCTCAGCATCGTTTCCTATTGAAACGGTTTTCTCATCTGCAAGTTGCCTGGCCTTCTCATCTGCAAGTTGCCTGGCCTTCTCATCTGCCGCTTTTTTATTAGGAGGTACATAGCCCTTTGGAAATGTCATAGAGATACTATAAAAAGAATAAATTAATGTCTTTCTAATTCTCAAAAACGATGGAATATTAAATTAAAGACATCAGAGAGTCAAAGTTTTCTCTAGAATTGTTTCTTTTGTACTCCTTTAATAATTCTAAACACTCCATTTTTTTATTTTCATAATCGATAAATTTATTGATTTGTTTAGCTATGATGCCTTTAAAAAATAAACCCTGAAATGCAGATGTCAAGTTAGAAACTTTTCTGGAGGTACTTGCACTTTCGAAATCAATAATTGTGCAGGTTAGGCCATCAGGAGAGATTATTATATGATTATATAATTTATTTAATTGGCCATGATCCAGATTTATTTTATCTAAAACAAAACATTGATTCAATATATTAATAACAACCGACTTTATCAGATACCTATCTAATTTTGTATTTGAAAACCAATTTTCTATAGAGACCCCATCAAGAAACTCCATCAATAAAAAATCAACAGTACAAGAATGTACTTTAGGCCCTATGTTATGCATATTTGCAAGTTTATAGAAATCAAATTCAGGCTTCAT
>JADDOQ010000081.1:0-6138 GCA_016782315.1 Nitrososphaeraceae archaeon | reverse complement strand
CAAATTCAGGCTTCATGCTAAATCTACAAGAATCAGTTCTTTTGATTTTTAAAGCCATGATTTCGTTTTTGGTATCTTCAACTTTTAAGACCAGGCCTTCACAGCCTTTGCCCAAAATATTATTATTATATAAAACAGTATCACCCTCCAATACCACGAATCTTAAATTTAATGAAAAAAGATCTTTGATTTTTGTTACGTAATCAAGCGTACTGAACCTAGGATAGCACAATAAATCTATCAGATTGGGGGATGTTATAAGGAACTTGTTAGAATAATCTACTATCGGTATACAACAACTCAAATATTGTATTCTTTACATGCTCACTAATATTTTTTTGCTGATCAATAGAATACACTTGTACAGTGGATAAAAAATCCGATTTTAATCCACTAGGAATGCCAATTAGATCAGGCTTATTCATAAAAACAAATTTCAAATATTCTCTAGCATCGATAAAATCACGCAAAAGAAGGCAATTTAGTCTATTATCTGAAGTCATCCATTTGACTGGTGAAATGGAGTTTGACATGACAAATTTTTCGGCATCATTATCCCTGAAAATATCTGGGCCTATTCGTTTATATAACTTAGGAATGGTTATGGATTCCATCAAAAACGCCAAAACACAATGTTCTCTTTCATCCGTAAAACAAACATTTTTAATGATTTTAAATCCATTTGACTCTATGAATTTTGATATGGAATTCATAGTTTTTTGTAATTGACCCCAGATTATATCAGGTGCCCTAAAACTAAATTTAAATTCAGCGATCAAGATACTGGCAGATAACAATTCTATCAGCGCGGGATCAACATAACGAATTTTTTTGATGTCAACAAAAAAATCATTTGAAGGATTTCTTAAAAAGACCTTTGAGCCTTGAATAAATGTTCCGGCAGATAAAGGAGAAATAGCAGTGCCTAAATTTCTATTGCTATCAACCGGATCTAATATTATTAGGAAACTATTGAATCTTTTTTTCAAACTATCAGCATCAATAAGATTGTTATCAAGGCCAATTACGTTTTTATCTACATCAAAATTGGAGAAATAATCCAATGTTGATAAAAAGGAACCAAATTTTATAATTAAAATTTCACTGACATAGCCACTAAATCCCTTCCTAGATATTTCTGCGCCATAAACATTCAAAGATCTTAAAAATTTTTTTAGCAACCTAACTTGGTTCTTTTTATAATCATCAAGACTATTGACAACATAAAGCGTATGGAATGGAGAACGATCTGCTGCGCTTTTCCATTTTCCAAAAGAAACATCAAAGCAAGGGACAACATTGACTTTAACGGTTTCAACATATGCTTCAACATATGGGTGATCGGCATATCGAAGATATGGAGAAAAATCTTTTAGTGATTGCAATCCTATTTCTTTTCCATAATTTTCAAAATCTTTGATATCTGTTTGACTATCAAACTTTACAAATATATCAATATCAGTTTCCTTTTTAAGCCAGGTTCCCTTGGCAAAAGAACCACCAAATACCACGTCTTTTACGAAACCATAATTGTCTCTATCCGAAACAAAATTTGTAATAAGGTCTTTTACTTTGTTTGCAACATTATTTAAATGGGTTTTTTCTGAGTCGGTAGGTGTGCAATCATCAAGTATTTCATCAATTAAATCATTTATTTCAATATGCATTTCTTTTAGTGGCATTAATATAAAGCAAATCAGAATATACAGACCCATTTGACGTAATAGTGCTTTTTTTCAAACTAATTGTATTTACTTCTTCTTCTTCTTCTTCTGAAATAAGTCTATCTGATGGAGAAGAAAGAAAATTAGGAATCATATAATTATTATGAATCCGAAAAATCGTAAGATGCGGAAAGAATTTTTGATTGCCAGAGGAATTCTTACGTTCACTTTTGTTATATCCGTTGTCATATTTTTTTAGGACATCATTTATTTGGAAGTAGACATCATTTAATTTTTTATTGCTCTGATCATCTAAACCAAGCCAGATGATTCGTGGAGATCGCATATGTGGAAAAACACCCATTTTATCAAACAATATTTTAAAAGAGTCAAAACGAATTCTTGTTAGATCAGACATTATATCTTTTGTTTCAGTATCTGTTTTTTCTCCTAAAAATTTTATAGTTATATGCAGATTCTCTTTTTTTATTGGCTTTACGTTGCGAGGATTAAATTTGAATTTATTTGAAAGATAATTTTGTAATTTTTCAACACCAACTTTATTTATATCTATTGCAACAAATAACCGCATTTTATGATGTTAATATCATCTCAGTATTATATCAAGTAATTCATTAAAAAATAAATTAAGTCACATAGTTTATGAAATAGAGGTCATTAAAATTTTAAAACGACTTGTAATATGTTTGACTGGAATGCCAGGGGCAGGAAAATCAACTGTCGCTAATTTGCTCAAAGAAAAAAACTTTCAGGTTATTATTATGGGCGACATTATAAGAGAAAAAGCGCTTGAAGAAAAGATGGAATTAAACGACGAAAATTTAGGCATGCTAATGAAGAATTTAAGATATGAACATGGCAATGGGATAATTGCAAAACTAATTTTGCAGAAAATAAAAAAACTTGATGATTTCAACAAGTTTGTTGTAATAGATGGAATTAGGAGTTACGAAGAATTTAAAATTTTAAAAGATCTGGATTTTGTAAAGCTATTAGCTATACATGCCTCATCAAATACAAGGTATAATCACATAAAACTAAGAGATAGATCAGATTCCCCCTCTAATTATGAAAAATTTTTGCAAAGAGATAAAAGGGAAATAGACATAGGAATATGTGAGGCAATAGCATTAGCTGACGAAGTAATATCTAACAATTCCCTTACCATCGCAGAATTTAGAAACAATGTTGAAAAAATTATCGCAAAATGGGTTACAGAATTTAGAGATTTTGAAGAAAAAGGAATCATTACCGTATAATATGACTATGATAAACGAAAACAATCACAAGTACAAAAATTTAGAGATAATAGTTCAAGCATATATTAATCCTACTGAAGAGATAGAAAAAGTGTCTTCTGCAATAAAAAATGTTTTTCCAGAGTCTGCCCTAATATTAAAAGACAATAAACTGTACGCATCTACTGAAAAAATGGAGGTATTTAAAAAAGTAAAAGATCAAATAAGATCAAAGTCTGCTTTATCGGTTTTAAAAAAAATTTTATTTAGCAACCAAAACATGGACACAACATGGTTCTTATTGAATAAGCAAGCAGCATTTTCTAAAGTCGTTGCACTAATTGAAGACGAAGATGAATCGCCATTAGGGCCAATAAAAATAACAATAAAGAATCAAAATATAGAGGAAATTATCAACTGGTTTGAAAGATAGAATGAAAAAATGTTTAGGTATAAAAAATCATTCTGCTGAAAGGTCCCAGTATGTCGCATCCTTAAATTCTATTTTAGGTTTCCCCAAAGATTTCCATTCCTTAAAGGATTTGGGGTAAAGTTTTACATTTGAAATTCCAGCTGTTTTTAAAGCAAAAAAAACTAATCCAGACAAGGTTCCCACACTTCCACAATAAGTTATAATTTCACTATTAGAGTCGATTCCTCTATTCTCCATAAATCGTTTAAGTTCAGAAGGATTTCTTAAAATGGAGTCTTCTGAACGTATCATGGTATATGGAATATTTTTTGAATTTGGAATGTGTTCTGTTAGAAAATTTAGTCTTTCACGAGAATCAATTATGACTTTATTTTTATCATTGCGGGCATTTTCTACGTATTCAGCATCCGCATAAATAGAATAATCAATATTGATAGAGTGGGAGGATTTGGGGAATCTATTAGATTTTTTTTCTATTTCCAGGCCCATATTTTTCCAACCACTATAAGTAACTTCTAAAAGGGAGACATTCTTATGTCCAACAAATTTGAAAGACCATGCAACTCTTGAGGCTAGAGCCCCAAAAGTATCGTCATATACAACTACCGGAGTATTGTCGGCTATTCCCAAATTATTCATAATCTTAATTATGGATTCTGGAGAATCATCGGATAATAAGTCAGCTAACGGCAAAGAAGCAGAAGTAGGTATATGACCTTTTAGGTATTCATCCTTTTTTCTAACATCTACAACTCTAACTTTATTTTTTTTTATTAAAGTTCTTAATGTATCTACATCACACACCAAATTTAGTGTAGATTGTGACATCGTGTTTTCTTTCTTAATGATATTTTTTTTTACCTTCACATCATACTTAATGCCATTTTTATTTTTTGTCTTTGTTAGATCACTCAAGCAGCGCATTCTCCCCTTGCAGTTTTTGCGACAAAGTTTGAATCGGCGCCATAATCTTTATACGAATCAGGGTTTTCTGCAAAAGAAGGCAACTCGGTAATAGGAACAAGGATTTTTTTAAGATCATCCAAAGTCTTTATTTTATCATTGCCATGACCTGCAGTAACTTTGTGTATCCAATCATGTAAATTCTCATTGCCATTTTTTTCTTCTTTAAAGCATTCGATTATTTTAAGAACTACATCAATAACTCGCTTGGCTGGGACACGCATGATAGTCTTTCCTAATTCACCAGTTTCACCTGTGCTACCCGCAAAAAGCATTGTGTATATAGGAGCCATTGAATTTGCAATTCTACTGGCGCCACCATAAAATCCAATGGTTGCTACTTCATGTTGACCACAAGAATTAGGGCATCCACTAATTTTTATTGTAGAGGTACGGAAAGCAGGATCCATGTCAAAATTCAATTCCAGGAATTTGCTTTGAATCTCCTTAGCAAGTCTGTGGGAATTAGTTATAGCAAGATTGCAAGATGTCGTTCCAGAACAACCTACTGCAGAAACAAGGGTATTAGCACCAGGATTACCGAGACCAATACTAGACAATTTAGCGAAAACTTTGGGTATTGATTCGGATTTAATATATCTGATGAAAAAGTTTTGTTGTGGAGTAGTTCTGGCCTTTTGCTCTAAAGAAAACTCTCTAACACATTCCGCTAATATACGAAGCTGATTTGACGTAATATCACCAGCGCCCAATGTTATGTAAATGCCATAATATCCTGGTTGTTTCTGGGCAACCACATTAGTATTTAGCCACCTATTATATGGGGTTTGTGCAATATCAGAATTTATCAATGGTAGCTTTCTCTTGCTAGAGATGGTTGAAAGAGAATTTGCATCGGTATTAATACTTAAAGCACTATCAAAGGTATTTTTTGTAGGTATCGACATTGTTGCTTCTACTATTGCACGTTCTTTTAACAACAACGTTTGGAATTTTTCCCACCCCAGTTCATTAACTAAATAACGCATCCTATTTCTTGCAAGGTTTTCGCGATTGCCCAATCTATCATAGAGTCTAATAGTAGATATTGAAGTGGATAATAGTCTAGATTCAGGTGTAAACTCTTCTAAGAGATTCCCTATGAATGACGCGGCTCCCAGTCCCCCTCCAAGGTATATCCTAAAGCCACGGATTCCATCACGAATAGCAGGAACCAGACCTACGTCTGCAATTCTTACAAAACCATGCTCGGAGCAGCATGCAAAATTAAATTTAAATTTTCTTGGCAAATTTTGACATAAAGGATTTCTTAAAAAGAATTTTGCAACAGCCTTTGCATGCATAGTAGCATCAAAAGGTTCATTAGTGCATACTCCTGCAAAATGGCTACACATAACATTCCTAATAGTATTCCCACAGGCTTCCCTTGAAGTTAAACCCCCTTCAGCTAGGCCTCTGACTACTTCACTAACATCTTCCAATTGCACCCAGTGTAATTGTATATTTTGCCTGGTGGATACATGGGCTGAACCTATAGAAAACGTTTCAGACAAATTGGCGATTTTTTCCATTTGTTCTGGGCTGATATCACCCCCAGGAACCTTTATTCGTATCATACTAAATTCACTATTCAATCTAGAACCATAGGCACCGTTTTGAAGTCTAAAGCGCCTAAATTCATCAGCATTTAATTTATCTTGGCGATAAAGTTTTACTTTATTAGCAAAATATTCCGATTCTTCTACCAATCCCCAACTTTCATCTGGGTTCAAATGTTTTTTTTTTGAGGATGAAAGAATATCAGAATCAACAGAATGTACCAATGTTATTATAATATGGATTGTAAACCATATATCTT
>JADDOQ010000223.1 GCA_016782315.1 Nitrososphaeraceae archaeon | reverse complement strand
TGATATAATCAAAAAAAAGGGGGTTTACTCTTGTCCTAAGGCTTGGTTGCCCGTATTGAGATTCAATTGCACTGCTACGTTGTTGCATGAAGCTAATGTGGCAACGCCGGATATACATTGTGAGTCTTGTGAGCTAAATTGTTGTTGCTCAATTTCTTGTTCTGCTTCATTGTCATTGTTGTTGCTCTTATAGCTATTTGATTCTCTGTACTTGGATTCGTGTTTGTCTTTGTCTTTATCCTTGGAGTCATCTGCAAATGCAGAGTCAAATCCTGAAACAGAGATTGTTCCCAACATTAATGCTGATGCGATGAAGATTGCGAATATGCCTACTTTATGGTTCTTTGTTATTATACTCATTGTAATCAGAATGTATAATCCAAATTAATTATATCAAAGTTTGGATAGCTGTTACTGCAATACTTTATCAGTACAATTTATACTGTTATTTATAGAAATTAAAGTTACCCCTGCATGTTATCAACATATTTTTAACAGGAATGTTTTGTTTGTGTTTAAAATGAATCTTGTTTTTCTATACAATTTTATTGCAGAAAGATTTTCAATATAAAATATAAAACAAGTTTTTTATTTTAAATAACCATGTCCTTTTATTTTGGTAGATAACTATCATCATGTCTTTATATTCTATAAGGTTTTCTATATTTACACGATCTTTTTATTTACAATCGTCACTTTACACCTTGCGGATATGACATATGAAAGGGTTTCAAATGGTATTGTAGGTGTATTGCAATAACTTTTCTCCTCCATAACAAAAGGGTTCTTCAAACATTTACTTCGCAATATCAAAAACTTAAGTTTTATAGTGTATACAGTAAAACAACACAAAGAAAGAGAAACATAGTAAATACTCCTATTTGTTATAATAGTTGTCAAAAGATCCAAAAATATTTCCTCCAATAGTTAAACACCGACAGAACAAATCCAAAATAAATAACAATATAATATTTGACCATGGGTTATTCATTCTCCTCAGGTGCTTCCAACAACTTTAGGAAACCCTAAAGAAATCAACACCATCACCCTTTGTTCTTAAATTAAACACATCGATAAAATTTTATTTGATGGCTTGGCCTAAAAAAAGAAACAGGATGAAATGATATGACAACCACTACAACTATGAAAAAACATAAAATCGTCTATGGAAACACAGAGATAGAATTCAAAATAATAAAAACTGCAAGAAGGAAGACAAGTGAGATAGTAATTAAGTACGATGATGTTTTCATCAGAGCACCATGTTCAAAATCTATTTACGATATAGAAACATTAGTAAAAGGCAAAGCAGGGTGGATACTCCAAATATTAAAAGAAAATAACGGGAAAAAACCTGAAATTATGTTACCAACATATAAACAAAATACCACATTGCCATATTTGGGGAAAAATATTGGCTTAAGAATTGTTAAAGATGACGCCGACTATTTGGAATCTCTAAATGATGAATTTATAATTCATTACAAAAACGACACAGTTAAGACAATATATGAAAAATGGCTATTTAGCATATCTCCTACAATTTTTAACCTGCACATAGAAAAATACTCGGCTTTGCTAAATGTTAAACCAAAGAAAATTTTGATAAAAAAATTAAAAAGTAGATGGGGTAGCACCACCTTTAACGGAACAATTAATTTGAATGTTAATTTAATAAAAGCTCCTGTTGAGGTAATTGAATATGTGGTTTTGCATGAAATGGGGCATCTTATAGAAAAAAACCATTCAGTTATGTTTTGGAAATTGATACAGAAATATATGTCCAATTATTCTGAAAAAGCAAAATGGCTTAAAATCAATGGCATAAACTTAGTATAGATCCATTTAAAAAGCATTAGACTGAATCAGTGCCTATTGCTTAATTCATTACTTGGTTATGTTTCCAGGTTAATGTTTTTACTGACTAAATAAACTAATAGCACTGTTATTGTTATTGATGTATTTTAATACTATATCACTATTTGAAGTAATCAAGTGTAAAGAAAGGAACATATCCACTTAACCATCATATGTCTAACAAAGAAAATTGGTTTTGTTCTACTACTCCCTTAATAAAATACAAATACAATAAAACAAAATCAGCACAAAAACATAATGCGATACCAAGTTTCAAAAACAAACACTATGTGACGCGACTTCCAATTTATTAATGCCGATAGACAGCCATAATACCCAAGATAGAGGCAGATCCCGCTGCAATGTTTAATTTAATCAGTAATATCATGTACATCATGTGCACCGGATAGCATTATTATGAGATCAGTAAAAAATGCTAAAAGTAAGGAAATACTAAAATATTTCAATATGCTTTTATTTCATAATTTTATTGCTAATTCTATATCTCCAATTATTGCTTTAGTTACAAAAAATAATGTCTTTTAAATTCCACATAATAAAGTTTTGACTTTTGAGTGGGCATATTAGCATTATCTTTCATATTGTTCTTTTAATTTTCAAGTTACACGAATCATTAACTTTTTACTCGATTGTATTATGTGTGCTCCAACAGTTTAGGATAAACAAAACTTTAATGAATCCAAAGTTAAGGACATTTTAAAATCTTGTTGTTGTTTTTTCTTCTTCGGTTTTGTTTAATTTTGTTTTATAACAAAACGAGTATTTTGCAGTCTATTTTGCATGTAACAGTTACAGATTGCAATAGTTATCATAGTATAATATTACACAGTAATGTATCATAACATCTAT
>JADDOQ010000222.1 GCA_016782315.1 Nitrososphaeraceae archaeon | reverse complement strand
GGAGTATTCTGAAATAAAGAATTATTTGAAATTTATAGATCATTTGTTTTCAAATAGTATTAAAATTCAACGGTTTCCTCTTTGTATAAAGGAGTCTGGAGGCATGTTTGAACGTGGGAAGGATAAAACAGCTTTTCTGGAAAATCTCTCTAAAATCCAATCGGATAATGCTTCTGCATTTACGATAAAATTAACTGAGAGCAATATCTCTAAAATTAGAAGTTTTGAGATCGATTGATTCCGCACATAATATTCACCGATTTTTAGATGACCAATGCGTTGAATCTTGAAATCTCCATTTCAAATAATCCTTAATAATCATTTTATGGTCAAATGCATAAGTATTATTTTCAATTTCATTTAGGTTTATCCAACACATTCCACTTGCATCGTCTCCAGTTTTGCCTTTTAAATTATCCATTATCAAACAAACAAAAACAGTGCTTATGATATGACCACGTGGGTCCCTATCAGGATCGGAATATACCCCCAGTATTTCCAATGGCTCAATGTTCATAGAGGTTTCCTCTTTAACTTCTCTTCTTAGAGCATCCTCAATCCTTTCACCATAGTTAACAAACCCTCCTGGCAATGATAAGTGGTTTTTGAAAGGATCGCTTGTTCTTTTTACAAATAGTATTTGATTTCTTTCATTATGAATAATTGCATCAATTGCTGGAATTGGGTTTCTGTGTTTTTTTTCCGACATCATTATTTCAACAAAATTCTCGGCATATGTTCAATAATGTTTGAATCCTGGTACATACAACAGCCATTTGCATAAACAATTAGCGTGGAAAAAAATCATTTAGTTCTTTTTTCGAGATATCATCAACCCATAGAAATTTTCTTTGTAGTGTTGAAGTGTACATTTTTGTCCATTGCAAATCCATGTAATTCATCCACGCTTTGAAAACCCTCGGATCAATGTAGTTTCTTAAGGAAGTTCCCAGATTATATTCTCTGGTTTCCTTATGCAATTTAAGTTGAGATTCTAGTTTTTCCAGCCTCTCCTCCATTTTTATTTTTTGTTTCTCCGATTTCCATTTCTTTGATGCAATGTCTTTTTTTATTGACTGTATTGCAATATTTTTATTTTTTATGGATAGTTCAAATTTTTCCAAAGAAATCCTGTTTGCAGGGTTTTTAGGATCTATGCCTTTTTTGTGATTGCAGGTTATAGCTGCCTGAAGATTTGCAAATTTTGCAACATAAATTTTCTTTGACTCTGGAGACAATTGATCTACCTTGATTGGCGGGTTCTTCAGAACATGCTTTACTATTTTTGTGGCAATATATGTTCTGAAAACTTTGGCCGTAAGACCAGGAACATTTTTGGGATCGATGTTACGCAAAAACTGGTTTACTTTCATGGAATTGATGTTATCGAAAATAGGATCAGTATCTGATTTATTTTTCATAAATAGCTTCAGGTTGCTGTACAGTGTTTCTACTTCCTTTGAGTCAATTTTAAGGGTTTTTTGCCAAGGTACGCTATCCTTGCCTAAAAAATTAAATTGAATTGTATTTCTCCCATTTTTATCATTTACAAACTGAATGTGTTCGATTCTTAAGGTTGATGCTCCAACAGTATCAGACTCATCTGGATCTTTTTCATCACCTACTCGCATGGCTAACTTGAATATGAGGTAACAGACGGTAGCTATTCTTTTTTGATTGATATCCTTTGATGACATTCTTTTTATTATCTCGTTTTGAATTTTAACGATATATTTTTCCAAGTTTTTTGCCTTATCGTATTTTGCCTTATCATAGTTTTGCCTTATCAGAGAAGAGTCATGCAGCCAAACATATTTTCTTTTTCCAGTAAGAGTTTCAATCCAGGATGCTAACCATGTTGAGCTATGATCATGGACAATGTTTTGCCAAGATCCCTCTGGAACCGGGGCATCCTCACCTAAATTTAAAATAACATCCCTAGGATAAACTCGTGGTTTCCATCTACCCCTAAGAGGATGCTGTCCCCTTCCCATAAATAACCCCGGTGGTTCCACAAGCCAATTTGCAACATCTACCTCAATTCCATCAATAATTGCTTTTCCGTAAAAATTCCTTAACTTTTCTTTTTCATTTTTTTTTTCAATAATAATTTTTTTCCTTTCTTCTGTGGATAAATTTCTTAGCCTCTCTTTTTCTTTTTCTTTTTCTTTTTTTTCATTCTCAACATATACAAAAAAATCATCGAAATCTATTTGCTCAATTGATGTAAGAGCATTAGCATATTCTTTTGGAAGAAATTTTTTAAAATCATTTAAGAAATTTCTTTGAAATGTTAAATCATTGACATAATGCGTATCTTTCTTTTTTGCCCAAGAATAGATAAGTTCCTCTTGCTCCCTATTTAACAAAAAAGTTTCCCCATTTATCTTGCAATTTAGCCCTTTTAGCTGATATTCGGATGGAAAGCAAACACCATTATGAATTAATGTATTCCATTTGATTTTGTTGTTGTCATAGTTTAATGAAGCTTTTCTTTCTCCAGATGTGATTGAAATTGATGATGGTGATGAAGAAGAAGCAGACATTTAATGTAAAAATTAATTGATATTAATATATAAAACTATTCTGATTTTTCCACAAAGTAAATTTAATCTATCGCCATTTATAAAAACAATACAATAATAATAATAACTTTTTTATTGACTGAAATTGAACTAATTAAAAAGTCTTGTACAATAATATTCCTATAAAAATAGGGGAGATTGAATTGAAAAATCCAATTATCGTTGCATCAGG
>JADDOQ010000080.1 GCA_016782315.1 Nitrososphaeraceae archaeon | reverse complement strand
CTAAAAGGTTTTTCGCTAAAGGTTGGCGTTTCAGGCATACCCTTCTAAGGGATGCAATTGCGGATATAAATATATAATCAATCCCAGATGATGGGAAGATTGAAAATGCCGATATTATTGTGGAAAATTGAATAAGCATGTTTAAGTTTGGAATTGCGCATCTTTCAATTAAAGGAGTAATCTGATCTAGTCATTTGGATTTAAAACAAGAGCAAGATCAAATCATGAATTTAATCAAAGATATGGATAGGTTCGAAGAATATGGGTATATTCAAAAAAAATACGATATAGTTTAGTCAAAATTTGATTCATTCTCCATTACCATGATCTTTGGATTTAATGTCTGCAACTCTAAGAGGCTCTGGAATCAATTCTCCTGTCTTTGTGAGTGCTCTAACCATCTTTACTGCGGTAGGTAAACTTATCCTATGACCGATACTCACATAAATCGTTTTCCTTGGTTTGGTGTCCCTTTTTATGGCATAACCAAGTATCTCTTCATTATATTTGACAAAACCATCCGATTGGAGAGTTCCACATAACAAACTCTTTGCAACTCCAATGGTGGGCTTATTTGTGATTACGCCGATATAGCATGCTAGGCCACATCTTCTGGGATGAAGCATCCCATGTCCATCAATGAGTAAAATCTGAAAAGGATTCTTAAGCAATTTTAAAGCATGCCTTATCGGATTTGATTCCCTTAACATAAATAATCCTGGAACGTATGGGAATTTTGCGATACTTTTGCTCCTGACTACTTCTACCGCTTCCAATGTCTTTTTTTTGACTATTACCGCTGAGCAATGTGCAATTTCTTGTTGGTATGATACATCCACTCCGCAAACAAATTCAATCTCTCTGTCAAAGTCGTCATTCATTGTAATCTTTTTTGCGAGTTGTTCCTGAAGCCTTTTTACATTGACATATGAATTGTTATTGTCCAGATTAGAAATTTATGATAATGCTATTAAAGAATTCCCTTTGCACAACTGGCAAAATAACTTTTACTAAATTTAACTATTTTTTTATGGGATCTGATATACTTGACATTGCCTTCAAAGTCTCTTTGTCACCGCATAAAAACATATGATAATGTCCATAAACTATCTCCTGAGTATATTAAGTACCGAGGGTATTTTCAAATGGATTAAATCATGCTATTTGTAAAGCCTTTCTATGACTATTGTGGTAAGATGTCTATCTTATGAGATACGTCGTTTCTTATTGAGATGGTTATTTGATTGATGGGGTTTTAGATTAATGTGATTTGTTGCATTAAAAATAAATCCACACCACATAGTGGAACTGTTATCGGTATGAATTCATATCGGAAACCGATTTCGACATTAGCTCCTTTAGCCTTCCCAGCGAAATGCTTTTCATCAAAATCCATGGTAAACTGATACCAATTCAAATAATTAGCTAAATTATGTCACTTTATTATATGACGAGATTGTCGTAATTGGTAAACCAGAACCACATTATTTTAAAGATTTTAAAAAGATCTAGTTTTTGTAATTGATTTTATTTTATTTGCCTGGATATTTCTTTTGTCAAATGCAGAAACAGAAAAGTTTTTGTACAAAAATATAAGATTCTATGTCCAATAAAAAGAACAAAATCCATTTCCTGTAAAACAATGGCATTTGCATCTCTTGCTGCAGCACTTGTTGCATTGGCGTCTGTCCATGCAAGCACCATTTTTGCCCAATCGTCACAGGAAGGTGCAGGAGCCGTTTCAAACAAAAAATTGAAGCATGATACTTGTGGGTCTGTTATGTCTATCAATCAGAATAAATTGCATATGGGGTTTACTAGATTGCTGTATGTTGTTGTTGTTGGGCGGCCCTTCAACTGTACCGTCCAACATATCTAATAAACCCCTTTTTAATTGAAATCTCCTCATTAATATGTTAATGGATGTGACTGCTATTACTACAACGACACTACTTTAAAGATATCGCCAGAATGAATGAGATAATGTTTTTTCCTATATTGTGATTGGGGATAAAAACTCTAAAGAGCCCTGAGAATTGTCACCTTATTTTATCAAAGAGTCATATGCCAATATTTGGAAATGGATTTAAGGTATAATGAATATTAACCTTAAATATTCACTATGTCTACCCGGTAATTTTTGTTCTAGTGTGTGTCCATGTTATTGCCAAATCTCTTTAACAGATGTTTCAAATTATTTGCGGAATAGGCCGTGCTCCTTTATTGATGATGATTGTTCGGTAATATGCATTATTTTGCAATTGGTGGGTTTTGCCCATCATTCAAAATCGCCGTGATTGGTAAAAGAGTTTGGCTCGATGCCACTGTTATAGAAACTGTTGCTTTATTAAATTGCCAAACTCCGAATCTGACATGGTTTTTTTTGCTTGCATTACAGTAGCAGCGTCATTGCCCGCAGTGTATCTCAGTTGTGGGTTTTCAGACGTTATGGCCTGTAGTATTACGTTTGCCACTACTTCTGGTTGGGAAGTTGAAGGATTGTCCATCATTGATTTAAAGTGGTTCTCTACCTTTTGCATCAGCGAAAAGTATGGTGATTCTCGGTCAACAGCTTTTTTTGCTATAATGCTAGAGTTCATTATGTTTGTCCTGATAAACCCCGGTTCAACTATAACCACTCTAATTCCAAAGGGCTCCAGCTCATATGATAATGATTCACTTAAACCTTCTAATGCGAACTTTGTGCTTTGATATGCAGACAAAACAGGAACACCAACGCGACCTCCAACTGAACTTAAATTTACTATTGTCCCGCTGTTCTGCTTTCTCATGATTGGAAGAACTTTCTGCGTTACCCGTATTACGCCAAAAAAGTTTGTCTCAAACTGTGCTTTAATCTCTTCTATTGATAAATCCTCTAGAGATCCAAAAAGCCCATACCCTGCATTGTTTACCAATACGTCTATTCTATTGTCTTCATCTACTATTTTGTCAATTGCCTCTTTGACGGATCTGTCGTCGTTGACATCAAGCTGAATGATTTCCAATGGCAATTTTTCCTTATTGGCTATTTCAACTATGCTTTTGGATTTCTCAAGGTTGCGCATAGAAGCATACGTGTGAAATCCACTTTTGGCTAACAGGAGTGATGTTTCATATCCTATGCCGCTTGAGCTACCAGTAACCAGGGCAACATTTTGTTTTTGCACTTGAATATTAACTGTAAAGAGTATATAAATTGGTGATTGGTTGAAGTAATGACAATTGGTTAATCCATTGCTACGCAATGACCTTGTTTTTTATTCTTTAAGGCTAAAATGCGTTGAACTTGAATGTTTTGCCAATTAAATTGCCATATATGATTATAAGGACAGTAACATGAAATTATTGGATTTTATTAAATCGATGCGTTTGGTAGCATTATAAAATACATAAAAAATAACATAAAACCGTCTTCTTGGTAAAATCTGTTTAGTGTATCAAATCAAAAATGTTAAGCAATAGTAAAAAGATTAACTAACAACGCAAACTCAAAACCTAAACCTGGAATTACCGCATCAAAAAACATAATCCCATAAAGGGGGCCAATACGGCGTTAATCCACTGTGCCAATTTATTTACATAGTCCTTATCCGTGCTTGCTTGTAGCGAATACAGTTACCAACAGATAAAATGAATCCGTTGAACCCTCCTTAAACTCACACAATTCCATTACATCAAATGGTCGAATCGAATGTAAAAGTGGTGCATGTAGTTGGCTGAATGAATTTTTCCCCTAGTTCTTGAATTATTCTGCTTGTAGCTTTCCATCCTGTACAATGGCATGGAATCAGGTACCTTGGGGCCATCCTTTTCAATTCTGATATTGTTGGTTCTATGGCCTCCTCATAAATTCCTCCACCAGTTAGGTGAAAACCCCCTACAATGGCAAATATCTTGCTGATTCCTGTAAGCGATTTGGCGTAGTTGACTGTGTTAATGATACCTGCATGCGCGCAACCGCTAATGACTACCAAACCTTTTTTCCTTAGATTTGCAACAATGGCTTGGTCATCATTTACCAAGGGATCAGGAACAAGGTTACCATTGATAGGATCTTCCTTGTACTGCAATGGAAACCCTTTTTCGTATGGGGTATTTCGCGGAATCTGGCCCGTGACTAGTAATTTTGGTGACGAGGTATTCTTATCGCTGTTTGACAAATATTGTTGTTCCTCTATATTGTCTTCGGATACTATGCTTGGGGTTTTCTTTGCTGTTATGATCACTCCATGTCTTTGCAATTCCTCTTTATCCAGGAAAGGCATTTTTGCTTTGTCCGTGCAGTTGGGAAATATTATCCATCTCCTCGAGAAAGCATCAGGGTGACAAATCATCCTAATTGGCTTATCGATTCTTTTGAGTATGCTCAAAAGACCCGTAAAGTGATCAAAATGCCCATGACTGAGTATGATGGAGTTTATGGAATTGAAGTTTATTCCTAATATGTCTGCATTGTGCACAACACCGTTTTCACTGGTTCCACAATCAAAGAGAGTTGTGCTTTCTGTACAAGTTTGACCTTTATTTCCTTCTTCGCTTTTGCCATAGCACACAGCTCTGACCAGAGCCGAAAAACCATGTTCTGCAACGGGCGGAGGAAGAAATTGCTCGTCTTTTACCATTGGATTGCGAATCGCCGGGTATGATAACGGTAACAATCTGTCGGTATAATTGTCCATCAACAATGTTATGGATAAGCTGTCTATTTCGGCTAACGCCATGTGCATAAAGACAATTTAAGGGGGAAAAAGTTTTCTTTCCAAAAACTATCAAACATACTGTTGCTGCTCGACAATTTCTGCTACATTGCTATAAATTAATTGTGAGGCGGACTTCCCTAACTCATGAAACTTAGCAGGTGCAATATACTCCTTTTCGCTAACGTAAAAATTACCTTTGATGCCGTCTACATGACGTAATTCACTTACAAATTGAATTAACTGCTTACAATATGAAATATTTTCTCTAGTGATTTCTGTGACATAATTTAGTGTTATGCCTCTATTTTTGGCATTCTCGAAGGCTCCCCCAATTGCTTTATCTCTACCAGCAAAGAGGGAATTGTATTGTCTATGCATGCATCTATCCGCTCTGCAGCATGAAACAAAATTTAGTGTGTGTTGTATTACATTATCCTCACCCTTTGCTATTTTTGTCGTTTCGTTGACATTTTGCACTGATGTTGGTTTGGCAGGCGCAGATGACAATATGTGTTATAAATTAAAATTACCTATAAAAAATAGCTGACTTTATCATTCATATGTGCGCCTACAACAGTAATGGGATATCACAATATTGAGTTTTTGTATTGGGTTGCCTTTAATCCATGCATGTATTGTTAACCGATTATACAATATAATGGTATTTAGGTTGGTGGGTGATTGGTTGAGGGGGGGAGGGGTTTTCATTGACAGGTCCCAATTATGAAAATGATTTTCATAGAGAAGTGCAATAGTTATGATCTGTCTAGTCTTTTACTATTTTGGTTTATAAGTCATATTTTCGTTTAGGATGCCATGGTGTTTTTTAATAATCTCGGGATATCGGGAGTTGCAATTTTTGCAATTTTATCTGGTATGATAATAGTCAGCATTGTATTTGGTGAAATTAACTACATGGTTGCACTTGGCCAGACAGGCGGAGGTGAAACCATCGTTAATGGGCCACAAGACGTCTCAGAAAACGGTGATAAGAAATTGGCAATTATTACATTTGATGACGGAAAAAAAGGCCAAATAAAGTACGCTAAACAGACACTTGACAGCTATGGATATCCTGCCACCTTTTCCATCATATGCAACAATGTCTCACTGAGTGACCATTTGAATTGGCATGACATTCAGCAGTTGGAAAAAGATGGATATGACCTGGCATCCCATACAATGAACCATGTAGAGCTTGAAGACATACCGATGGATATAGCAATTCATGAAATAAGTGAATCAAAAAAGTGCCTGTTGGATAACGGTGTTAGGGATGTAAGGGTATTTACTTATCCAAAAAATGGGGGTTCAGATAATCCTGCTATACTAAAAGAAGTTGCCAAACATTACGATATGGCAAGAACCGCTAACGATCCTCTGGCATTTGTGAAATGTGGTTTAACTAATTCATCACTACAAGACGAAAAGATAGATTGTACTTCCTTAGGGGATAGTGAAGAATACGGTAAATACTCTATAATTGGGTGGAGTCATGATTCTGAAAGAGAAGACAATGAGTATAATGATGAGCAAATGTTGCAGAGATTCATCGATGTGGTTGAAAGTCAAAGTGGGTATAATGATGGTGAGGAGATAGGTGCAATCCCTATAATAATATACCATGATATTGACACTACAAGTGGATTTTACACCACAAGTTTTGACTTGTTCAAAGCGGAGATGAAATACCTACAGGATAATGGCTTTACAGTGATAAGCCTGTTAGATTTGATTTAGGAAAACAACGATCCTTTGTACTATCTTTATCCATGCCGTCTATAAACTTGTGTGTTGTCACAGAAAACGGCCACAGGTGCGAATAATGTGCTTAAACAATATCATTATCTCATAATTGTTACATCAAGTCTCATTGCATAAACAGAGGAATCCCTTATATGAAATCTATATCGGCATTGGCCCAATTGTCCATAGCTGATCTCTATTTTTGGATCATGTCAAAATGAATAGAATTTAGTTTGGCGTTTCCATCCATTTTCAATGGGAACTAGACCTTGCATGTTATGTTCAAGTTTGATAAATTTACTCGCAGCAATCAATGAAAAGGATTATGACTTTTGTGGTATGGGGCTGTTGTTAGTATATTATAATCGGACTTTGACTGTGGATTTATTTTTTGCATTTGAAGTTGTGTCGTTGCCTCAACTGCAGATCAAATACATATGTTACCTGAAACGTTTTTTATCCCTTTATTTCTAATGAAAATCTCTAATTAGGTACATTACCGCGATTATATTTAACAACTTTTCCCAGGTGTTGGGGAGCTTTTGGCTGTGATTGAATTGTATTGTTTTTTTATTGGTTTTATGTAATAAATCAATTAAATGCCGTTTTTTTGCAGCAAAGGTTGAAAAAACAGGTATGCTTATATCGTATGGATACTAAATGGTATTGTTAGATATTGAACTTTAAAATCAATATCGAGGGTAAAAAAACCTATGATGATCTTGACAATGGATATGATACATCATCTTTAGACTCAATTGAAAGGGGCAAAAATCTGCCTTTAGATAACAAAGATAAAGATTGTTACAATGCAAATCATTTTGACAATATTGATATTTATAGCAAAGACGATGCCTCGCTAAAAGAAAAGACCCTGGTTGTTTATGGTGAAGATGAAACTACAAAACTAATTTTACAAACAGTAAACAACGCAAGAAGCAAATGGGACAATTATGCCGATTCCAATGGTCCCACAATAGCAATGGGGCTGGAGCAACTAAGAAAAGGCATGAGAAACGCGCATAGGAGAGGGGCCAAAATAAGATACATCTCTGAAATCACAAAGCACAACATCAACTACTGTAAAGAGCTGATGAAGATGGCGGAGGTACGCCACATGGACAATGCCAAAGGGGGAATGGCTGTTAGCGAAATGGAATACATAGCTACAGCCAATTTGCAAGAAGCTAAACCTGTTCCCCACCTTATCTACAGTAACGTAAAGGAAATAGTGGAACAGCAGCAATTGGTTTTCGAAAGTTTATGGGTCAATGCCATACCGGCAACGCAAAGGATGAAGGAGATTGAAGAAGGAATTGAAAGAACAGAAACCAAAGTATTCGATGATGCAGAGAATATACACAAAAAGATAGAGTCGTTGGGAAAAAACAGCGATGAACTATTAGTTTGTTCGGACACTGGCTTGCTAAAAATAGTACACAATTGTTTTTTTGGTATATATCAGGAAATAATGGATAAATACGAGAGGGGACATCACAGCGGTATAAGATGGATTACGCACATAAGTTGTAGAGAGGATGCGGGGTTAGCCAGACTATTCTTGGACATTGGTGTCAAAATTAGAAGCGTAAGAAACCTTCCACCATTAAACTTCCTGTTAACTGACAAAGCTTTCTTTTCAAACACTGAAAAAATCGATCGCAAGGAAGACAGGGAAACCATTAACAGCCTATTTACAAGTAATGATGGTCTCTACATTAATCAGTACAAAACGGTATTTGAGGAACTATGGAAAAACGGCATTGATGCGATAGACATTATAGAGGACATTGAAAGGGGACTTGATACCGAAAGGGTGGATGTAATCTCAAGGTCAACTAACGCTGAAAATACCTATCTGGACCTGTTGAATTCCGCAAACAAGGAGATTATGCTCATGCTACCTACCACCAACGCTTTTCTTAGACAGCGCAAAATAGGGCTGATTGATTCGATAACACATGCCGCAAAAGACAGATGCGTAAAAGTAAGGATGCTGGTTCCCAAAAGTAAAAATCCTGTTGAATTAATTGAAAGTTTAGACAAACACAATTTTTCAATAGACAATGCAAACAACAGCAACAGCAACAACAACAACAACAACAGCAATGTTCAGGTTAGGTATATCCAAACGTTATTAGAAGCAAGGTCCACTATCCTCATAGTTGACAAAAAAGTATCCCTGGTAATGGAACTTAGGGATGATACAAAAGAAAATTTTCATGAAGCCATAGGATTATCGACCTATTCCAACAGTAAGGCAGGCGTGTTATCCTACATATCAATATTTGAAAACTTGTGGGAACAAACCGAATTATTCCAACAACTAAAGAAAAGCGAAATCCTCCAGAAAGACTTTATCCATATTGCGGCGCATGAACTAAGGAACCCAATACAGCCAATACTTGCAATTTCTGAAATTCTCAAATCAATCATAATCCAAAATGAATCTAGAGGTTCCAAAGACGTCGTGATAAACAAAAGCCAAATCATTGGCTATATTGATACCATTATAAGAAACACAAAAAAACTGATGTCATTGACAACCAATGTTTTGGACATTACGCGGATTGAAACAAATTCTATGAGCCTTCATAAAGAGGCCGTTGATCTAAGACTGTTTTTACTTGAGCATATGATGGATTATGAAAAACATGTGATTAATGACATTGAACGTGCATACAAACGCCATTTAGACAATGAAGAAAGATATAACTCAAGGCTAGACTTTTCGCAATTAGATAAACATGGCAGTTATGATTCCTTTTTAGCCGAGGTGGATAGATCAAGGGTGTCTCAGGTTATTTCCAATTTATTGGATAACGCATTTAAATTCACAAATGAGGGTGAGATGATAGAAATGGAAATAAAAAGAGAAGTTATCAATTGCCAAAAATACGCAGTTATAACAATAAAGGATAATGGGAGAGGAATTCACACGGAAATACTGCCCAAGTTGTTTACCAAATTTGCCACCAATTCAGAAAAGGGAACTGGCCTTGGCTTATTTATTTGCAAAAACATCGTAGAAGCACATGGCGGAAGGATATGGGCAAAAAACAATGATGATGGCAAAGGCGCGACATTTTCATTTAGTTTGCCGTTAATGGATCCCAAATATAACTAATAAAAGATGTATGATGTTAGAATTTACTTTAACAATATCCATAATTTGTAATCCAATATTATGGATTTATGTCTGGGGAGGGGGATTCCTTTACAATCCAACAGTTTGTCCAATAGCCATTGATTATGTTTGATCTGTTTGACGAAAAAGCATGTTGTAACCCTTCCGTTCTTTCATTAATCTGCTGCTTGTCTTTTCCCATGCTGCTTCTCTTGAAATAGGCCTTATGTATGCAATTCTCCGATCATGAAAATTTGCATTAATTCATTACAAAACACTGTCTGATACACTTCTTTTGATACTCTAAAAGTTCTTTCAAAAATTTAGAAACCCCATTCATCAATTTGATACATTA
>JADDOQ010000005.1:14644-35148 GCA_016782315.1 Nitrososphaeraceae archaeon | reverse complement strand
TTTGTAAATGCCAATACCATATTTTGTTAATTCACTCCTTTATCAGTGGTACAAGATCCAGTTAACAAATGTGTCCATTGTATGACATGCAAAGGATTTGGTGTGTAGTGCTTAGGTGCGCTTGTATTATTTATTTGGTCTATGGCGCAGATTCACAGACATGATTAGGTTAGCCTAACTAAAATATAAACCTGTTTTTGATTCTCTGCTAATATAATAAAATGCAATCTCGCTTTATGAAAAGAATATGGAGATAAAAAAGAAGGACAAAAAATGAACCTCACCAATTCAATTGGAGAGTCACAGAATAAAAGCATCATTTCACAAATTCTATAAAAGTGTGGTCAGTGTCATCAAAACCGTCTGCCCTTGGCAGTTCCAACAGCTTAAACGAGTTGGCTTCATGGCAAACCTTTAGGTTTTTTACGGCAACAAACTCGTTTTTTATGTTTGTTATGGATTCACCATTATTGGCATGAAAGCAGTCAAAATCCTTATCATACTCTTTCATCCGCTCTAAAAATCACTGTCTATTGTCTTACTCAAAGATGTGGTATTAATTATTGTTTTTTTATTTAAAAACATTTTATTTTATACAAAAGAGAGTTGTCTCTTTCCCTGTTTTGGGATGGGTTCTTAAGGCCTATGATATAACAAGGGTTTTGAAATTGACAACTGCCCAACTGTCACTTCCTGTGATATAAAAATACCATTGGCTGAAAAGGCATCCAGGATCTATGTCAAACTGATGGGCGAAAAGGCGTTTTGCGGAACGTAGCCGCCCTACACAACACCAAATGAAGCCGTGCCAATGGCTTTGGAGAAACTATGGACAGATGATAAAAGAAACAGGATTCATTGTCTGTTCTTAGATGGTAATAAAAGATTGTCTAATATTTAGTCATTCTCTATAGAACTTTAAGGCACTTGAGGCAATTGAATAGTGTATTCAATTGTTATAATCTTGTGCCGTTAATCATATGGAAAAATATTGCAAATAAACTCCCTTGCTTTTTCACTATTTGAAAAATTCTCCTGCAGAGAAGAAAATAGGTTATCAATCATTATTTGATGGCACTCGATTTGGTCATTATGGAAAAGTTCTCTGTAACCGTCATTGTTAATTACTGCAATCTGGGTCTTTCCTCCTGTCTCCAGGTCCAATTGCTTCACCTCATTTATTACGTATGATGCTATTCCGACATTGTTTTCTGTAGATAAATCGGACAATTTCTTTTTCATTGCGGCATAAATTCTATCTTGTTGTTTGAGAACTAAACGAGCGTAGTTGGAACCAGAACCTATTGACACATAATCCCTGTTTATTTTATATATGTATGGAGAAACCTCCTTATTTTTTCCCATTGTGCCAAAACCCACACGGTAAAGATAGGGATCCCCGTTCTTTGGTTTTGCAGCTGCTACCGAAAGGGGGGAAAAGAATAACCTGGCGCCGGCATATCCGCACAATAACGAATGGTTATGATTGTGTATCCGATGCAAATTCAACACAACATTGGACATTTGATTTCTAAATTCTGATTCCAATTTAATTTCATTTTGTAAATGTTGCTTTAGTTCGTCAACAAATAATTCAATTTGGGAGTTATCTCCTGAGGCGCCAATACCGATGAAACTGTTTATTTTGAAAACTTTTTTTATGGTGGTCTTTACTTTTACTGATGTTCCTTGACTATCGCTTGCTAAAATAATTCCATCTTTGGCCTTTATAGATATTACCGTGGTCATAAATTTTAGTATTTGATGTGAGTTGGCTTATTTTAATGCTGCATGATTTTGGGGTTACAAAATACAAAGATAATGGCCTTATATTGTAAGTTGAGTACGTATTAGGCGGCCTTACTACAATGGGCAAGACTAACTTTGTTGTTTCTAGGTAATCCATGATGTGGCAGTTACTGTGCATAGAAGAAAATCTTAAGGTGATAATCTGTTTCACAATGTGATTAAAATAAAACTTGAAGTTGGAAATGGAAACAAAGCCAACTTAATGTGAAGGATATGGCACCTAACCAATCCATTACTTTAGGGTCAGGTCTGGATTCGGAAAAGGCATTTGATAATTCCCAACATCTAGGTGAAGGATGCAAGCAGTCTTTATCCATATCTTGTTAAGCAATACCATAAGGCAACAAATTAAAATAATTATAAAACACACATTAATACATTGTAAAATTATATACACATCTAACAAAAGCTGTGTATAATAAAGTCTGTTTAAAATAATAAAACATGTCAAATATGAATTTGGCAAAAATCATGTCAATGAAATCAGTCTTTGTACCAAATAGCTCTTTGCAATGCCTGGGTATGCCAGGAGTTAAACAACAACTACTGGTGCTTAAAAGAGGTGCAATAGCATTTGATTGATTTGGCCACAAAGATTGTGGAAAATGGGGTGTATTATTACTGTTGTCAACTGAAATGCCATCACTGCTTGGGTTCAAGCATTCGGGCAATGGCCTTACTGGGCGTTAATAGCATAGCATGTCTAACAGAAACAAGGAAAAAATGAATTCCAAATACTATGGCAAAGCCATGAGAACGCCTGCACTAAAGGCGGCCATTGTAGAGCCTATTTTAATATGTTGCATTAACGGAATCTCCATCAATGACCTTGAGCGTGAAATGCAAAAAACAGCGCCATTATCAATTAACAATCTCAAAAAGTATTTGCTTTATCTAGTTGATTATCACATTGTCTCATACAATGGTCAAAGACATGTGTATGCTATAGAACATGATGGATTTGACTTGTTGGACATGATCATGAAAGAAAAAAGGGTGATGAAGGCTAATATGGATGACCTTGTAATTACCTTGGAATAAAGGACCATATTTGGCAATGAAAGACTTAATACCTTTTTTTGCCACCTATTTGCATATGTCTCTTCTCTCAAAGGCAGAGATCCAATACCTTCAGGGCCAAAAGAACGCTTCAAAGTATAATGGGTGCGAGTTAAAGTCCATTGTCTCCAGGCAGGTTTTTGCTTTTTTTCAGAATGAGATTCCATTGGTATCGCAATGCCAATTTATGGATTTGAATACCTTAATGAGCCAAGGCAAAACTGAGCAGTCACAATAAAATATATCTTACGTCTTGACTATTTCTTTTTGATCATTATTGGTATTCTTTCGAGTTAGTTAATCTTTTGGGATGAGGATATTTGGTATTGGTTTTTGATGTGGTGATGTGACTTTAAATGCGTTAGGATATGTTTATTGCAGTTGCAACATTTATTCAATAATCCATAAATACCAAAATATGGCTGATAGTCATTGTTATGAGCACTGAGGATACAATAAGCAACATAACGGAGAAACAAAAATCCGATAGTAAACTGTGTGAAATTCTCTTGGAAATATTGGGCGAAAGAGCATTTCGACAAGACAAATATGCTATAGATCTTTTGAAAGAAGCGCAAAAGACACTTAAAGAAAAAGAATCACCACAATAACGGTAAATGAACACTGATAAACTACATCTATAGTCAATAACTATGGCAGCATTATTAAAATCTGTTCTTTGTGTTTGTTCTAATTCTAGAATGGATGTATTTTAAACTTGCACAAACAAACAAACCAGTTGCAATTTTTAGTAACTGTATCAAATCAAAATAAGCGCTAAATGATTTAGGTTAGGTTAATGCCAAGAAATCATGAGACCGCTCAGAACATGGCCCCAAAAATAATGTCTGTTATGACTTCACAAAATAAAAAAACTAACGCATGTTTAAATACCCTTTGTGCGATCATTTCCGACTGAGCGGTGCTATCCTTTTTGTACGCGGGGGGCGTATCCAACCACCAACCAATCTGCCCGTGACAACTGCTGCAACCAATCTACGTTCTTGATTCGCTTATCCTAAAAACTATATCAACTTGTAATCAGCCACACGCCGTTACAATTGCAATTTTCCAGTCCCACTCAATGCTATTCATAATATGTAGCATGGTGTTTTATGTGAGATGATTATTGAAATAGGCGGCGGCAGATGAATGGTGTGCCACCGATTTTGGGTTATTGCAAACTTAGCAAATAATATTTTTATAATCCTGTCATCGCTAAAGACTATGAATAAAAAGTTATTGGTGTTAGATGCTATTATTGCAACTGTTGTCTCAATAGTTGGTATTCATCTGTTTTTGGCCGTTGTACCTGTTCCATGAGATTTTTGTGCTAAAGGCTATGTCCACTGGGCAGGAAAAGAAGGCAATTGCAACGCATTTTGGATCAAACCGCGCTAAGGCTTACGCCCATTTGGACCAGAGGCAAAGGTTTGATGTGGACCTTGCGGCTTTTGCAATGGCGCATCTGAATTTGCTCCAGGAAAGGGGAAATCTCAGCTTGGTAGTATGGGACCGTAGTAGCGTTTCATTGTTTTTCAGCCTGAGTGTGAATACTTTTATTGGCAGTTTAGCATTTGATGCTTTTTGTCATCCACCTAGGTATGTGTCTATGGTGTCAAAAACAATTACATCAAACATTGCATGCTAAATGATGATCCGGTTTATGGGAGTTGGTAACTGGATTCTTGACTTCATTACCTAGCTGAAAACACATTTGTATTTTTTTGGCATAGCCGTCATGATGATAATATCATGGCAACGATGGTTATCAATAAAAAGAATGGGCGAACTGGTCGTGTTGCTCATGAGTATATCCCTTTATGATCTGCAGCAGCCTGATTGTTTACATTTGCTATCATTTTTTTTTGCATTACGACATTATTTGGCCTATCCGGAGGGGACTATGGTCCTGATCTGTTGTCCAGCCTGTAGTTTGCTATACCGATATGTCTGGGTTTTTTTGGTTTATGTATTGTGATAATCCCTTCAAATAGTTGCCTGCAAAAGTTGTTACGGGCTGGGATGAGTACCATATGCAGCCCAAAACTTTGCAGTCGTGACAGGTTTTTGCAATATCCCATTCAGGTGCGTTCCATATGTCATCTATACTTTGTGATAACAGATCGTATGTGTTCTCTGGACTCTTAAACTTCCAGCAGGGAACCAAAACTGATCCATCGCCATTAACAAAAATACTTTTCCATACCCCACACTCGTCAAATAATGCGTGTCCGTTTTCTAGGATTTGCTTAAAATACAGGTCAGGGATCATTATCCTTGGTCTTGAATGCCTTTTTGAATAGTCCAGTATGCTTTCACAAACTCTGTTCATTGTAACCCTGTCTGGAAGGAGGGAATAATTGACATCTGATCTATCCTCAACAAAAGTTAAGGAAACGGCGTCTGATCCCAATTCCTTTGCCCTTTCAAAATAAGATTGATTGATGAATTCCTCCGTGTTGAACTTTGTTATAACGCTATTAAAGTAATGGGGAAAACTATGCTCTTGCAATAGCTGAAGGTTTTTAATTACTCTTTGAAAGGCCTCCTTGTTGACTCCTCTGACCTTGCAGTATGACTCTTCAAAAACAGAATCGATACTGCATGTGATAAATTGAATATATCTTTTGAGTTCTGATAGGTCTATGTTGTGTAAAAGAGAGCAATTTGAGATAAGGGTAATCGGCATTTTGAGGCCATAAAGATACCTTACAAGTTCCATAAAATCTGGCCGAGAAGTTGGCTCACCACCCTCAATTATTGACCAAATGCAATATTTGGAGGTTTTATCGAAAATTGTCTTCCACTGATCAGTCGTAAGATCATGCTTTTTTGCAAATTTTATCTGATTGATCTTATCAGGATCACCAAAAGGGCACATGGGGCAATAATAGTTACAATAGTGGGTCAAACTATAGACCGCAATCAATGGGCGCCTTTTTTGCAATATCCTATTTCCTGTCCAATTGCTAAGAAGCTTAAGGGTGCGAATTGTATCGACAACCAATATGCCTATTGATTCCGTATGATAAAAAAACATTGCTTCATCGATGGCAAATAGTTTTTTTGCTGTGATTGTTACATAATTGTTACTGCTGTCTCCTTTTTTGCAATATCTTCAGTATTTGCAGCAAAGGATTCTGGTTTGAACGGAATTGGAAAGATCTATTTAAAATGCACCTCAAAATGATGTAGCGCTTAGGGAGGGGTTGTTATGTCCGGGTGGACGTTATACCGAAGCCTTGGATAACTTTGGTGGATGCACTAGCCATATGGTAGCTGGCACAAGTAACAGTAACAGTCATGGGCAAGACTAACAATAAGTTAAAGTTCTACCATCCACTTTATCTTTTAATCTTATGATATAGTGGTATCGATGTCATGCGATTAGTTAACTCTTTGATAAGGTTCTTTTATACTCATAGCGATAAGCATATGAAACACTTTTGTTTGTTTTGTCAATAGCAAATTGGTTTGATGCTTTTTGCTGTCCAACATTAAAACATGCCATTGCGCTGTCCTACACAGTTTAAGAGTAAAGTACAACCAACAGCAGCAGATCCTGTGGTAACGACTTTTCTTTTATATGTGGGTTTAAGAGATTGTTGTGATTGAAATAATTGTAAAATTCACAAAATCTTCAATATTTATGTGCTTTTGGTATTTGCTCCGATTGCCTTTATTTTAGATCAATTTCACTCAAACGCTACACTCCTCTTTATTGTTTCTGTTATTTCGTTGATTCCTTTGGCAAACTCATTGGGGATTCTACAGAACATTTGGCTTCACACTATGGACCTACTACCGGTTCGCTTTTAAACGTGACATTTGGAAATGACGCCGAGATTATGATTTGCCTTATAGCTATAAACGCGGGCCTGATAGACCTTGTAAAATCTTCTATCATAGGCTCCATATTGGGAAACATCATGCTTATTTTTGGTTTAAGCATGATTGCAGGTGGGCTTCGCCATAAGGAACAGGTTTTCAATCGTGAAAATGCGGGCTTGCAGTCATCAATGATATTTCTCTCTATAATTGGTTTGGCGATTCCTACCTTGCTGTCTGTAACTGCGTTTGAATCAGGTAACGCCAATGACGAAATGAAGAAACAACTGTTAAGTGATGCTCTTGCTGTTTTGTTATTGGGAGTCTATGCGGCAGGATTGGTTTTTACATTTGTCACCCATAAGCATCTGTTTACATCACCGGCCATTCACTCCAATGAAAACAATGGCGCATCCACTGCAGTTAATCACGCCCATTGGAGTAAGAGAAGATCCTTTCTAATACTTGGAATCAGCATGGTCGGTGTTGTTGTGGTCAGTGAAGTTCTTGTTGGCTCGGTGGAGGAAACAGGTAGAGGGTTTGGTTTTGGCGAGTTATTTGTTGGTGCTATCATAGTGGGTATTGTTGGGAACGCTACTGAGCACAGTAGCGCAATTCTCTTGGCAAGAAAAGGAAAGATTGACTTGTCCATAGGTATAGCGGCAGGCTCTAGCACACAAATTGCACTTTTTGTAGTTCCAATCTTGGTTTTTGCAGGAATTGCGCTAGGTCAGCCTTTCACACTGGAATTCACCTTATATGAATTAGTAACTGTTTTTATGGCGGCAATTATACTCAACCTAATAGCCCATGATGGAAAAAAGTAACTGGTTTTAGGGGGTGATGCTTACTGCTGTATACATAATCATTGCCTTGGGATTTATTTTATTGGATGATCCTCTTTTCCATTATTTTTCATATAGGTTGATTTTGTGCATTTGGGTGGCAAATAGGGTCAAATTTGTTCGGCATGCAGCCCAGCAAATACGCTCTGAGGGAGTTCTGTTTCTTGTGTGCACAAAAAGAGACAGGCATTTTCGATCTATGGGTTTTCCTTAAATGAACAGAGCCGATAACATGCCAAATTAGCCGTTTTGGATCTATAAAATTTTTAACTCAACTCTGCATTACCTTTATGTTTGCCGATTAATCTTTATTGCTACTCAATCTGTATGCGATTGTATGGGTCTACGATTTATGACATCTCTCTCGGTAAATGTTTTCTATTATCTTTCCTGCTAGGTTTTCTGTTCTGCTTTGATAGTCAAAAACTATCGTATATGTAACCTTATCAAGCATTCTTTTTATGGATCTGTAGATTCTCTGAATGAGATTGTCTTTTATCTCTGTTTTTTCATTCAGTTGCTCTATGGTGGATTTTGAGTCACTTCTGACTATGATGATTTGCCTTGTCCTTTTTAGTTTTTTGAATGCTCTTAGGTTATCGACAATCGCAAAATAGATTGCAAGCATTTCCATTCTCTGAACGCCAAACCTCTCATTTTTTATGGAGGGTCTTACCGTGCGAATTTTGCTTTTATTGGTGAAATGATTGTGCCATGTAATATAACCGGATGGAGAACCGTCCGCATCAATTGCTATATTTAGGATACGCAATTTATAATACAATAACATTTTTTTACATTTAGTTGTTATGAATAGAGTTTATGTAAAATACATCCAGATATATTTAACAAAAAAATATCCAATAACATTGATTTCATAGATAGTTTCATTATGGTTGTCATTTATACAAATATGTAATTTACCTGAGTGGAAAATCGACTCAAATCTGTTCCACATGGCTCCGAAGCCGTTATCTATTTGAGTGTTACAGATTATGGTCGGTCATAATAATTTATTGGTTAAAGACGCTGATTTCTCTGTGATAGGCTTGTCGAACCCAATTTCACCATGTCAAACAAGATCCATAAAATAAAAACAAAATGGTCGGGTCTTTTCTTTTGAACCAGAAATAAAATCAAAACTATGGTCAAATTTATTTTTCATTCCTAATCTCAAAATATCTTTTTTTGGCGGTTGACTTTTTGTATTTGGTAAAGTAATTTTTATTTGCAATTCTTATACTGATTAATTATTGGGCCGACAACCGCAATTCCTGTATCTGAACAGTATTGGTTGGAAAACATGCAAGTGCCATAGAATTGAGATTTGGTTTGTAGAACATGACGGCAGATGTTATGTGTTGTCAGAACGCAAAAAGAAAGCGCATTGGGTTCAAAACATAATAAACAACCCAAAAGTCTCGTTCTCTGTAAATAACAAAACTTTTGAGGGTAACGGAAAAATAATTGACATTGATGCAAATCCCAAATTAGTTTCAGATGTTTGTCACCTGATGTTTGATAAATATGGGTGGAATGATGGCCTGGTTGTGGAGTTAAGTCCAGAACTAGCTATTGAATTTTAGAAATGCTAATTATGGCAATTTTATAGTATCATACTCCAATTAAGATTAAGAAACGGTTATGCAATGCCTAATGGGTATAATTCCCTAATCCCATACATGGTGGTCAATGATGGACCAAAATCCATTGAATACTGTAAAGATGCATTTGGAGCCAAAGAATCATTTATGGGCACACTCTACTGCAGACGGTAAAAGAGTGTTACACATGCAGAACTAAAGATATGGAGTCCAATTGTTCTTTAATCGGTTGGATTTCCCATGGGCAACTTCCGCTCACCTAAATCCATTGGGTGAATTTATGCATCTATGATACACCATTTACATAAAATTCTGGCGCATTGTTTGGTCAATCTGTAAATAGTGGAGCTGCGGAGATTGTGCCTGCCATTATGGATGTCTTTTGGTGTGATATTTATGGACAGTACGGGATCCCTTTGGGCGCATTTGGTCAATCGCAACCCCCAAAGGAGATCTTCCTAACTAGAAGGGGAAAACAAGGGAAGAATTGCAAAAGAAAATTGAACACATAACAATATCCATAAAATGCGACCTGGTTTGTAATTGATCTGTTGCAGTTATTTTATAAAATGATTGCAATATGCCAAAATCATGTGACCTGATCAAGGATCCGGTATTATTTGATAAAGCCTTGGAAGGCAATTCGCATAGGAGGGAGTTAGTGCATATGTGCTATGTGTGCCTTGGCATCTATTCCCCTATTATCTGCACAATAACCCTGCGTTCTCTTGGTCCTGCGTCCATTTCTAACAACACTATTTGTTGCCATGTGCCTAACATAATGTGACCTTCTGTAAACGGTATGGTTAAGCTTGGCCCAATCAGGGATGCACGAACGTGTGAGTGTCCGTTTCCATCATGCCATGTATTATCGTGCTCATATTCAATACCTTTTGGCGCTATCCTAGATAACATCTTTGGAAAGTCTTCCAAGTCCCGGTTTCATACTCTATTGTTGTTATTGCCGCAGTTGATCCCGCAACAAAAACTGTGACAATCCCATTTTTTATTTTGCTTTCTTTTACTGCTTTTGATGTTTGCTCTGTAATGTCAACAATATCGTTTTCTCGACTGGTTTTGATATGAATATTTCTAGTTATCACTGGCATGTGTATGTGTGCTATCTCTATATTTCTAACAACTATAATATGGGTCTTCAATTGGACTACCCCAATTTCTGAAAAAACACTAATTTTATGCCATCTGAACATTGATTTTAATGTATTAGAGTGAATCGGCATTTAATGACCGAATATGCCACAAGCCTCTCTTATAGTACATACTCATGGAAAGAGGTTTCCATCCTTCCAAACAATATTTCAGCAAGTATTTTTTATTTGAACAGTACAGTCATGTTTGTCTTGTTATCTGTATCTTTGACTACCGTGAAAACATCCCTCAATAGCATATGCAATTACCATAGGTGAGAGGGATTGTTTTCAAATCGGCATGACGGATGGAGGGACTATCCGTTTGATTAAGAAACCTATGGCTGGTGTGGAGTCGACTATTATAAAGGGTTATCTGAAGACTGCATGTCGTTAAATGGCAGAAAGATGGAGGACTGTGAAATACCTACAGGCACTTAAAATATTTCTAACGGCAGCTTGGCAAGGTTAGCCTGCACATTTCTTTTGATGATATGCGGGTTGTCAAAGAAAATAATGGCTGCCCAATATTGCTAACAGGGGGTAGCCGCAAAGACTTCGAGAGAAACCATTGTATAGATGAGTCTGTTAGTGAGGAGGGAAGGAAGGTGTAGAGGAAGGCAACACCGATACCTAAATCTCTACGCAACACATTATTTTGGATATTCTCTGAATTATCGACATACAAATGAATGCTCAATCATTAGGAATACCCATAAATGTGCAAGACAATAGATATTTTAGATACGGTGATGTAACATATACATGATGATTAAAATTTTTGGTTTATTGACAATTGCCGCATCCGTTTTGCTCTTCATGCTAAATCCCATTAATGCCGTAAGCGCTCAGGGAAACTCTACAGGCGCAATGTTGGCAAATGACACTAGTTTGCAAAACAAAACTGCGGTGGTATTAGAAACAGAAAATAACGAAACTGTTATCATAATAGGTGAATCCGAGGATAATGTGTCAACAACAACAAACACTGCTGAAAGAGTTGGCTCTATAGTAACCAATTTGCTAAATAAAACTGGTATCGTGATAAGCAATCTTCCTGAAACATTGGAAAGTGCTACCGAAAGAGGGGGTAATGTTATTTCTAATGCATCAGTTCCTGCAGGAAATATATTTAAGAACATAACTGGCAAAATAATAGGCATATTTGAATAGAAAAAGAAAATGGGATAAGACAAAGTAAAGATTCCTTTTCTTCTATTGTCTCTCTTTCCTCCCATAAAGCGAAAAACATTCAAAGTTTCTTCTAATTTTTTGTTAGTGCCTGCGACTTTATAGCATGCGAATGCAGCGAACATGGACCAAATTCTAAATTAACGAATTTTGCCCACTTTCTGTACACATTTATTTTAGTAGAAACCACGTTAAACTATCCATTCGTAAGGAGCATATTTTGACCATCTGTACCCGAATTACCACAGGTAGATGATGGCCTGCTCTAACAACACTATACAATCAGCTCTCAAGGGCTTATGAAAAAACACCAAGAAATGGTGGATGGCATGGTTAAAGCAGCAACGATGCACTGGAGAAACATTCTGGTCACTATATCTTTTCGTTATGTTTTCTCCAGAGGCAAAAGTCGTGTATTGACGAGGGAAACCTGCCAGAACGCCCGTTAATTGGGTATCTATGGAGGTAATGAATGCAACGTAAAATTTGTCTTTGGAATGAAATTATCTCATTTATATATAAAGGTTAATATATCTTTATTACGTATTGATAGTATCGATGTCAAATAATGTAACACTAAATGAACAAGAAGAAACTTTTAGCAAAGCCTATGCCACTGAGATACGTAAGATGAAACAGCAAATCAATGACAACGATAGGGGTTTTTACGAATTGGATAATGAGAGAAGGCAGATTTTTCAGCAGGCAATAAGGACTCCTGGCCGCAGAGGGGAAATAATAAAAAAAGACGAAATAGAAAAAGAAATTGCAAGGCGCTACCAAGAAGTGAATATGGCGAACAATCACTAACCAATTGGTTATACGTTAGTCAATAATAAACCAAAAAGACCTTTTTATAGAAAATATCCAAAATTTAATGTCGCTATAGCTAATTTGTAATTACCCAAATGGGTCAGGCGAATGCTCTACCCCCTTATTTACTGATTTAATGGGTGATGGATCATGTTGTTATGGGTACATGGAAATAGAGTTGCGACAAACACACACACACACACCATCCATATTGTTCCGTATACTCTTTATTTGTTCAACTGGATATGACACGATGACTTTTTTTGGGCTTTTTGTGCAACTCACAAGAATGCCCTTACATGGAAATATAAACCCTTAATTATTGTCCTTCATTATAGCTTGATATGCCAATAATTAATATACAGATGTATAGCGGAAGAAATCAAAGGGAAAAGGACAAACTTGCGGAAGCAATTACAGAAAACGTGGTGAAAATATTGGGCGTAAAAAGAGAAGAGGTTATTGTAGTCTTTACGGAAGCAACCCACGGGAATTGGTATGCCTCAGGCGTTCGCCTCTAATAAGAGGCATATTCAGGCATTCTTGAAATCGGGAGGTCTACAAGACACCGGATTTGACAAATCCATGATGCATAATTAACATCTAAAACCGAATTTACCCAAAAAAAAGGTAATAGTTAAATTTTAAGCGGTAAAACGCCACTGGTGATAAAAATGGGTATTTATCTTTTTTTGGTATTGTCTACATCGCTTTTTTGTTATTTGGCACTTCCCCACCTTGTCGTAAGTAGAGGATAAATTGTGTAGAGGTTGATTTTATTGCAAGAGGTAACATGTGAAATTAAGGTAAAAGCCACTTTACGAAAACAAAAAATGGCGCGTAAATGGAGAACGCCGATTAAATACAAAATACGCACCGTCAAGTCGGGAATATGTTTTAGACACTGAATTTGATCTCAATGCCAGGCAAAATGAAGAAATATGGATAAAGATGAAACAATGGCTGATGCAATTAAACAATCAGGATGTTTGAGATTTGCCATCACGGAATCCATATTCTGTTTAACTATATGCTTATAACCCCGTATTGATATCACCAATCTGATTCGGAGGAAGGAAGGCATGAACCGCAATCAGATACATTTTAGGGCAGAATTTACCATAGAAGAAGGAAAAATAGATGAATATAAGAAATTGGTACAGGACATGAGCAAAATGGTGGAAGCCAACGAGTCAGATACAGTAAGTTACCGGTTTTACCTCAATAGCGATGAGACAAAGTGCATTGTGCATTAAAAATACACAAATTCAGAGGCTGCGCTTGCTCACAATGCCAGCGTCGCATCGAAAACAATACTTCCAAAGATTTTCAGTGTCTCCAGGATAAGTGGATTTGATGTTTACGGAAACCCTAGCGAGGAATTACAAAAGGTGCTAACAAGTTTTAGCTCCAATACCTACAATCTATTTGCTGGGTTCAGTCGTTGACAGTTCTATTTGTTTGCATTAGATAATCTATTTTTATGAGCCTTTGTAGCATGTACTGGTAGTGTGATGCCAACTATGAAAAAGGCACTAACCATGGTGACCATAACCAATGTGGTCATAGTCTTAGACATTGTTAAGGGCTAACACATACGAGAGTTGCGGGTTATTATGAAATCCTTCTTGATTTGTCAAATGACTGAAAGATGCTTATTTCACCAAATTGCATCAACAGTCTTTTTATAATTGAACAAATTGATAAATGTAGAAAATGGAAAAGGGTCAAAAAATCATTATCCTGGCATCAATAGCGATAATCGGCATAACCGCAATAGCAATCGCAGCCCTTTCACCAGGTGCTTTTGAAGAGCAATGTAAACAGAAGGCCAAAGAGATACTTAATAACCTGTATTCTATTGAGGGTGGCAAAGAGGAGTTTCTCAAATCTAATAGCCAGGGATTGCTTTCAAATGAGGGACGGGAAAGTCTACAAAACCTTGAAAATGTACTAAGTCAATGTCCAGTCTTGAAATCCATTCCTGAAGAGGAGTTGGGTTTTGATGTTTCTGCTCTGAATATGGGTTAGATTTTAACGATTACCATGGGGCTTTAACAGACATGATCTAGATTTTCCCCGAACAAGTTAATCATATCAGTAACTATAAACATGCTCTTTTAAATTAAAAATAATTTTAGCTGGATTAAGTGTTGTTTGTGTTTGAACGTCCAATTATTTTTTTACAAATCATGTACTTCAAATTACAACTACAAACCGCAAAATAACGAATTAGGCAGAATGTGCTTTGTGCTCTGCCTTTTTAAGTTCAGAAGAAAAACGGCGTCTTCATACAATGACCTTCCTTGGGATAACATGGTACAACAACCCCCATCAATAAAGTTGTTGAGAATATTGACCTTAAGACAACAATGCGTCTCTGTCTGATTATGCCATGTTATGTGTGTTAGTTGATGCTTTGTTTGGTGTCTTTGTAGTTTCTGTAATTACCTATGCGTGGCATTTCCTCCATGCTAAAATGAGTCAAACCCACCTGCATCCATGCCACCAGTGTCCATGCCTCCACCACCACCACCACTCATATCACCTTCAGCACCCACATCACTGGCGCCAGCACTTTCACTATCAGAAGCAGACGCCCCCGGAGTCTTCGGCTCCGCCAGATTCACCCGCCTGGCCTTCAGCCATAGCACTCTCAGATGGATTCATGGCCATTCCCATAAACGACATCATTGAGGCAAAAAACATTACGCTCATTATTCCTGAAAACGACATCATGGGCATCCACATTCTATTGGAGTCCATAAAGCTTTGAATTTGGCCCCTTTCGCCAGTATCGTGTAGTTGTTGAAGATGTTGGGATTTGCTGGATAACTCTGCTTCTTTGTACTTAGAATTCTCATTCCCGTCTCGGAAATGTGGATTTCTGTTTTTTTATTACCAAAAAATCCTCTTTTTACGTCCGTTGTTATCAGTTTTTGGGCATTCAGGTCATTTACAATTAGTTCTACCTCATCCTTAGATAGTTTAGTGACTCTGGCAATGCTGTTTGCCTTTTTCATGCCCCTTGATATTGCGTCCAGTACGATGAAATGGTTTGGGCTTTCGTTAAATGAGTTGTTTGAAGACATAAATCTAGCGGATGGAAAATTATTTAAAGTGTAGGTTTGCGGCCATTTTTCTCCGAGCAGCTTTAATTATTGAGCAATTTGCGTAACGATTGTTTTCAGAACTCTTTGATTAGGTTTTGAATTTCATATGCTAGTAATTAGTGTGGGTTCTCTAAATCTGATCATCGGCAATGGAAATGGCTTTGTAAGTAAATAAATTACGCTACCCTCTTTTGCTTCTCAAAGCATGCATTGCCCATAATCGCATTTCGATACAATTTGGGATTTGTGTTTCTTAAGCCGATGAAACAAATCCCTGTTTATGGTTTGTTTATTATGTTAGTTGGAATATGGACTGATATGATCTTGGTTGTTACAATTAGCCAAGTGCTGTGTCTAATACCATCATTATCACAAAACCCGCTAGAAGACAAAGCGTTGCCAAGTCTCCGTTTCCGCCCCTCTGGGACTCTGGTATTACCTCTTCCGCCACAACAAAAATCATGGCCCCTGCTGCAAAACTAAGCGCATAGGGTAGGGAAGGCTGAGCTAGGTACACAAAAGCAGCGCCAGACACAGCCGCAACTGGTTCCACAACAGCGGATAGCTGGCCATACCAAAAACTTTTGAGCCTGGTTAGTCCTTCACGACGCAATGGCATGGATACCGCCATTTACTCTGGAAAGTTTTGCAGGCCTATTCCTATGGCAAGGGAAATTGCCGCGCCCAAAGTGGCTCCAGGAATCCCTAATGATGCCGCTCCAAAGGCAACACCTATTGCCATTCCCTCGGGTATGTTGTGTATGGTTATTGCAATGACCAGGAGGATACTCCTTTGCAAATTCGTCTTTGGGCCTTCTGCCACAGAATCAAGTGGAATGTTAACATGCAAATGGGGAATGATTCTGTCTGCTATCCTAATGGATATGCCACCCAATGCAAAGCCTACCGCAACAGGTAACCATGAAGGCATGTTGTTCTGTAGCGTGGCTAGATCAAGTGCGGGCAAAAGCAGTGAAAAGAAACTTGCGGCCAACATCACACCTGCTGCAAATCCAAGCATGCCATCCAGAACCTTTCTGTTTACCTCCTTTGTTAAAAACACCGATGCCGCTCCGATTGCTGTGAGAAGCCATGTGAATACCGTTGCAAAGAAAGCCTGGAGGATTGGATTGAGTTCTGCCAATGATGGGAAATTCAAGGTGAAGCATCTGATTCAAATGAATATGCGTTTAATATGTCTTTAAAACCATAACCGCACACTGAAACCTCGTCGCATATAAATTCTGATTCTTACAGTAAAATTTTAAAACTATGCAAATGGGGCAGTTGGAGATATGGGTGTGTATATGTGCATATCAGAAAGGCATAACATAAACAACAAACGGTAGATGACCTCCATTATTGACAGCAGATTGTTTGATGTCCATGTAAGGCAAATTAAACTGGTCATTTAGTGAATCCTATTAACTTCATGAATTGCTTATAGACTGAAAGATGAAGAATAAGTAATTACTGTGCTCGTCTTCGCATGGTTGGGTTAATGTTCCGGGCAGTAAAACATGCATCAAATATTTTTCTTTACTGTCTTTTTAGCCAATGGATTCAAAACTAGCAAGTGATTTCCATAAATACCAGGCAGCTATGCTTCTATATGGCTTCCAGCATGAAGAAATTTCTAAAACATTTGCGGGACTAGGAAGTTGCGGTAAACCGTATAGTTTCTGTACTGCTTTTCTTATCCCAAAATCCCCTAAAGGCATTATATCCTCCCTTCCTAAATGGAAAATTAGAAACATTTCAGCGGTCCATCTACCTATGCCCCTTACCTTAACCAATTCTGATATAATTTCTTCATCCGCCATATCCGACAGAATGCTCAATCTTAATTCCCCGTTGAAAATTCTCAAAGACAAATCCTTTATGTATTGTATTTTCTTGTGTGACAGTCCTATTTTTGTTCTAAAAGTGTCATCAGGTGTTGAAATGATTTGTTTTGGAGTTGGAAGGGTGTTATCATAGTGACCTAAAAATCTGCTGTAAATTGCGTTTGCGGACCTCGATGAAAGTTGCTGGTAGATTATGGACTTTACCAAAGACTCAAAGGGATCCTTGTGTGTTTCAATAGAGTATTTGCCTATCGTTTGTATTAGATTAGCTAAATTAAAGTCCTTTTGAGACAAAAAGTCTAACGGGGACGCATCATTCATTTTCCTATTGTTTGAATGTGCATTGAAAAGAGATTAATTTTTTTCTAGTTATGAAATATATGTGAATATGTGGATATTTTCATTGGGATTTGTTTTCATTTGGCAGGTCTTCAATAATTGACATGACTTGATTAGCCTATTGAAATTGATTGTATCATTTGCATACATATACCCAAATCCGTTCAATAGGGGAAGCAAAATATCGTTGTCTTGGATTTTAATGGTTACAATGCAACCAACAGGTTGGTTGGGTATGATGGGTTTTTGTCATTGATATTTTTTGTCAGGATTCGCTATGCCAAATAGTTTGAGATTCTGTCTTTATTTACTAGCTTTGTTGTTTTGGATATCGTTTCATAACGGGGTATTGTTCCTATGGTTTTGAACTGAACTTTTAGAGAAATGGTATTGTAATGGGACATGTTTATGATACCGTTTAAAATGGTGGTGATTCATGATAAAAAAGAAATTACTCATAATGTTCTTTCTCGCAATCTTCATCGTGGTATATCTTTTAAGGTTAAGGTTTGAAGGTTTTAGGCGTATACACAAGATATTAATACAAAATATTGTTATATTCTTGCATTTTTTTTGTGTATGCAATGACTGATGAAATTAAATTTCAAATGCATATTGCGCTGTATTCCTTGTTGTTTTAATTACTTTTTTTCTCGTGGATTCCATCCGAAAACAATTGTCTTTGGGCAGCTGTGTGCAATATGAGATAATGTTTCTACACAAATGTTAAAGTAATTAATAAAACCCAAAACGCCTCTTTCCATATTTTACAATTGCCCCTTATCTTCTTTATTTATTATTAACCTCTGCAACCTCTTCCATGCTTGTTTGGCGTTATAGTCCAGGTTTGGATCATGTTCTCCGTTTTTTGCTTTGCCATAAGCCCTAAACTGATACTCAAAACCTCTTTGGATTCTCGCTAACACCTCTTTTCTGTCTGTTCCCACTATTACGGATTCGGTGTTGTTTGGCTGAAAGTCATAGTATATCTCCTCATCTACTATCTTGATTACCCCTAGGTGAATATCTATTTTAATGGGTTTGAACTCAACACCGTCAATTGGGTCGGGCTTGAAAAAGAACTCGGCCAATATTTTAATTCATTTCGTTTTTTGTGGACATTATTAATATTCATATCTTTGCCGGATTCTTATACTGTTGTGCAATGCGGTCCTTATTGCCGCCGCCGCCGCCATCATGAAATCAATACGATATCATTTAACATTGATAAAATGTCTTCGTTATTTGGTGACATAATCATGAATTGCATATATTCTCCATAACAATTGATATTTTTGCGTGTTCCTTGGGACCACATTAAGGGAGGTGCCTATTCTTTATGTGCTTTGTTTGTGTGGAATTAGACTTCCAATAAGGACAAACCCTAAGGAACAGCCTGAAATATTTAAAAAAGACTGGGCTAAGTGTAGTCTGCTGCGGCTTTTGCCTCTTCGCCTTCTCCTTTGGCTTTATTTCCGGATTTTTTTGTGCCTCCTTTTATCTTGTCTACGGCGTCTTCGATGGATTCTTTTATTTCTGACATATGCTTATTGTAATAAGAGCAGGATATAAAAAAATAGTGTTAAATGGTAAAACCCATCCTTGGATCCCTATCTCTTAACCATTCACAGAATCCTTTAGTACCTTATACATTTTGTTTCCTTGCAGTTGTGCATGAAATGCTGTTTTCAAATGAATTGGGATTTTAGCAATAAAACACCAATTTCTTTAGGCTAGGTATTCCTATAGTACATTTTTGATATTTGTTTCCCTATTTGTCTCATAATACAAACTTCAATTAAGTAGGTTATTGGCCAAGAAGCAGGTAGATGAGGTAAAAATCAAAACACCCCAAATTAATTCAAATAAATAAAAATGTTGGCTAAATAAAATCCATCAATGTTGGTTGGCTTTTTTTTGCATCGCTGTGCAGTTTTTTTGTTTTCAACTGCATGCTTTTTCCAATCAGATGCGGAAAACCAAAAGACATCCCCCTGCTTGTTGCTGCTTCCCTTAGGTTTTCGAGTATGGTATTTGAGTAATACTTGTCTACAGTCAGATTATAGCTCTGCCTGAGGGGCTCTATGAAATGGTATAGTCTGATGTATTCTTTGACTCTGTTGTTTTTTTCAATACCGAGCAATTCAAAAATAATTTTCATTCTTTCCCATATGTCCGCTCTTAGCCTTAGGGTTGAACCAAAAACGTATTGGACCCCTGCCTTAAGGCCATTGTCAAGTATGGTTTCAATATCATTAGGTGAGTCTGTAACAAGTGGTATAATGGGGTCTATATTTATGGCGCAGCGAATTCCAGAATCACTAAATTTCTTTATTACCTCAAACATTGCGAATGCAGGTGGAGTTCCGGGCTCTATTATTCTTCTGATGCTTTCACTGCATGTTGTAATTGACCACACCACAAAGCAATTGTCTTTGTATTGTTTATGGAGCTCCATGTCCCTTGATATCAGTGTTGATTTTGTAAACACGTAGTAAGGGATACCGTATCTCTGCAAAACTTTAACGCATTTTCTTGTCAATTCAAACTTTAGTTCTGCTGGCTGATATGCGTCCGTGGCTGATGATATCATTACTGGTTCAATGGCCTTTGATTTCCATGCTTTCAGTTGATTTTCAAGAATTTCGGGTGCATTACTTTTGGCGTATATTTTATCGTAGAATTCTGGTGACCATACATATGTTGCATAGCAATAACCGCATCTATGATGACACCCTTGATACAAATTTAGGGTATGGCCTTTGTAGCCCATTACAGTAAAGGGGTGAAGCACTGATTTGCTGTTTTTGGTTTCAAAATCGGGTGCCTTCTCGCTGTACCACAGACTCATTATAACAACAATTAATCAATACAATTAGCAATAATTAAATCAAATCAAACCAAA
>JADDOQ010000005.1:0-14517 GCA_016782315.1 Nitrososphaeraceae archaeon | reverse complement strand
AGCAATAATTAAATCAAATCAAACCAAAAAATGTCGATCTAGTTTTGGGCTCTTTGTTTTGGGCTCAAAGTCAGCAATAAGCATAGAATTTGAGAGACGCGATGATAATAATCTAATGCTCTCATATGTGGTTCTTGAGTCCTTTTAGATGGACTTGCACTCTTTACCGGCATCAGCATTTTGACTGTGAGCGTTTTTTGAAGTTTTTGACGTTTGACATGCTGAATTTCAAATTCGCATTCCATGGCACGATACGTGGAAGATAGATGTGCATTCACAGGTGGTGGTTCTTCTTCCTCTTCCTAACTTTTTCTTGGCTTCCGCTATAAACTAAATAAAGCCCAGACCATTTATGCGACTGAATTCCCCAAAGCTGCAGCGGGAGCCTGGTGTGATGAGGTTCAGAAACTGCTGTCCCTCTGCTGCCATGTTTTTATCATTAATCATCTTTGCACCCACCTCCTCCAGATGCTTTCGGTCTCTGTAGGATTGTATCTCCATCCATACCTCATCGTCTTGGTCGGATGAAACGGTTTTGGATATGTTGACAAAATCCATCATATCCTCAGTACTGCCGAGCTGAAAAACCTCAAATCTCTGGACACCATATTTCTTAAATGTATCAATAACACGGCTATTGAGCTGCACCATTGCATCATGATTCTTTTTGGGTGCCCTGTAAATGAATAAAAGAACAATACTCTCGTTTTCTCCATGTCTTTCTGCTGAATTTGTTTGACTCATAGGCGGTAATATACTGAATATGGTTTAAAAATTTGTATGGGGGTAAAAGTATAGCTAGTAGCATTATTTGCGGTAATTGGATGGTATGTGTTGTTTATGTGATTACATGGTGGTGGCCTCAACTAAAAATCTGTTTGCGAATTGGAAAAGAGTAATGGTGCTTTCAGTAAAGTTGCTTTAAATTGTGGCGTTTCATCGATACCATGCCTGGAGATTGGGTGAGGGAATGGTTGAATGGGTCGTGGCTATGGCATATGACTTGGGGGGGTTTACATGGCATTGGCTATATGATTTTGATTGGTTGGTAGGGGGTGGTAGATGGCCTCATGGATTTCTTGGCATCGCTTTGAACATTTTCAATTTGAGATGTCAAATCAGGCGTCACGTTAAAAAAATTGCAATGCAACACCAGTTTTTGCCACTCGCAATGTCTTATCCACTATAACTGTATTGGGTCGCTGTAAAAACAAATGCCATCTCTAGTGGATGATGATGATGGTGCCGCATCGGTTTTCTCACAATAAATTCAGGACCATTTGCATTTTCCCTTTCCGTTCTTTGTATATTGCTTTGGCCCCATGACTGTCACCGTCATCCTTTTTCCTATTTCATTTCATCCATGTATACTATTTCCCAAATGTGCCCATCAATGTCCTCAAAACTGCGTTCGTACATCCATCCATGGTCTTGTGGCTCTCTGTATTCTCTGCCTCCAGCCTCCACAACCCTGTCTATCATCTGATCAACTTTATCCTTGCTTTCGGCAGACAACGCCATTATCGTCTCTGTGTATTTTGCAGTGTCGCAAATTTCCTTCTTAGTAAAGGTTTTGAAAAACTTTTCAACCAATAGCATTACGAATGTATCCTCACCAACTATCATGCATGTTGCATTCTCGTCGGTAAACTGGGGATCAAAACTAAATTCCAGTTTGGTAAAGAACTCTATTGATTTATCGAGATCTTTAACTGGTAAATTCAAAAAAATTTTTGTGGTCATACATCAGAATGAAAATTGGGGACTATAAACGCTTTGACCTAAGCAGCATTTGCTTTACACCTAGCAAACTTTGTACCAAATGGGTTCTGTTTTATGCAAACCGTATGTGGGACCAAAATGCTCAAGATGATGATTGGGGGGGTGGGAACACGTGCCATTAGTTGGCTATTAATTTATTAGGAAAAACCAAAAATAATCATATTTATTACAATTATTGTTTGCTAAACAGCTTTTAATGTAGTTTTAAAACAAATCTTATATACATATTGTTGCCTCTATTATTGATACATGTCTTCTCTTTTCTTATATAAAAAGAACCTAGAAGAATATCGTCAAAAGTTTAAATACAATAAGCATGCCTTTAATAAAAAAAAGCATTTTCTAATATGTGAAAGTTGTTTTTGGATGGTATCCACATTGCCTGATACGTCATACAGATATGACACACAATATGCAAAATGTCCTGTTTGTGCGGATAGATTGTATGAGTTTTTGATATTGATTTAAAAATTTTGTTATCTGATGCCATAAAATGGTCTCATAAATGTTATTATAGTACCAAAAAAAATTCCCATAAATGCGAAGGCGCTTATATTTTGGAACCTGTCTTTTTGCATTGTTGAGTTACTGGCCTGTGGCATTGAATTGTATGAACGCTATTTGGTTACAAATTTGCATTGGCAGCAACACAGAGAGAATGCCATTGACATTGTATTTTGGAACCTAGCAGGTTGTCATTTTTTTTCTTGATAGGTTAATGAATATGCCTGCTGCTGCTGCTGCTGCTGCATGATGTCTAAAAGTCCGACTGTATTTACCATAGCTAAGTACTAATAACTCGTTACTTGTCATAAATAACAGCATTGACAGACCTTTCTGAAATACAAGAAAAAATCACTCAGTGGGTTTCTGATGAAAAATGGTCGCATGACACAGTTGATGATCCCAAGTTTCACTTTCTTTACAAAGTTGTAATAGACGGTCAAAACGCCGTTTTTGTTGGCATGGAAAAGGGAATTGACCGTATTACAATACATTATTTAAGCACAATGCATCCGGAATTGCAAAATAGCTACAAGTTGTCCCCAAAGGAGCATAAGCATGATTTTTGGTATGATCTAAAGGTTAAGCTTTTGGTTTTGGATGTTGGCATAATGGCCATTCCAAATGTCGATGAGCTCCATAAAATAGACATATTGCACATGATTTATTTGGATGCCTTTTCGCGCGACAGGTTTATCCGTTCAACAATAAGGGTAATTGATGCCGCAGCTATATTCCATTACATGTGGAAAAATTTTGTTGTAAGTCATGGACCTATCTAAACATGGGTATGTTTGGCAAATTGCGCCTGTAATCCCAAATTGCCAAAACCATCTCCATTTTTTATTATGGTTTCTTGATTCCTTTTCATTGATCTAATTGTTAATTGATGGTGGCTATGTCAAATTAGCAACCTTATAGACAACTGCATAAATGGCAATGCAAAAGCGTATGTATGCCAAAACAATTTGCATACCATTTTGGTGTGTTTATGGTTTTCCCTAAAGGACAAATAAAAATTAAATAATCTTGTAAAGTTTGTGGTTGGTTTATGGATTTTGCGTATGCATATCTCCTTTAGATGTCCACAATGAGTTTGATTTTCGATATTTTTCATGAAGGGAACTAAAGTTAAATGATATTCTATTTATAAAAAACAAATCCTTGGCTGTGGATTGTTGTTATGTCTTTTGTTATCCACAACATCAGTGACACTTGTGGGCGCAACAAGGACTCTCTACTTATTTGATATTTTTAAAGATTGATTTATTGGTCTTCTTTTCCCTCATAAGCATGGAAAATTAACATCGGAAACGGGGATGGGTTGTCTAACACTAATTAGATGTTGAGGGATACCACAAACATAAAGAACAAGATGTCAACTCTAAAGGTATGATGGATGGCAAGTTAAAAGTTCTTGGTTTTGCGGGAAGCCTAAGGGCAGGATCTTATAATAAATCTCTCTTGCGTGCTGCAGCCGATTTTATGCCAGGGGATTCAAGTCTGGAAATTTTCGACATCGATGGTATTCCTGCATTCAACCAGGATATTGAGGGAGACATGCCAGAGAAGGTAAAAGAGTTTAAATCTAAAATAAGGGATGCAGATGCAGTTCTGGTTGCAACTCCAGAATACAACTATTCAGTGCCTGGGGTTCTAAAAAATGCAATTGATTGGGCCTCAAGACCGTATGGGGACAATCCATTTGATGAAAAACCTGTTGCCATAATGAGTGCGTCTGTTGGCACGTTGGGTGGTGCGAGGGCTCAATATCATCTTCGCCAGATATTTGTATTTCTAAACATGCATCCAGTCAACAGGCCAGAGGTTCTGGTTACGTTTGCACAGGATAAATTTGATGCAAATGGCAGGCTAGTTGACCAAAACACCCAAAAGTTCTTGAGGCAATTGCTTGAAAACCTTGTGAATTGGACCCGGCGATTAGGAAAATGAGATAAAAAACTTTTAAAATTATGCAATGAAATTGGGGCTGACTACCTGCTCAAGTAAACAAAATGACGCACTATTGTCATGCCTGACTTTATATATCAGATATGGTAATGGTGATCTTTTGCAAATACGATCATAAATAAATCCAAATACCCTAAAGGCAATTCTGATAACCGTTGTCCACATTTGTAAGGGTGAATATGCAAATGCCGCGGAGCCTTCCTTTGAAACTGCGATGGTTTTTCTTTACCGCTTTTAGCGCAAAGAGAAACAGAGGCAACTGTGGAAAACTCTTGCCATTGTAGGTGCTAATCTGACATATCAACAACAGCATTGATTATGACGATGTTGATTGGTACTTCTCTCTGCTGCCATGACTGCAGAGATGGTTTACATGTGTTTGAAATGATCGGTCTACAGCCTCTATTTTTTTCGTCTAAAACGTTTATTTCTGCAACAAATAACATCAATGATTAGTGTAAATAAATGGGTAAACAGGAGAATATTGAAAATAACAATAAGAGCATTCTAACAGACGAAATCATTAGATTTTTTAGAGGAAAAAATTTTGGTTTTTTAGGCACTGTAAACAAAGATGGTTCACCACAGGTCACTCCCACATGGATGGATATAGTGGAAAATGAGGACGCCAAAGGGTGGGTAATTCTGGTGAATACTGCTAAGGATCGAATAAAGCAAAAGAATGTGTCCAGAGACCCGAGGGTGTCGATTTCATTGGTTGATGAAGATAACCCCTATAGTATGGTAACCATTAAGGGAAGGGTAGTTGAACAGACAACCGAAGGCGCTGATGAGCATATAGATAAGCTTGCAAGGAGATACCTTAACGCTGAAAGGTATCCATCTCATTCGCCCAATGTCCAGAGAATTATTCTCAAAATAAAACCAGAAAAGATATTCTATTTGCCACCTCGATATACAGAGTATTTACAAAAGGGTTAATGAAAAAAAGGATTGATTGTTATGGTGCCTAAAGATCTGTGCCGCTGCTCTGCCATTGTTAATTTGGGTAATGTGGATAATAATGGCTTGAATGCCAAAACAAAAGGAAGATGAAGGCTAACCCCATTTACCATGTACATGTTTGACTTGACTTGACTCGATGATATGCAGTTCTATTGCGGTCTTTGATGGTGATTTTGTTCCATCCATAAACTCTTTTTTATGGTGTTTTCTCTTCCTAATTGTTGTTACTGTTTTGGTGCCATAAAATCCATCGTGATGGGATATTTCAACATGCTGTTTGAATATGCGTTTTATGGGGACGGCCATCTTGTTGTGATAACCAAATCTAGGATGGTTTGAGTTGAGTTGAGTTGAGTTGAAACATTTTGCAGGCTATAAAAATGGGGATTTTAAAGGGTTAAACGGCTGGCTGATATAATGTTATGGTGGTTCATATGGTGGACAAAACTATCTCTTTAACTGTATGTCTTTTTATGCTGGGTTAAGTAGCATAATTCACAAACTTATCATAAAGTTTAATTAAGATTTACAATTCTATTGAAAAATGAAAAATAATGACTCCAAATCCAACAACGCCTATAATGGAAACTCTCCTGTGCGGGTCTTGGCATTTCTTGAAGCAAAAGAGGGAAAAAGGCAGGAGTTGCTGAATATTCTTGTTCCCATTGTTGAACCCTCAAGAAAAGAAGAAGGAAATATATCATATATCCTAAATTCTTCAACTGAAAACCCAAATGAAATCATGTTTGATGAGGTGTGGTCAAGTAAGGATACATTTGTTAAACATTATGAAAGTCCGCAATCGTATAAAAACAGGGAAAGAGTGGGTGGTTTGTTGGTCAGACCAATGGAAGTTAAATTATACACGGAAATAACCGAAAAACACATTTAATCATTCTGTATTGTAAAATGGCCTAGTAGCCATCCATAACCCCCTCAGGAATATTTTGATGAAACAAGGTAACAGGAAAACAATATGGTGATGGGGGTTGTTGACTAACGCGAAAAACCGTTGATAGTTGATGGCTTAACACTAATACCTCTGCATCTGAAACCTTACTATAGGTTTGTGGGTTGATAAATGCACACAGGTGATTGTGTTATCTATAACACAGATTGCCATGCCTGTGGTGAACCCATTTGATTGAACCTGACTTTTATAATGCGTCGTCTAAATGAATTGTATTTGAAATCGTTATACTCCATATAATATGCATTTCCTCTCCATTATATGATGTGCTAAGGTAAGATAGTGTACAAAAAGGTATGGGGTCATTAGCATGGAACCCACATACATGTAGTATAGCTTGGGTCAACCGGATCCTGCGCTACTGAACCATATCCCCAGAGATGATCATTAAAAGGATCTGGCTGCCCCTCATTACCTACCCATAACGCTCCAACATAAACGGTGGGGCCATACGGTGCTTTACATCCATTACTGGAAGGTTGGATCTCTTGAGCAGTCCGGAACCATGCGTTTATTAGGGTTTGACCTTCTCGAGCATACTGAACAATTCTTTGCCCTTCATGTTCAGTGTCAAAAGTAACTGCACCATATCCCATCAATGTGTGTAAGCCGTCAAATATCCCATCCCAGCGGTTTAGTGCGTTTCCTCCATCCTTTGCTAAAATGTCATCTTCCAATGGACCGCTGGCGGCAATAACTATCCATTCTAAATCTTGTTTTCCCCATCTATCATTGGACACCTCAGGGAAGTTCCCAGTTGTCGCTGGTGTTAAATATCTTGGACTGCAATCATTATGACTGAAAAGTTGCCATCCGTCAAAACCGGCATGGCCTGTGTAAAATACAAAATCTGACGAATCAATATAGTTATCGTCATTTCCTGCCCAATCGGTATCCCATGCGTTACAGTCTCCCCAGTTGAAGTTTATGTTCCATCCCGCGTTTTTTAGTTCATCCACAACTCCTTGAGCGTTGTTTCTGCTGCCACTCAGGCCACCAGTTTGACCTACCCAGGATGTGCTTGCCTCATATGGGTTGATGGAGATTAGTCCCCTTCTTTTTCCGGTTTTCCAATTCCAATTCAATGGTGTGTGTTGCTTTGAACGGCTAGGTTGGGGTTCATAGCTTCGGGGAGTCGGACCAAACCCTGTCGCAGGAATGGTTATAATCCTCAATGGAAACTTGTGGTTATCGATGTTACAAGTACTTCTATAGGTCCACACCGGATATAGATACTGTTGTTGCTGCTTGTTTGGATATGATTGGGTAAAAGTGTATGCCAAGGTGGCATCAAACGATTCTATGTTTAGTTTTTCTGTTAGTTTTCTAAAGTAGGTGTCAGCTATTTTTCTTGGAACATAGTCTGCATTGGTCTCTGTGGATTCCAAAGGTTGCCATGAGCTGTTAAATGCTATAATTTTTCCTTCATCTCCTATTGTTACGCCTAGCTTTGCACCTGCGCCAATAATGGGAACGGCGATGTCTGCTGCCGTTCCACTTTCGTTTTCTGGATCATCGTCTAATATGATTTGAAAAGAATACTGTATCCTGTAGTCAAGCTGGCGATCCTCTCTTTCACCGTTAATTCTGTTCATGGTTGATATGTAACTACCTGCAGGTTCGAGCATCTCTATCGCAAAAAGGTTGTTGTTGTCGTCTTCTTCTACATGGGGAAGAAGGTTGTTTTTTATTATAAACTCATCTGCTATTTTACTTGCATTTTGTTTGTTTGGTAGATGTGGGTATAGTTTTGGATTCCATAGATCTGTTTGATCTGCTGCCCATACCGCTCCACTTTTGTTATCAACGTCTATTAGATGATTTGAAGATCTGAGCAATCTGCGTCCGTTGGTTTCCTGGATAGAATAGTTGCCTATTTCAAATAGTCTTTTAGCCAAATCATCTAATTCATAGTTATTAAAACGGGTGTTAGTTGATGTTGCAATACGATAGATGGGCAATGATTTCATCATTCATATTCTATAATGCCCTAATATCATCCTTCGAAAAAACCAAAGAACCAATACAACTCGGATAATGGCTTTCACCTCTAAGATGGCGTAGGCAAGCAGGCGAATTTTGTCTGTTATTAGACATTCTAACTGTTATTGGATGGTTGGGGAGGAAGAGGAGGAAGAGGAGGAAGGGGAAGAAAAACAATACCTATCTACATAAAGGCTTTACTTCATTATAGCGCCTTTTGTTTGTCTTTATTTCCTCTGTCAGTTATTCATATGCTTTTAATGAATGAAAACACAATCCAAATGGCTGTTGAAAAATTTCGTTTTAGTCATATTTTTTACTGTATGGCAAACTTTAATATTTTAAAATACGTATTGTTTTTATAATGTCGCAACCTCAATTATGTGAAAACTGTCAAAGAGGTATCCACCATAACCTGCAAATAGTGGAAAATTGTGCCTGCCCATGCTCTAATGCAGTCAGGGAAAGTCAGCACCCAATAATGTAAAACTTCCACCACCAAAGTTAAACACAATAAGAATAGTAGGGATGGGGAAGGGTAAAAAAATATGTATAAGCGGTGCCACTTGAACTGGTAATAGGTTGGTGGCCGCTAAATAATGTGCTCAACTAACTAATTACTTAAGCACAGTGGGAACTGAAATTCACTGACTCTAAACATGCGGTGGGTGATTGTGACACATAACAGCGAACATGATTTTAAGACGCAGTTTCCCCAAGCAACCTGTTTATCAACAGTGGCTATAATATTTTAATATCAAATATTCTATAATGATGGAAGACAGATGAATTAGAAAAATGAATTATCTTATCTCTTTGGAGATGGGACCATGTGTTTGTGGTGTATCCTAACGAAGAGGCTAAATTGCGTGATTGCTTTTCTTTTCTTAAATCCGGTTTTGATGACAATGAATTTCTTTTTATAATGATGGATTCTTTGTCTAAAGATGAAATTATTAAAAGAATTGCCAAAGAATGGAACTTTGGCAATGTAAAAGATTTCGAGGGTTTAAAAGATGACATTATAATTACGACCCCAAAAGAATTGTATTACCCTGATGGTGACTTTAATACTTATAGAATTCTAAAAAAATGGGAGTTTGCTTTTTCAAATGCCTCAAAAAGGGGTAAAAGGGGACTTCGAGCATTGTAGATGTTACTGCGTTTTTTATAGAGGGTCTCGAAAATGCGTTGATTCCATATGATGAGATATTGGAAAAACAATTCTCTTTTCCTTTTTTATCTGTGTATGCATATAAAATGGATGACATAAAAAAGATGACCCCTCAGCAATACGCTTTACTAAACACAAACCATGGAATTTGGGTAAAGGACTAGTCATTATCATAGTTATGCTCTATATGCAAATGAAGTGTGATTTTTCTTTCCTCGCCTCAATATCTCGTGTTGCCAAAGACTACTTTGATGTTTATGTGGGGGATGGTTGAGGGGTTGTCTTAAAAAATTACATGAATATGTGTATTATTGTGGCAATTTAGGAAATGTTGTTAAAATGCGCTAAATGCCAATCTAAATTCATTTAAATATTTATTTATGCTACCTAATTTATGGCTGCCAAAGCAAAATGCAAAAGATGCGAAAGAGATTTTGAAATTCAGGGAATGGCTTTTTTTACCGATAATAGCCTTAAAACTGCAAACACCACAGAATCCACAACTGAAGAGCGGTGTCCCAATTGTGGGTATATAGCCACATATGACACAAAAGAAATACTTTGGGAAACTTAATTTTGATCCATTTTATTGCCTTCTTTTAGCTAAAACCGTTATTTTCATCAAACTGCTTTTTTAATATATATCTCTCTGTCTGTGTGTTGTGGATGCCTAAATAACGCCATCTAAAGATAAACACAAACCGTTTTTTAGATTTGCCTCATTTGAATTATACATTTCTTTTATTTGATTCCGTAGGGTAACAACCTGATTTGCCAATTTTTTTATATTGTTATGCTCAGTGGTTATTTAGTAAACAAAACAAAGACCAATTTTTTTGTGTCTTGTACCGCCTTTTCTATGAATATGGTGTTGGAAATCTTGTCAAAGGCGATTTTTTCTTTATCATCGTGTCATAGGTTATTAAGACGTTTTCTGCTGACTAAAAGGCTGTTTCAAACCCTATCCAGCTAAAGATCCCGGTAACTGTTGCGTCCTTCTTTGTCTTGTTGATTGTCATTATGAACATGGTGAAATATCTTGACAAAAAATGATTATTTAATCGTAATATTATGAGCTAAAGTAAACCGGGGTTTTACTGTATGGTTAATACCCATGCCTTTATCAATGATCTCTGTTTTTGAAACCCCATTGATGGCAATGACCTGTATCTTTTGCATAAATTGCCCAACAAAGGCACATGAATCAATCATCCGTCTCTGATAGTGTGATGCTTTTATAGGTGATTGATGCATTTTACATCGCCTCGTACAATTGTTAGATATTCTTTAGGTATGCCGCATCTTCCTCAAACACTTTTTCAAAGGTTGATAACACAATTGAGCGAAGTTTTTCATCGTCACCAACAGTGGGGTCAATGGATTTGGATATGAATTCCCCTGCTACCGCTACGCTGGTTTTGTTATCTGCTCTTGGTATGTAGTATGTAAAATACGTGGAGCCTGCAAACGGTCCTTCTATAACCTCAAATGCAATACCTAATGGATAAAAGACTGTTCCCTTTGCCTTTATAGTTGTAGACTGCCCATTGATTTCTTCATCCCAGCTGTTGGTGAATGAATGTTCATTTATCATGTTTGTAACAAGGTTTTTGGCGCGTGTATGGATTTTGGAGCCATCAGTAAAATGTGCTTTGGCTAGGCTCCACACCTTGTCTATTGGTGCGTCAAAAACACCTTCCCTATCTTCAACAAAAACCATTAATTAGAACAGGCAATATGGATAATTAAATTTATTCTGATTTATTACAATCTTTATTGTGTTTTTTTCGTGAATTGTGGTGGTGTGTTTTTGTGTGTGTTGTTGCAAACAAAAGAATTGGATGTGCTGATAATTATACGCCCTTTTTCTGGGTCTTATTGTTTTAACTTACTGTCGCTTAATCCACACTCTCTACATTTAAGAGTCATTACCTTTTCTGTCTCTTTTTCTATGATCATCATTCCACCACAACATGCACATTTCATGTGTGGTTATATGGATAACCTATTCTATAAATAATGTTCTAACATTAAAAAAAAGATTGTTATATAAAACTAATTAGATGGGAAAATTTTGAATATCTTGTATTACCTTTTCATATGTAGTTATAGTTTATATCGTATTTGCCACATCCTCTCATAGTTTAAAACCTGTTTGCTTGCTTTTATCTTGTAATCATATGGTTGTCAATTGCCACAAGTCGGAAAATATTGTTTTATTATTCTTGGCATATGATTTGTCTAAATGATGATTGATGGATTATTCTGCCTTGGTCTTTATCATTGGAATTTGATGCTATGCGTACAGTAAAGCATAGTATGTGTGGATATAGTAGCTAACTTGTTTAAGCTACATAGGCAAAGGACAAATAAAGTCATTATAAATGGCTTTAAGTTACAACTTGAATATCCAATAAATCCTTTGGATAAGAACACATCAGTCCAGGATAATTGTTTGTCGGTTTTAACTGACTATTCCTTGGTGCAACTTTGTGGCAAACATATGGCGCATATAGCCATCTCCATATCTATTCAAACAAAATAATGCTATAATGTTAGGTTGAGCCAATATAGTAATGGACCAATTGGCTTAGCGATGGATATGTTATGAACTAAGTCGAGATAATTTTTTTAAATAACAAGTAATAATTATCAAAAATTAATTTATATTGCCAAAAGTAACTTATTTTAGGGAATGAGTTCTCCTCCTAATGCCACTAATGTTAATCCTAAAGATTGTGTTTATGGCTGTAACACCAAGATATACTGGAATACCATAATTAGTGAGTATTGGGAGATATCGGCAAAGAAGAAACATATTTGCCCAAACAGGTCAAGAAATAGCAATAAACCTGTTCCAACAGCAGCAGCACCTGTTAACAATAACGCTGCACCAAAGCCAACCCATTACAATAACAACCATAAGAATGGTTATAACAGCAATTACAATTACAATTACAAGAAACCATGGACTCCGAAGTTTAACAACAAACAACCGATGGATAATTCTTTAGAAATACTGCAAGGCTCTTCAACTGATGCAATAAGAAACCAATATGAAGTATTGTCCGATTTGATAAAAGAGTACAATGGTAAAACTCATGGGTCTCAGTCTCATATTCTTGCAAATGATTCTATGCAACTGATTGTATATTATGAAGTTCCTGAAGGAATGAGGGAGGAGCTAAAAAGAAAGTTTAAGGATTTCACCAGAAATGAATTAAAAGTTTATCCTCGCCATCAACAATAAAATAACTGATCAATGAATAAAAAGAAGATAGTTTATCCGTCTTCTGTGTGTTTGCTCTGTCTTTATAATAAAAGATAATTTGGATTGTCACCTAAAGCAGGTGAGTTGGATTTTTGATTTTTTCTAGTTGTTGATTGGTGTGGGCTTGGTGTTGATCATGCGTCCTGTAGCCAGTGGATGCGAGATACATTGCAACAAAATCTCCAAATGAGTAAATTTGCAGATGATGAAAAAATGTGCGAGGCTCTTTTATTTTAATTATTTCCACTGTTTGGTGCCGTCTAGGAAAACCTGGCCATATTGCTCTCCCATGTCTGATTCTGTTAGGTAGGAAACGTCACCTTTGCCAAGCAATTCACTTACTTTGAGGAAATAAAACTCAAGTTCAGGGGGACTAATCACAAGAGCGTGTCCACCTTTGTGCCCGACAACAAATCTGTGTGGAGTTCCTTTTGGAACAAAGACTACGTCTCCGGATTTGCCTGTTAGTGATTTTCCATTCAAAATGAACTCATAATGGCCCTCAATTATGTAAAAGGTTTCTGAACCTTTGGGATGCATATGCAATGCAGGACCCACATTAGGTGGGTGGATTACATCCAGAATAGTATATCTGCCATTTGTCTCAGAAGTAAGAACCTTGACGGTGAATGTTGCGCCGTGAAAATCAAATGGCTTATCCTTCACAAAAACCGTTTTGGGTTTTAAGGATTTATGTTTTTTTAATTGCCGCGGCAGAAAATTGTTAGGCATACAAAGGAAGAGGGCATCACGAGATGGGTTTTTTGATGTTTGTGATTTTCTGCAACATCCTTTTCCTTTTTCCATAAACCATGCTAGGTGGCATTCTCGGTATTCCCTTTAATGCAGAAATAAACTCAAACCCGATGGATTATCTTTGGATGGAATGTGAACGCCTCACGTGGGATGAATTTGTTGCTTTTCCATTTGTTGACAACAGGATTATCTGTATCTATCATTGATTGCCCAACCAATCTGAATTGATTACCTTTTGTTGAAGTATGATTGAAAGTTTCCGACAACATTGAAAAGCCTCCACCATTTAATAACGAACAAAAACAAAACTCGCTAGATTGGCGTCTGAATATTGCATGGAACCATGACCATCGTATTGAAATGCTTTAAGATGCTTTGGGAATCCTGTTTGTTTTTGCTAATGATAAAGACGGACCCAGATCAGCGCAGTAATCAATGTTATTATCGTAAATGCCATCAGGGCAACGTGTGTATCATTAATGCAAGTGGCCGTAATAGTTAAGACATTATGTGGTCTTTAGCCATTTGATTGCTCTTTCTTCGTTAATGTCTTTTTGCATTAGCTCATGGATCATTTGATATAGGGTAATCCCCCTTAGTTTTGCTTCCCTATCTAAATTTGATAGTGCATTTTTTATCTTTGCGTCATTTTTAGAGTTTATGATTATGTCATCAATTGATTTTACAAACAATTCATCATTCAAATCTACAAACATTATCGCCTAATCCACATGGAGCTTTTTAGAGGTTATTTGTAAACATATTTGACAGCATGAATATAATTGGTTGACACGGATCTGTGCAAACCTTTCCCTGATTGTAATGTTTCTCTAGTCAAATTAGGATAACGCTTGCAGCGATAGCGTATCTTGTTTAGTATGCAACAAGCGCAACATCAACTTTTAAACTAATTATTACCTATGTCAAGATGCTGATTACCTGGAGCCCAACGGATCGGATACCCGATATCTGCCACAAATTATAATCCTGACAATCCATTTGTATTGAGTAAACCCGACAGAACATTAGTTTTGTTTTTGAATATGGGAATAACAATAAAAACAATAAAACAATTGCATACTAGTTGGATGCTGCTGCGCTAAATGTTACTTTGTAGATTAAGATTTGACAGACCCTTTT
>JADDOQ010000079.1 GCA_016782315.1 Nitrososphaeraceae archaeon | reverse complement strand
AGGGTAGATGGATTTATACTAAATATTGCATATAATACAAATCAAAGTGCTGCTAAAATGAGAATAACAAAACAATGGGTATGGATCATGGTGATTTACGGCAATATGCGGGATAATGCCAGTGCCAATGCCAATGCCAATGCCAATATCCGTTTTTGAGTGGATTCCAGCACTAGAAAAGAAATTATTGGTTTGGAGATTTTGCGGGAAATATGTTGATTGGGACCTTAACGCTTTTGTTAAAATCTATTACAGAATTAGTGATTTAATTAAAAAAAACCGTGTTGTATTGCTATGCTATACTGTAGCACATTGTTTTTGTTGGTTGGTTATTTAGGAGATGGTGGTGATAAGGGTCGTGCCGATATGTCTACTTTCAGATCCGTATAGTGTCCGTCTCTGTATACTGTTATAGTTATAGTGTCTCCGGGTCTTGTATTTTGATTGATAAAGGTAACCAATTGGTCCATTTTTGTTATATTTTGTTTATCGACTGCTGTAATTATGTCCCCGCCATGTTTTTGTCCATAATAATCAGTTGTGGCGCCTCTAATACCGGCTTTATCGGCTGGCCCGTCTTTTATAATTGTATTCACATAAACACCCCTAAATGTTTTTGATATGTTGTTAAATTGTGAGGTTAAGTCAGAAGTAAGTGTAGTGCCATCGATACCTAGATAAGAATGGGTAAAGTTTCCATCTTGTATAAGAATGGGCACTTCCTTTACAATGGTGTTAGAGGAAACCGCAAATCCTACCCTTTCAGACTCGCCTGCAGTGTTTATACCTATGACCTGACCTTTTATGTTTAGCAATGGCCCACCGGAATTACCTGGGTTAAGTGGTGCATCAGTCTGGATGGCATCGGTGATTGAAATACCGGAAGGTTCCTGAATTAGGCGACCTGTCTGACTTACTATTCCTGTAGTCATAGTATTGTCCAAACCATATGGATTTCCAATTGCTATCACTTTATCTCCTACCTTTATATTGGTAGAATTAGCGATCTTTAGGGGGACAATAGGTTTATTGAGATTTTCTATAATCTTTAAAACTGCTATATCGCTTAGTGGATCTTTGCCTATGACAGAAGCAGTATACCTGTTTCCATCTGTAAATGTAACGTCAACTGTATTTGCATTGCTAATCACATGGTAATTAGTAATTAAATAGCCTTTATCGCTATATACAAAACCCGAACCCAATGCAGTAGCATTCTGATCCTCATTTGGGTTGTCTGAGGGAGGGTTTGGATAAGGGGTGGTTGGTTGGGGTATAGGCATCGTGGAGGTTATCTGTACAACGGAATTTTGCACTTGGTTGAATATCGAGTTTAAAAGATGACTTTCCAAATCAAATATGGAAGTACCATTGGTGGTGATGGTAGTTGAGTTTTGCTGTTGTTGTTGCGATTGTGGTGGTGGCAGTGATAATGGAAACTGTGATGATTGTGATATGCCTGTGACGATTTGACTTAGCGGATATATGGATAAATTAATTCCTGCTGTTGTTGCTATTGCTATCACTAATAGTGTTCTTATTGGAAATAATGTTGTTGACAACAATTAAAAAAGTTTAATTGTGCTAGATTTAAATTTTAATATCGGATGTAGGACTCTTAACGTTACCTAGAACCTTAAGATCGGGTGGACAAAATGGCCGATGGATTTTATGGATTAGATTGGCCAAATCGCCTTATGAATATTAATTGATAATTATGGGCTTATTTGCTCATACTACACCTTCTTGATTTAGCAAGGATAGGCCTACATAGCCATTTTCAAATCTGTCGCTAAACTACATTAAACTTCAAACTGCCAAATATGGGGTGTTTTGGATGCACGTTTACCGAAACTTTGTCAATATCAAATTAATGATGCCTTTTAGTTAGGTTGATTAGTGAATCGAATTAAATATCCCAAAATATGGCATTTGCAGCAACAACCCCGTTGAGAGGCATAACAGGATATGTAGTATATAGTACCAAAGACTGGTAGGCCATGGGTATGGGGCCATCTTTTAAATGGATGCCTGATGTAATACCCGCCATACCAAAATTGCAAACTATTTTCAATTATGCAAAAGATCTTTTTATCCATCCTGACATTGATACGGATTATATTGCAATATCCATTAGAGCGCAGTTGAACAGATTTGCCTTTGCCCTTGCTACCACAAGGAATGATGAGGGTTTTTCAATGATGGCAACAACCTTTCTATAGTATTTCCTTTATGGCAATGTTTCTAAAATATACTGTTGATTTGACATCATGGTTTTGCAATCCTATGTATCCCTCTTTTGCTCTATTGCCTAGAAAGTCTTTTATCACTGTTTCATTATTTATGATTACAGTATATTTCTGATCTTTTGTAAATATGGCCAAATCATTCCAAATCCCGGCAGGTTTTGACGCGACTTTAGTTGGACGCATAAAACCATACATTGCACCGGTCAAATGGACTGGATTACCGTCAGGTAGGGCCAAATCATCAATCTGTATCTCATATCCATTATTAACTGCAACCCATGGATCGCCATTGGGGTTTGGAAACCTTACAAATACGCCAGAATTGTCTTGCCTGTCGGTCACCTTCCATTCAAGATTGAGAACAAAGTCCCTGAACTTATTTTTGCAATACCATAGCAAACCCATTCCTCCCTGAGTTTTAAGCAACGGCTGTTGTTGTTGTTGTTGTTGCTGCCGGTCTCCTTCAAATACTATTGCAAAACCCCCTTTCCCAGCCATCTCCCAACCATCCAAAGTGCCGTCAAATATCTTGACAAAATCATTGCCATCATTTTTATCTTTGTCGTTATCAATACTCACCTTTTTTTCTTCAAACAACGATTGTAGTACAATGGTAATTTGCCATATTATCCATTAGATAAATTGCTTTATGGCAATTCTTCTGAGTGCTTGATGAAATGCATTATAATGCATATCCTTTAGCTTCCATTCTGATTTGGGAGTAGGATCAAAAAACTCCTGCATGTATGTATAAACCGAAAGAGAATATTTCTTTAATCCTCCTTTAATCCACAACAACATAAAGCATTTAAATTTTTCAAACACATTGGTTTGTGTAATTCCTCTCAAGGAGGGATTCCGAAAGCGTGATATAGGCCATTAGCTATTTTGTTCAAGGCTTGCTGAATGGCAGAAAAAAATAACTGCCGTTTTTCGATCCTATTTCATCTCTCTATTGGTGATTCGTTGATACAGTTGATTGATAAACTCTAGCAAGTTTTCATTTGTTTCTTTATCGTTTTTTCTCATAAAGTAATAAAGCTCCTCTGTTGAGGCATGATGGTCTATTCCTATGTTTTTTGCTATTTCTAGCGATATCATGGACAAAAGTAATCTCCGTAAAGCAATATCTGGCCCATAGTTTATGATGTCTGAATGCAGCTCAGCAAGGGTATTTTTAAAATTAGAGTGTATGTATTTGTCCTTTGCTTCTCTGGTTTTGATTGCAAATATGGTTCCCATCATTCTTCTTTTCATGTGTATGTTTTCCACCATGTCAATAAAATGATCATCAAGATCAGGATTTGCAGACAGGACTTCTGACAGCAAATCTGATGCCTCCTGTTCGCTTATCTCCATTTCCTTGGACAAAGCAAATAGCACATGGCAAGCAGCGCATCCGTTTTCTCTTATCCCTAGTGGATTTTCCTTTACATTGCTGATTGTTTTGGAAACTATTTTTTGGGCAATCTCTTCTTTTTTCATACAGTTGGCATTTTTAACACATGGTTTAAAAAATAAACCATTGCATTAGTCTCAACTTAAATAAATAATCCTTGTTTTGGTCGAAAGTGGACACCAATAATGAAAAGAAAAAACCCAAACCTTCTGATCAACCTAAAGGATTCTGTTTTGGATGATGGACCGTGATGCCATTTTGTGAATTTATCGATCTCTTATGGTTGATCTATTAATATGGGGACATTAACAGCAATTGATCAAGTTATGATCGGGGTTTTTGTAAGCCTTTATAGTCTCTTGATATTTGTGGTAACACTTGCTTATGAGTTTTTGAAATAATTGTTTATCTTCGACGGCCAGGTATCCCATAAGATCACTAAAATGCATAATGGTTTTATTGTGTGTTTTGCATTTTGCATTTGACGGTGATGATGAGTATTGGCTAATGCAATCAATCATGTCCAATTAAACTATTACACAATAATATGTTAAATAATTATTCGATTTATTAGTTTATTTAACAAAACTGGAATGGGATTTGAACCTTTGCATACCTAATTGTGGGTTGCTAATTTGAATCAGTTTACATTGCCATCAATTCATTTGGCAAAAAGGGTGCTCAAACCCATGATGCGCTTTATCGAAGTTGGTTTAACATCAATTAACTATGTGTATTGCGAATGTGATGGATGTGACGGATGCGAGATAACTATACCTTTGCCGCTTTCTAATTTTTATAGTGTCATAGATACAATTTACGCATGACAAATTCAAACTTTAAAGAAAAGGGGAAATTCTTCTAGATATGCCGACAAACTATACCGCATTTTGGTATATCCGTTGATGATCTAGATGGATCTCTCTAATTCTATAATTGTGTGTTTGGATGGGGCATGAAAAAGTATGTAAATCCCGCAAACCCACAGGCAGAATTATGGATGTGTAAGAAACCGAAGACGTAAATGGCAATAAAGGCATCACAGGGGGGGGGAATGATGAAACGCAAATCTCTCCCTGGTATTACAAACTATATCGCAATTTTATCCATAGATGAATGTGTTTCTAAAATAGAGCAATCTGGGGGTAAGGTTACAGTGCCCAAAGCGGAAATCCTGAATATGGTGTTTTTTGCAATGTTTCAAGATAGCGAAAATAACCTGCGTTGGCTATACGAGGGACAAAGGAAATAACCACTATGTCCTATCTCCTTGCATTTTTACTAAAACCCTGTTCAGTGTGTTCCAAAACTGTCCTTATATAACAATGATGTTCTGCATCTAGTTGAGTACTGAGCCTGGCTTCCCTACCTTTCTGTTTGTAGGCTTATTATTTAAATAGACTAAAAATATTAGGTTTGTGATGAAACTTCAAAACCCAGTATTTCCAATGTTCTTTATACTCTTTTTATGTTCAGTAAGCATTTTAGCGTCAACAGCACTGGCACAGCAGCAAACAAACATTACTATTGGTAACAATGAGTCATTTACACCAAGCACCATCAGTTTGGCTGATTCCTCAAACACACAATTCAATTACTATCCTGTTCCTGGTAATGCTAGTGGACCGCCGGTTCCAGAAAAAGGATATGTGGTCGAGCACCTGGGGGACGGCCTTTATTTTCTAGGCAATGGTGTGTATAACACAATGTTTATGGTAACGGAAGGGGGGGTTATAGCCATAGACGCCCCTCCAGCAATCGGAGACAAATATCTGCAAGCAATATCCGAGGTAACGGACAAGCCCGTAAGATATTTCATTTATAGCCATACCCACAAAGACCATGTGGGTTCAGCCCACATATTCCCAGATAACGCAACCTATATTGCACAGGAGGAAACCGCAAACCAACTTAGTCTCGCAAACGATTCCAGCAGGCCGTTACCTGACATAACCTTTACAGACAAGTACGAAATAAGGGTGGATAACGAACCCGTATTGGAGTTGGATTACCCTGGTGTTACGCATGAGGCGGGAAACATCTACATCTATGCACCAAAGCAAAAGGCTTTGATGTTTGTTGACGTTATATATCCTGGTTGGGTGCCTTTTGATGGACTTGGGGGCTCAGAAAATGTTACTGGATTTATGGATACACCAGATGAAATAACGAATAATTATAACGTGGATAAATTCATAGGTGGTCACCTAACCCGCATTGGTAGTGTGGAGGACATAAAGGCCCAAAAAGAATTCATATTGGATTTAAAATCAACAGCTCAGCAAGTAATAAAGAATGTTAGTTTTGCTGATATAGCAAAGGTCGTTGGTCCTTCCAATCCTGGCAATCCGTGGGCCATTACCAACTCCTATTTGGACGAAATGACAAATCAATGCACCGATGAATTGGCAGACAAGTGGAAGAATCGTCTGGGTGGGGTAGACATATTTTTAGATGATAACTGTGCAGCAATGCTAAAAAGCTTGAGACTAGACTAATAGATCTAGTCTGTTTTATTATGGTTTTTTCTTTAACAGGCGATTTCAACGCATATAAATACAGTGACCATGAGTTAAGTTCCTGATTATTGTTTTGGGTTTCTGCCACTTTTTGTCATGTACCGTGTTTGGCAGAACCAATCTAAATAACCATTTTAGTAACGGCCCCGATGGACTTTGAATCCATTAGGTGTATGGAAAGTGATAATCTATACACATATAACTTTAACAGTAGCCTTTTTTACTCAGTTGAGTAGTGGGATTATACCTTGCATATGATAAGACAAGACGAATATATTATAACTTCATGCCACATAATCAGCATGTATAAATCCTCTGATGAATAGTCTGATCCCGATCATTCCCTGAATTACCTTCGGTATGCTGATTCGTTTCCTCATAAAAATGAGGGTGAAGCAATATTACTAGAAAACATTCCTGCAAACGCAACAAGGATTTTAGATATTGGATCGGGGTCCGGACGGCTAATTAAAATGATAAAAGAAAATACCCGTAAATCATGCATTGAATTTGTTGCTTTGGACATATCTCCAACCATGCTAAAATCACTAAAACATAATTTTGCAAATGATACATCCGTTAAAGTGATTGAACACGATCTAGACGCATCATTGCCAGATTTGGGCTATTTGATGCCATTGTAACCGGTTTTGCCATACATCACTTAAGGCACAATAGAAAATACTCCTTGTATGAGGAAATTTATGGTATGTTGAATCCTACTGGTGTTTTTTGTAACTTAGAGCATGTATCATCAATATCAACTCGACAGCAGATTAGATATCTTAGTTCCACTGGAATGGTTCCTAGCCAAGAGGATAAAAACAAATAGATTGTTACCTGTGGAAAAGCAACTCCAAATGCTTAGAGACATCGGATTTATTGAGGTGGATTGTTCTGGAAATGGTATGAAATGGCTTTGCTGATTGGTTTTAAAAATTAAAAAATATGACGTATTGAAAATACGACAACATAATACTGCAGATATTTTATTAATTAGATATATCAGAATGGGTTTGATAGCATTGGAGAAGAAATTGGAATTTTTTACAATTTATTTCTCTATATCTTTTTAATAAAGTTATAGAAGAGTGAATTGTCTAATTTGTGCCCACATGATAAAAAGACCATCACTATTTTAGAATTTCAAATGTAACTACTTCTCTAAAATAACGGGTAAAGAGATAGTGGGTATTATTTTGATGGTATGTTTGATTAAAAGTTACTGTCAAACTAATCGATAAATAACATTGTTTCATAAATTCACATATACCGGAATTTAACCGTATTTCTGAACTAAGGAAATTACTTGATGCAAATTGCAAATAGAAAAAGCGGAACCACCGGTCTATGCTTCTTATGCGGAGGTCAACATAGTAGGGCATCCCATACTATGACCAGATGGTAAATCCCACACAATCAAAGCATACAGAGAACATACAAATAAATTCCAATTCCAACCTTGAAGACCTTGCTCTGCTATCCAAGTCCAATATCTATGTTTGAAGGTGTATCTTGCTCCTTCCCTGTTAATGGGGTTTTACCATAAATCCACTCAATGGTATAGGCTAATTGGGCGTAATAGTAATAGGTTGCTAAAACCTATAATATTTTTATCGCTATAAGTTTGGCATCAATAAACTATCGACATGGTGAATGTGATGGATGCGATGCATGTGGGTATGTTTTGTGTTTGATGAATTTATTAAACAGTATATTGTTGTCTAATGCCATTAGAATTTGTACCGTCTTAATTAGGCAGAGGCAATGCCTTTACATTGGTATTATTTAGCAACACCTTGTTTTGGAGAGACGTTGCATTATGAGAATACATGTATTTCACCATTTACACACATGCTAGTTGAAATGTGGTTGAGTCCGGTTCTATCTGCATATGGGATTAGAGTGATCAATAAAACGTTTGACAACTATACTCCTCCACCATATAAAAGAAGGCTGTATCTTTGAAACCGATTAGTATGAAAAGTGGGATATCCAAATGGGTATGGCCAATTTTTTTAATCTAATGACGAAGCTAATAATGACATAAAGACAACAAAAATTTAATAATAAATAAACCTACTCCAATTAGATGACTTTTAGTAGCCGCAGTAATATTTCAAAAGATGAAAAACAACTTCTAGATGAATGGATAAATCAAATCGAAGAGCTGAAAAATGAATTACAGATATTAAAAAAAGAACAGCAATGTGAGATTATATTATCTAATGCTATTTCTAAATTAAACAAGATTCATATAGGACTACATTTATGGAGATATAAGAATATCAAAGAAAATGGCAATTAGAGTAAATTATTAATTGGATATAAAAAATAAAGATGTGCCAAAATTAAATTAAGGGTATATGTATACCGAATGCAATTATGTAACGGAAAACAAAAACAATGCTTGCATAACTATTTTAGATTCTAGCAGTGGTGGAATGAATCAAAGTACCATGGGTAGAGCCCACAATCATATTTAATGAGTGGAAAACAAAAAGAATAGGCTAACTAGTATAATATTTTACAAAAGGTTACACAATGCCAAACAGGAAAACAAGAACGATCAACGTATATCCAATACAAGGATAAGCGATTCAGAACAAAATCCAAATGAATTGTCAATAAAAAATGAATAGAATATTTTAATTTATCAAGGCACATTGTAAAGACACAGATGAATAAAATTTTAATAAAACCAAATAAAAGCCTGTGTTCTAAATTGCCATAGTTAGTTATGCTCTATAAGAAAAGCCACTAAAACAGATTCAGATGATTGGTAAATAAACGTAAATGATTTAAAAATAAAAATATGGATAACGGTTAGTTTACTATGTTGGCACAGTAACAAACAATATTGCCAGTGCATTATTTAGTTAACTTGCCTTTTAGTACGACTATGGGTAGGTAAAGGAATTATCGCCTGCCATCTTAGGCAGGTAACTGAGGCTTTCCAAACTTGTCTGATACGTTTTTGTACATGTCCAGTTCCTGCCTTGACAGTGGGCGAATCTTTCTCATGGCATCCTCAAAATGCTTCATGCTGATTTTTAGTTCCTGAGCGTGTCTTTCGGCTTCCTTGGGGTCGGGGTATTTTGCTATGTGCTCCCTCAATGCAAGCATGACTGCCGCAGATGACAGTGACGCAATGTCCGCGCCGGTGTATCCGTCTGTTTTGTCTGCCAACTGCTCAATGTTGACACCTTCTGCCAGTGGTTTCTTTTTGGTGTGGATTTTTATTATCTGCAGCCTGGAGTCGCGATCGGGAGGCGAGACATAAAGGATTCTGTCAAACCTTCCGGGCCTCAGCAACGCGGGATCTATGATGTCGGGCCTGTTTGTTGCGCCTATCACAACAACATTTGTCAGTATCTCAAGTCCGTCCATTTCTGTCAAGAACTGGCTGATGACCCTTTCTGTGACATGGGAGTCCCCATGGTCCCCTCCCCTTGTTGGTGCTATGGCGTCCAGCTCGTCAAAGAAAATGATGCAGGGGGCCGCCTGCCTTGCCTTCCTGAATATCTCCCTTATTCCTTTTTCGGACTCCCCGACCCATTTTGACAGCAGTTCCGGACCCTTTATGCTGATAAAGTTGGCCTCGCTTTCATTTGCAGCGGCTTTGGCCATCAGTGTTTTGCCTGTGCCGGGGGGACCGTAA
>JADDOQ010000221.1 GCA_016782315.1 Nitrososphaeraceae archaeon | reverse complement strand
TTCAGATTGGGAAGCACCGGATTTGCTAAAAGTTAAAATGAAAAGGTCCAAAAGACTTGGCCCTAATCGCAAAAGATATTTTGGATAGAGATGGATTACTGACAATTATCAATTATGAACCATCAAAACGAAACAAAGCTACTCAAGCATTGTTTTGGGATCTTGATGCCAGGAACAATGAAGTCACTTTACTTAAGATAAAAAACATTCGCTTAAGGGAAAAGTATGGCGAGGTCGAGATACCAAATGAGGCAAAAACAGGAAGCGGCCAAATCCTGCTAACATTATCATTTCCCTATTTAAGGGACTGGTTTAACGAACATCCATTTAAGAATGAGTTATAGGCAAGGTTTATTTGTAACTTAAATACAGGATCACCTATAAAATCTTACACCATGTGGACGATGATGAAACAACTTTAATCAAGAATTAAAAGAATGATCCAAACAAATGAAATTAAAAACAATCAAGAAAAGGAAAACTAGAGTAATTGTTAAAAATAAAAAAGTGGAATCCATACTGCATAAGACATTCAGATATTACTGCCTGCTCCGATTATCTACCAGAGTACGCAATAAAGAAGCAAGTGATGTATATTACAACATTATATGATATAGGTATTAAAGATCACATTATCAATACCACCGTCCGCAGGACGGCCACAGTTTCTGTGATGATAGTATGCTCAGACAATGCCATACCCATCGATATCCTCGGATTGGCCAAACTAACTAGTGGCTTAACAAGAGTAGAAGAGTGGTTGCAGAGAGTAATGAGCGATAGTCATTCCTTGAATCTTGCTAGCAATAATTCTGTTCATAACGCTACTAACATACCCAATCACATGTCCTGGATAGTTACAATGTGACACTTTGGCCAAGACTCCCTTACGGACTACACGGGAGAAATGTTTAAGATGATTGGAAGGAGGGACTAGAACTGTTTCGCATGTATTCAAAAAAAAAAACCAAGGACAGAAAATCAAAGAGGATAAGAAAAGAGAAGCAAAGGGTATCCTAACAGGCCTTTAGGTGAGGCATTCATGGAAAAGATGAAAGAGGATGCCGATTATGAGTATGATGGTGGCCACTTCTAATCTTGACTTTTTTATGTCGTAGTTGTTGCCAGGTTGAAGGTTGACAAAGGTTTTAGACTCTATAAAAGAATAGGGAATGTTTTGGAAGATCATTCAGCAAAGTTTTCCCCTCCATCCACCAGCGTCATGTTTTTAGATGTCTGCTCAAAAAGTCCAGTGTCTTGTTCCATGAGTCAGATGTCTCTTTGGGCGCATAGTTGTTGTTGGAAGGATTCGCAAAGGCGTGTCCTACATTTGGATATACAGATCTCGTTTGTGATTCCCGTGTCATTTAATGCCTTCTGGAACTGCATAACAGAGTCAACGGAAATTGACTGATCCTTGCTTCCAAATATCCCAAGCACAGGCCATGTAATGCCTGAAAGCGCATGGGTGTCATTGGTCAGCCTCCCATAGTAGATTACGGTTGCCGCAATTGGATTGTCCTTGCTGTTGATGGCCAATTGCAGGGATTGCTGCCCGCCAAAACACCAGCCTAGGGACGCGATCTTGGCGTGGTCAACGTTGTCAAGGGACTGCAGGTAATTTACGGCCACTTTTGTGTTTTCTATCGCAATGTCCGGATTATCCCATATAGCGCCTATCAGTTCCCTTGAGCGGTTTTGGTCATCTGTGACGACCTCGCCGTTAAAGAGGTCAACCGCCAACACCACATACCCGTTTCTGGCAAGAAGGTTGGCCGATTTCTTATTTATTTACTTGGCTTGATCTTCAAGTATGGTCTCACTTTAAAAACTCTATAAAAGTGTGGTCAGAGTCATCAACACCGTCTGCCCTTAGCAGTTCCAATAGCTTAAGCGGGTTGGCATCATGGTAAACCTTTAGGTTTTTTACGGCAACAAACTCATTTTTGTGTTTGCTATATAGGTCATCATGATGGGCATGAAAGTAGTCGTAATCATTTCCATACCTCTACATCCACTCGGAATCGTCATATATTGTCATGAAGGATATTGGTGTTGGTTATATTTCATTTAAAATTCTTATTGTATACAAGTATGAAATTGTTCTAACTGCAATATTTGAAACAATACCCATATTCCTCCATGACTAGTTAGCGGCGGCGGTATTGGCCACCGCCAAATACAAGAGTTGAAACCATACATAAATGGCAATGTTGGCAATTATTCAGATATTGGCAACAATAGCGCCTATCGCTGCACCAGACAGTTCTGCCAATAAAGAGAATAAAGAAGGGGGTAGCACCATAAAACAACCGATATGTTAACTAATTAAACTCTATATTTGTCAATACCGGGAAAGGCGCTAACATCGTTGATTTGAAATATCTCCACCTTTGGCTCTGGTATTTTGTTGTTTATCATGTATGGCATTAACCTGCTGCCTACAAAACTGTTCAGGTCCTCCTCTGACTCCCATACATTGGCCACATGAACGGTATTGCCAGAGTCATCAAATGCTGCTGCATGGAATAATGATCCTTTGGGAGGATTGCGCTCCCAGTCAATCTCTTTTCTTAAACTTTCGTACATCTGTTTTGTTATGTTATTACCTGTGAATATAACCAAAATTACCAATATGCCAATCACTGTTCTTCCTAAATATTTAACAATTGTGTTGTTTTGCAATGATACCTCGCTTGCAGCATTTTCATCAATACGCTACTCCAAGTTAAGATTGCCAAATAGATCTAGGAACAAAGAATACAAATAAAAAAAATAGGTAATTTCCATTCCATTATTATTGGATAATTCCACTCTGTAGACCATTGTTTTATTTACTAATGGAGATTGGAATGACGAATTTGAATATCGTTCCTGTTATTTTGTTATCGCTATTCTTGTATGCCTCA
>JADDOQ010000220.1 GCA_016782315.1 Nitrososphaeraceae archaeon | reverse complement strand
TCAACTGCTGTGATGTTTTTACCTCTTTTGTGAATGCCCATTGAAAATACTGATATTGAAAGGGATAATATGCATGTGATTGAAGAACATGTCGCTTCGGAGTAAATATTAAATTTCCGTTAACCTTTTAAACTTCTTTTACCGCTGAAGTAATTGGGTTTGAACCTTGGTTTGATATGAATTACATTTGAGTGATTGGAAAAACCATTAAATGTATTAACTTGTCATTTTCTGTTGCAATGGCCAATACTCGCATTATTTATGGTCATCTGGATTGTCTTTAGATTGGGTTTGTTGAATGCTTGGCCATAACCTTGTAAGCATTTCTGGCAGATTGTTATTTATCCAATCAATCATATGCTGTTCATCCTTTAGGTTAAGGGACAATTGTTCTATTGTGTTGGAAAACAAATCCCCTCCCGCCTTAGCTTTCTGGATTAGCATGCTGTAGCATACGGCCTCTGCGTTTTCTACAATCAAGTCTTCTTCTGCCCTTTTTAGTTCCCATTCCTGTTTGGTCATAGAATTTGACATCATTTTCCATATTATATCTGGATATATGGGCAATGGCAGCCCTGATTTTTCTTGGGTGGGCTCCCCTCCAATACCATGGATTATCTTTTGGAGTCTTTTTTGATGTTCCGTGCTTTCTTGTAGATGCTGTTGCAATTGTTGCCTTATCTCATTCAATCTGCTTTCTTGTATTCTTGCCTGCAGTCGCTCCGTTCCTGCATTTTCTATGGCTAGAACTGCATTAAGTTCCAAAACAAATTTTTGGGTAATAGCATCATTTTGATTCTGATTTGACATGGATATTGTATAAACTAAGTAATTAGCATTTATTTTTTATTGTAATGCGCATATGTTGTCATGATGACAGCCATTTAGATTATTAGTATTTGGATTAAAAAAAAATCAAATTAAATCAAGATGGGTTTGGTTGTGTCCTGAAGTATTGGATTATGGGTAACAAAATTAAATTATTTTTTATTGTAAAGATCATGGCCTTTGGTGAATCAATACAACGGATATGATAACAATGTTGATACCGACTCTGTGCTAAATAACGTTGCAGATGGATTTGCAGAATTGGCCAAACGGAAATAATCAAAAGTTTTAGTTATTGCGGCAAATCCTTTTGGTTTTGGTGAAACTGTGGAGAATAGGGCCGATATGGTTCTATCCTTATATTTGCATGGCATAGCATGTGATAAATAAGGATGGACTTTTATTGTGATGTGATTTAACGCTATGTAACTGAAAATCATCATCAAAATTCCAAAAGATATCTCGGAAGCAGATGATGGGATGAACCCTGATACCCATCATACCGGGTAGGATACCATTATGTGGCTTTGGTAATGGGATTTAATTGTGTTACTGGTAAAAATAATAATTAAACTTATTAGATAGAATGATGAATAAGTATAATGGGAATAATCGATAAAATCAAATACAATTTGAGAAAATCAAAAATAAAAAAAGACAAGCAAATAACTGAACCTACTTAATTTTCATTTTATACTGTGAATCTTGTTTTCGTATGTTATTCTTAACAAAAGCATATGAAATTGTTTATTATTAAACTGAATGCCAAAAAGTCTATTGCTATTTTTATTGATATTAGTTTCACAAACCAAATAAATTCATAGAATAAATATATGTGGTGATGACGATATTACCATAATTATGTCAATTGATGACAGTGAGATAAAAAAACGATTATCTGAATCTGATGAGGAGGTTACAAACAAAATATCAGAAGAAGGCGGAGATGCAGAAGCTATCAAAAGGGGCATAGAGGCAAAGAAAGAGAGGGATAACGCAAAAACCGGTAAAAAAGACGCTGAAGACTTAGGCAATGAAGTTAAAACCAGTGGTAATGCCCCAAATCCCACATAATGGAAAAGTAATCAAAAACCTATCTTTATTTTATTATGCGCAAATTCCTATATCCTAGTTTCGTTAATATGTGCCATTTTTAAGCGGTTTATCTGTTTGTCGTTCCATATGTAGCATATATGCGATGACGGATAAAATTGGCACTAATTTGATTAGGCTACGGTTAAACAAAAAACAATGGTCTATTTCTGTTTTGGGTAATGTGAAACATGGGGTTTTAGATTGGTTTTTGGAGATTTGTGCTTGTTTGTGAATGTGATGATTATTGGATAGGTGAATGCTATGCATGCCAAAAAATATTCAGTCCGGTACAAAGGCTATTAAAATTTTTTTTTAGGAAGAGTAGCCATAAGAGTTGTGGTTATATCGCATCTTTTATCCATTGACAATCCGTGGATATTAACCTAATTATCATTTAGATTGTTGTTAAATAGCATATTATGTTGAGGAAAGGTAATACAATATCAGAATAGGGATGGATTATCCTTGGGTAGTATATGTATTCTTTAGCAGTCTTTGCAGTGTTCGCAATGTACTTATGTCAATTAGCAGTTTGAAACGTGTTTGCCGATAATGACAACGTTGACGGTGCAGACGGCGCTGCCCATGAATTTTCGCAAAAACAGGGCCCACAGCAAAACCGTCTCTGCGTTTCATCCGGCAAATCAACCCTTTTGTGCAACAACCTCAGCGGCCAAACACATACAAGTACCGGTGGCAATGCAGCAGGACAACAGGACAACGACAGCGGATTGCAGTTCTAGTCGGTCTGACAGGTACCAGTGGAAAAATTCCAAATCAATATATCTTTATATTCATGTATGGCATATTACTTATCCCTATGAACAACCCAATTAAATTATTGTTTCCAATGATCGTATTAGCCTCTTTATCAATAGCAACGCTGGATATTGATAATGCAGTACCCAAAATCACAAATTTTCAAGTTTCAACCATTCCAATTTTAAACTATGCTTTGGCACAAGAAGATGC
>JADDOQ010000078.1:1637-10293 GCA_016782315.1 Nitrososphaeraceae archaeon | reverse complement strand
GCCGTTGCCGTTGCCGTTGCCGTTGCCGTTGCCGTTGCCGTTGCCGTTGCCGTTGTTACCTATATCTTGAGAACCAAAGTATTTTTCATGTGTTGGTTTTATCATCGTGATGTTTGATGATGGCATTAGGGGCGAATAGTTTCCCAATACGCTGCTGTTGCTGTTGCTGTTGCCTGGGGCAAAACCCACATTGGTTGCCGCCTTTACCGCTGCGACAAGCTTGCCGGGCTGGTAAAGGTTTGGGTCTTTGTATTTCTCATAAAAGGACTTTGAAGGCAAATCGTCATAATATATCTCAACGCTGTGAAATCTGGTGGTGTTGTCCAATAGCGTTCCTGAAATGCTCATTATATGCCTGTCACTGTTGCCCAAAACTATCGGTGTGGAAAGATTTATGTAATTGTTTTCAAAGTTCTGCACCAGCGCAAAGGAATAGTCGTCGTATGCGATTCCCAAGCTAACATGGGTAGGGTACATATCCAGTATGTTGTGTCGGTGGTGCCATTTCGCATGGGCATCGTTGTATACCATGATGTCCTCAAGCAGGTTTATTGTTTTTAGTGGGTTGATTTTTTTGCAGTCTATCTCTCCGCTAACGCATTTGTCATAAAAATTTGGATCACCTATAAAGGCCACATTTTGCCTTAGCTTCCCTAAACCTCCCAGTTTGGAATAAAGCAAGTATGGCTTTTCGCCATTTGTTGTTAGGTGGGACATGTACTTTGTTGACAGGATGTTTTCGGCCAGGTATTGCGCTGCGCTGTTGTGGCTTTGGTTAACGGGGCGCAAACCAAATTTTTGCCTGTCCTCGTTTATTTTGGCAAGCGTGTGATTTTTAAGCAAATCCAAATGTGTTTTTGAGGAGGAATTACTAAAAGCAAAATTATTGCCGTTGTTACTATTGTTGTTGTTGTTGTCGTCTGTTACCGCCCCATGAAAAGAGTCGGTGGATTTGTTGATTTGGGGCCTTTCCTTGGCCAATTCTGTTCCATCTGTTCTTTTCTCGTTTTGTTTTGTCTCAAAGGACTCTGCCATGGTTTTTACAGACGGCAAGTGTTTGGAATACTCGTTTGGCTCTGATGTGTACCTTAAACCATATATTTTGTTATTGTAAAGGGTAAATGTGTCTAGCATGGACTGCTGCTGCTTCTGATTCCCTTCCTCTGATGCATATTGTATCTGGTATGCGCTTATGTTGTCGGTCCCCAGGCTGGTTTTTGCAATGGGCTCTACGACTGTGAAATTGGAGTACTTTAAGAAATGGGAAAAATAAACCGAGTACAGATCCAATAGGGACAAGTGGGATTTGCCTTCTAGTTTTTTAATTTCTGCAGGCAAGTCTTTGGCGTAAACCCTCAAATTGGCTAAATGGGTGTCATTGTTACTTTCCAATGGCGAATAAAACGCAACAAAGCTCCCGTCATCAAGTTGCAAATACTTTTGCTGTCCGAATTTGACTATGCTTCCGTTTTCTTCCGAAAAGGTCCAATCATTTGGGTATTGAATCTTTATGCCATGGCCTGGGTTTTGGTATGTTTTTGAGGCGGATTTGTCTTTGTCTTTGTTTTTGACGTCTCCCTCTGGCTCTGATGATGCTGGTTTTGCTTCTGAAGGTATCTGATTTATGTGGTTGTCCATACCCTTATAGTTTTTTTTATGTGGTGTTGCGAATGCCTGTTGTTCTTCTTGCTGATTCTCAAACTGTTGGTGAAATGGATAAAGTGACACAACAGCCGCAAATGAAACTGTGATTATTAAGCAAAATCTTATGATGCAAATAACATGTGATGGTTTTGATATCTTTGAAACCTGTGAAAGGCTCCAATGGTTAAATGGAATCAAATGCTTTTTTGGCTGATCGTATCTAATTTATCTATTCGCGTGTGATTTAGCCCCCCATTCTTCCAGCTATTTCCATCAATCTCTTTGTCTGTCTATCGTCATTTCTTGTGCAAAAGAGGGCAATCAGTCATCTGCTTTTGTTTGTTTGGTAGTCAAACACATGTGTGGTTTCGTTATCTTTGTGCCTAAATTGTGTTTCTTGTGCCTATTGTACCGCGAAAAGTCTTTTTGTTTTGATTTAATTTGATTTTATTTGATTTGGCTAAAAAGCAATAAATTGCAAATAGCCTGGCCCTGCAAACCAAATGTGGATACATGTAACCACTCTTTAGTTTGATAAACCAAAAGAAAGAAAACGCTTCTGTCGCCGTTCACAAAATGTACAATTTATTTCCGATGTATCACTGCAGCCTGATCCTTTTTTATCGTCTCTATGAAAGAAATTGCGGGGCGTGGGCGTTGCCTTGTGTTTTTATGTGGTTTGACCGTTATGTTTTGATGTATGGTTTTATACCAAAACTTAGAATTTTATCTTGTCGCTGTTTTTCATCATGCTAAAAATGCGGCTTAATGTGTTTTTGGTGGACATGCATGACTCTTTGTCGTTATAACTGCAGTTTTCTGCTGTTCCATTGCTGCTGCTGCTGCTGCTGCTGCTGCTGCTGCTGCTATTTTTGTTGTAGTCTTTGTTGTTGTTTTTGTGCTGTGCTTTGAACGTGCTTTTGAAAATTCCCAAAGCAATCTCCTTTCCCACTTGTATCAAACCCAATCGGGCCCCATAAGCTCCTTTTCTGTTGATCAGCCAAAACATTTTGGTTGCATCATAGCCTGGGGGGAAAATCATCTTTTTTGTATCTATGGCTTCCTGCGAATAATAATGACCCGCAATGCGTATCCATCCTCTGGATAGATTGGCTGCCGTTCTGGCAAATTTAGCGCAAGATGAGCATTTGTCATCATAAATAAGTAACGGTTGGGAAAAAGACGAGGAAAAGGTCATCTGCAGAATGAGTAATGCGGGTCTATCGTAATTAAACCATTCCTTTTCTTCTTTCTCTTATTCTCCTTCCTACTGCTGCTTTTTGTTTGAGAGTGATTGTGTGTCGGTTTTTTTTGACTGACAAAAGAAACTGAATCTATCCTATCAAAAATCTGTTGCAATGGATATTACTACCAATACTACTGTTGTTGCTAATGATGCTTTGTGAACAAACGGGTGTTTGGTTTTGTTAAATAAACTTATTATAGAATCTCTGGCAATCTATTAAAGGTGATTTCAGTAGTAATATGTTACAGAGCACTTATGACTATATAATTACAATCTGTTATGTTTGGTTGATTATGGTGGGTTTTTTTATTGCTATTACAATAGAAATGCTGCTTCTTATCGGGTTGGTGTTTCCTATTCTTATTATTGTGATATTAAACAGGGATAGAAAAATCAGTAAAATAACAAAGTAACTTTTCAAAGTATTGCATCATGAAAAAGGCGATACTTTGGAGTGATAGGAGGGATCTAAAATCGAGGTGATGTCATATAATTTGGCGATTTACTTTTAGTTACCCAATAACCATGACATTACCACAAAAGTTATGTGGTTGCAGTCTTTGGAATGGCATGGCGTGACCTTGGAGCCTATAAATTCTAAAAGATTGGCTGCTGCTATTGGCGTTGCAGTGACGTTGCTGCTTTTGTTACCTTTTTTTAGTCAATATCAGCGTTATGATTTTTATCCTTTGGGGATCATTTTTGAATTTGTCGAGATAGTGTGACGAAAAATACAATGGCGCCCCATCCATGACCTTTGCGACATCAAAGCCAATCAAGCCAAATTTTTCAACAACCCATCTTTTCCAAACCTTGTAGTCTGAGGTTGAGACTGGCTCCAAAAGTTCGTCTATTAGTTCGGTAACCAGTATGAAATGCCCACAGGGTTTCATTTTATCCAATATGACCTTGTAGACAGGTGCCCATTTTTGTTGGTGTGTCCTGTCAATGTAGTCTGGATGTGGCAAAACCGATATCACTGTATCCAACGTTTCATCAGAAAAGTTTGCCAATACATTTTCGAATTCATCGTTGATAAACTGGACGTTACCTGTTTTGATTTGGGCGCATGAGTTGCGGTATTGGGGTTCATCAACCTCTATTCCTATCAAAAGAACGTTATCGTCAGTATGGTAAAGGCTTGCGAGATTGTTAAGTAGCCTCCCGTCCCCCGACCCTATTTCAACTATGATTTTGCCGTGACTATAAAATGGTTTGGTGCTATCCCGGTGCATTTGTAGTGATTGGGTTGTTGTATGGACAGGGAATATATTGTTAACACCTGCGGACCAGCCATGGTTTTATGACCAAAAAAGGATATTGTGTGTCTTTTGCTTTTTTTTGTTGTTGTTGTTGTTGTTGTTGTTGCTGCTGTTGCTGTTCGCTAATAGGTTGATTGGAAATTGGATCTAAAGCATGTCTTACAGATTGATTCACACAAAGATGTTGGCGTTGATTCTACACTCGTGCGCGAGTTTTCTTTTTGGTGTGTGTCATGGCTTTCTAGCAACGTAATAGTAGTTTAAAATATCGCCCGGAACTTCATAAACCTCGATATTTTCCTCAAAACCGGCCTCCCTTAATTTTTGCTCCGCCTTTTGCTTTCCCCACATTGAGCCTAGCCCCTCCTCGCCATCATCAAATGCAAGTGAGACGGCCATGCTATGCATTGTGGAAAATGTGTATAGGGTTGGGGCCATCAGGTTGTCTTTGTTTTCCTGGAGATTGCTGGATGATGCAATATCCCGCATGAGGAAAATGCCGTTGTTTTTTAGCGATTTGTGGATGGCCTGTAGAACTTTGGTTGGCTTTGATTGGCCATGTAAACTTCCGAAAGCGGTAACAAATTCAAATTTTGAGGGCTCATCAAAAGACGAGACGTCTTTAATTTCAAAAAACACATTAGACAGCCCCTTTTGCCTTGATTCTTCTCTCGCGGCCTCTATCCCTTCTTTTGATGCGTCGTATCCGTAGAGTTTACCGTTGGGAAATGACTCTGCCATTAGATTGAGCGCATGCCCTCTGCCGCACCCAACGTCAAGGACACTTATGCCGGATTTCAATTGGCTTGTTAGCCCTTTCACAAGGGGAATGATGTCTGCTAATAACCTGGAGTCGAAAACCCGGGATGTTTCCTCATCTTGCAGTTGCTGAAACATTGGGTATTCTGAATGGGATATTCCGCCACCGTTTTTGAAACACTCTACAATTTTGTCTTCGACATTACCCAAAGGGGAAATGTACTGAAAAAACACTGCGATGTTGTTTAACCCCGCTGATCTTGCAAGATACTCTGAATGTTCCAGTGGTAAATAATATTTTTGATTTGAGCTATCATATTCTATTAGTTTGCCCACAACCATGCAGGCAAGCCACTCCTTAACATAGCGTTCATCCAGTTTAGCTGTTTTTGCAATATGCTCTGATGTTTCTGGGGATGAAAACTTTGATAGGGTATCAAATAATCCTGTTTTGTGGCCTATGCTTATCATCAAAGATAACGCACCGTTGTTCAAAATTCCTATTAGCCTTTCAGAAAAACCATTGTTGTTTATATTTTCTAATGTCATAACCTTTGATAAAAATAAACCCATAAAAATTTTAGCGTACCGGTTAGACAGTTGATTACCTGATTGTAAATTAATCGGATGTTATTAGTTGAATGTCGCAAATAGGTAACATTTTGTTTTTTTCGTATTCAGTTGTTAGCAAAAAATTTATTTTTTAAGGGATTTGCTGACGTTGCTTTTTTTTGCTTTGGCCATAATATGCAGGATTCTCTGACAGTCTATTGCCTCCTCTTAAAGCCATGATGTCCAGTATGACACTTGACGCCATGTAAAACAATGAGTGTATTTTTCAAATTGCAGACGTTGGATCTTACGATTTGCTATTCTTTGTTTGACATGGTTTTCGTTCTGGTTTCTCTGTGACAAAGGAAAATGTTGTTTCCGATTCAAAAAAAAGTCTTATTAAATTAGTTTACCCTTATGTCTTTTGTTGGGATTTATGAAAGGAAACAAAGGGTTATTTTTTGATGAGGAATCCGAAACGTTATCTAAAGAAATACCCGCCAGTAGTTTATCCAAAATCAAACTTGCGTTTTCCCTTGATTTTGATATCGGTCAGAGTTATGTTACATCAAATATAATCGATAGGGATGGCGTTACAAGAAAGCTGAATATTCAGGGTGGGCAAAGAGGAATAAAGTTGCAGAGGGAGTTGTGCCATTTGAGAGAAAACGATGAAGGGGGGATGCCTTCACATGCCTATGTAAAAACAACGCTAAGGGATTCCCAAATACTGATACGGAAATTACCCATTATGGGAATTAGCGATTGGTTGTTGGTATTTGATGATGATTTGTTTGTTTTAGCCGTAAAGGATCTGTATGATGAAATTGAACTGCTTGCGTAGTCAAAGGGCCACCATGCGCATTATTGCTGTCTGTTATCCAATTGGGCTAGTATACCCTTTCCTGTCTTGCTAAATTCTCCCTGTTTTTTTCCATGTATTTTTCAACTAGCTTTTTTGAGTCAAGTCCGGCCTCTATGGAAACTTGAATCATAAAGTGCCATATGTCTATTATCTCTCCTTGAACTTTATCAATATCCATTTTGGTTTCCTTTTTCCACCATTTCCAGTTTGTTTCCCTCTGAAGCTCTACTGCCTCATGTAAAAGCGCAGTTGACAGCATAAAAATGCGGTATCCGTCAAAAGGCTCCTTTATCTCATACAGGTTTTTCATTTTGTTCACCGCGGCGCTGTTTTCAAGCTGTTTTTTGAAAAGCTCATTTTGTTTATCAAATAAAATGTCAAGTTTGTCTCCTTCCTGTTTGCTGCCACTGCCGTTTTTTTCATTCATGCAGTTTTTTCCGGTTCATTCTTTTTATTCTTATTAGTATTGCCTTAAATAAAATGTCCATTTTGATTTTTCTGTATTGGTTATATTGTTATTGTGCCAGATGCCTTTTAAATTGCTTCACTAATATGATTAAATGCTGAGAAAAGATATGGTATTGGCTGTCTGTTTCAAAAATTTTTAGATTGTATGTTTTATTTTGTTTATCCTTCCATCATCATTTTGACTTGTATGCGTGTGCATATTATGCAACTGGAATCTCTTCTTTGATGGCAAAAGGATAAAAAAGGCTTTTTGGGCTTTTGGATTTTGAACAGATATTTTTGCCCTCTTCAATCCTTTGCTCCTGTTGGTTTGACTTTGTGTAAAGATTATGATCCTGATTGTATTAATGAGCTCCATTCACTGATTTGACTCTTGCGAACTGGGTTGGATGCTCTTGCCTTTGACTTCACTTGACGGTTTTATGAATTTTAGGTCAAAAGAGAGAGGGGGAGGGGGGGAAAGGAGGGCAATATAGTAAACAAGAGCATAAAGGGTATGCGTTGTGGCATATGGGATAATGCGAGCAGCTACTGCGATAATTTAAAGAAATTGTTGTACTGCGTGGGGGCCCATATAAAAGACGGACTGCCAAAAACCCGTCAATCGTGCTTTAAGATTCTTTCCTTCATTTTGATAAACTCTTCTTCGGTAATTACCCCTCTTTCTTTTAGGTCCGCAAGTTTGGCCAATTCTTCTACATTTGATTTCCTTTCTGCATTGTTGTTGTTGTTGTTTCCCATGCCTGCCGCTGTCGCTGCCGCTGCCGCTGCTGTTGCGGGACTAAACCCCAGGTTTGGCCTAATCTGTGTTATTCCGTTTCTAATTATCTCTACCAATTCGTCTGCCTTTTTCTTGGGAATTGCATCAATTACCCCGTTCTCCCCTCTTTCGTCAACATGCAATCGTTCAATCCCTGGAATTCTGTTGCTTACGCTTGGGTTAAACAGACCTGGGGCATTAAAAGTGACTGTAGCTGATAGTAATCCTTTCTCAACATGCGCATTTGTTATGAAGTTATAGGGTATGTCAATTATTTCTGCCTTCAAACCAAGCATCTTTGGGTCTCTTAGTATTATTCTTCTGTCTGTGGCATATATTGTATTGGGGGAAAACGCTGAACCACCTGATTTAATTCTGGATTGAGTTGCGACAAGGAGCACCTTTTCGTCAGAATTTAGCATGTCGGCAATTTTCCTAATCTCGCCTAGCTCGCCAGCATCAGTAATATCTGTAATAAATGAGTCTTTTTTTGCCATGTCTTTTATATGCATAAATATTGTATTCCGTTTTTAAAAAGGTATTCGTTTTGTGGTTTTTGAACATGGAAAAATAATATATGTGTTTGAAGTTACTCTATTACAATGAGTATAAATGGATTTTTGGCATGTTCGCTAATTGTTTTTTTAGTTTCGTCAGCGATTTTATATGGCGTGCCGTCTTCTGAATTTGGTTTTTTCAACAATAACAATACTTTTGCCCAAAGATCAGACACCCAAATTAATAACTCTGGTTCCGGTGCAGGTGCAGCAACAGCAGCATCACTCCAGCTTAACACTTATGAGAATAATGAACTTGGGCTCTCCCTAAAGTATCCTTCAACATTCCTTATAGATGAAAGTAATTTAAAAAATCAGACATTAAAGCAGGTAAGTTTTTTCCCCGTAGATGATGTGGGTGGTTATCCGGAAAAATATATTCAGTGGATGGATGTTTTTGTTCAACCTATAAATGGGTCACAATATGCCTTATCGCCTTCGCCTTCGCCTTCACCAGACCCTGTTAGCCAAACCAACAATACCGATATCGGAACCTTTATGGTAAATCTTGCTAATGACATACAACAGCAAAATGATGATGTG
>JADDOQ010000078.1:0-1444 GCA_016782315.1 Nitrososphaeraceae archaeon | reverse complement strand
AGATAGGGTTTTGTCTTCTCTAAAATCCGATCTCCGTATAGATGAGATAACAAATAACTCAAGGGAATTGAAAAACTTGGAAAATTCAATAAATAATCTTTTGGCAAACTCCAGAAACGGGGTCAATCAATCACAAGGTTCCGTTAACACTGTAGAGAAGGGTTTTAGAGATCTTTTGTCTTCGCTTAATCTGTCTGATAACGCAACACAACGGCTGGACACTTCAGAATTTAACAACTTGATTGGCTCAGTGCGTTCGTTTTCAAACTCTACCGGTTTGTCTGACTCCCAAGCAGTGATCTCTTCACTCCTTTCTAATTTGCTATCTTCCTCCCAATCCTCCTCCCCATCCTCCTCACCATTGTCTGGCTCCGATGAAAACGCAACAAACAACAACAACAACAACAGAAACCTTGGTGATTACCTGAATTTCAATAGAACAGAAACAGAGTCTGTTGTTAAGCAGTATTTGAATAACGGCACAAAGGATGTATTGAGGATGTTTGAGTTCCTAACTAGCCGATAGTGGAAACAAAACCACGGCCCGAGCCCATGTCTTTTTCCTTTTTTTATGTGGGATATATAAATGTGGTAACGTGGTTTACTTTCTGATTTTTTTCTTTTTATTCGACAGATAATCCTTTATCAGTATTTTGTCAATGTCTTTTGGATTTATGTAGATTGACTTTCCACTTACGGACTTGGCCAGTTCATTGATAAAATCAAGCAAAGTGTCGTCTTCACTGACCATTATGGTGTCAATGTTTATGCCCTCATTGAAAATTTTTTTTGCCTCTTTTATTGTCTGCTCTCCAATGTATTGGTCTATTTGCCTGTACCTGTAGCATAAATACACTATCTGTTTGTCCTTTATCTCCATCTTTATGCTGTTTTGTTTTGAGTAATGTCGGTTTAATTCTTGCTGATCTGGGATGTAAAAGTGAGAATATGGCCTCTGCTTTGATATTTTTTCTCTTTCGTTCGCATTGTCTATAAAGCATGCGCTTGGATGGCCATCGGTAATCATTACTATTCTTTTGTTTTTGGCCCCGTTTTTTTTCAATATTTTTTTTGCAAGCCTGTAAGCTGCCTGGTAGTTTGTGTAGTGTAAAAAATCGGCGTTTGTTTCAAATGTTTTCAGAAAAGGGATGTCAAAAGTGTCTATTTTTGATGCAACCGACCCAAATCCCAGCAGATAGATGGAGTCTAACGGGAAGAATTTTTTGTTTAGTATGTACAGAGACCACAATGCCCTTTTGGCAGCTTCTATTCTGCTCAAGTCATTGTACATTGATGAGTATTTCATGGTGGAGCTAAGATCAATGCAGTAAACTGTTGCCACCTGGATTTCTTCTATGGTTTCGTATATCTCTATATCTTCATAGTTGATGTCTAGTGGAAATTCCACCGGATCGGAACTGCTCTTTATTTTTCTTTCTATAAA
>JADDOQ010000219.1 GCA_016782315.1 Nitrososphaeraceae archaeon | reverse complement strand
AGAGAATGGATATACTCCTCTTGTGATTTTGAGCTGCTTGCCATGCCTCCTATACCCCTAACAAAGACTTGCCAATAAGCAGCACCAAAACAACAGTCCCGATTATGTTTCCAATCTTAAAGGATCTGCCTATCAGATAAAATTTCCTCTGTTGGCCATTTACAAATACACCGCTATTATTGCTGCCTTCATTATCCTTATTGCCGTTTTTCATTTAGGATTGCACCCCTTCATTTGAGATGATGATTTCTTTTCTTTCTTCCTCTCCTGTTTCCCCTGTTTCTCCTGTTTCTCCTGTTTCCTCGGTTTTCTCCCCTGCGGCTGCTGCCTCTCTCTCACCCATCTTCCTTTTTACAGTCTTTAGCATAATGAACGTGTCACGCTCCATTTCAGCCAACCTAAAGGTAATGAATTTTACAGCAGAAACCAGTTTTGGGATAAAGACATTTTCTATCGCATTGGATTTGCGCTTTGTTTTCTCGATTTCCAACAGCAGTTTTCTTAGCGCAGTCTCCTTCTCCGCAATATCCAACACAATTTTGTGAATCCTCTGAAATGACCTTATCGCCTCATTTATGGATGTGGGAAGCTCAATTAGGTATTCCTCAAGTACTTCCCTTTGCCCACCAACAAGCTTTGGTATATGGACCCCCATAATGCTTTTTGACATTACGTGCAAATTTTCCATTTCGGGTATCTTCATGGACTCATTCTCAAGCCTCATTGAGCCGGCTAGCATTTCCGCCATTCTGATGGCCTCATACCCCCTCACCAATTCTGACTGCAAACTGCCCCGTAATGCTGCGGCAGTCTTGTTGGTATTGAAAAACTCGAGAATCAATGCCTGGCGCTTTAGCTTTAAAAGCTTTAGGCCTTTTTGGGCAATCAAAATTCGTCGCTTTGTGCGTATGTATTCAAGGCGGGTAGGCCTAATGTTTGAGGATAAGGACATTTTGCCTGTTACACCCCCTCCTTTCCCTCTGCTGCTTTACCAGAATTAGCAGCTGCTGCGGACCTGTATTTTGTAATAAATTCAGACTTTATGCGTTTTAGCTCAGAATCAGGAATGTCGCTTAGGAGTTCCCATCCAATGTTTAGGGTTTGCTCAATTGATCTGTTTTCATCTGCACCCTGATTAACAAACTTCCTCTCAAAACTATTGGCGATTTTGAGGTATTTTCTATCCAGGTCACTTAATGCCTCTTCGCCAACTATTGCCGATAGCGACCTTGCATCCTTACCTTGCGCATAGGTCGCGTATAGTTGATCAGCTAGGCTTCTATGATCTTCTCTTGTTTGGCCTTTTCCAATACCCTGGTTCATAAGACGAGAGAGACTGGTCAGAACGTCAACAGGGGGATGGATGTGTAGCCTGTGCAAATCCCTGCTCATAACTATTTGGCCTTCCGTAATGTAGCCGGTGAGGTCTGGGATTGGGTGGGTTATGTCATCTGCAGGCATAGCAAGAATTGGGATTTGTGTCACAGAGCCCGCCCTGCCTTTTATTTTTCCAGCCCTTTCATAAATTGACGCCAGATCTGTATACATGTAACCCGGGTAACCACGCCTTCCGGGAACTTCCTCCCTGGCTGCTGCAATTTCCCTTAATGCCTCACAATAGTTTGTCATATCAGTCATTATGACCAGCACATGCATCCCCCTCTCATAGGCAAGGAACTCGGCGGTTGTTAATGCAAGCCTGGGAGTGAGTATACGCTCCATTGATGGATCGGATGACAGGTTTAGAAAAAGGGCACTCCGGCCAAGCGCCCCACTCTCCTCAAACTGTTTTATGAAAAAATTTGCCTCTTCACTTGTAATTCCAATTGCTGCGAAGACAACAGAAAAACTTTCAGAGGCTCCAAGAACCCGAGCTTGTCTGGCAATCTGCGAAGCAAGTAAATTGTGAGGCAAGCCAGAGCCGGAGAATATCGGAAGTTTCTGGCCCCTCACAAGCGTATTCATTCCATCAATGTTTGACATGCCGGTCTGGATGAATTCGGATGGCTCTTCCCTGGAGTAGGGATTGATGCCTGATCCAACTAAATCGTACTTTTGTTTTGAGACAATTGCTGGTCCTTTATCTCGTGGCTTTCCCAAGCCATCAAAGGTCCTTCCAAGCATTTCATCAGATACGGACATTGTGGCGGTTTCACCCCGGAATTTTGTCAAGGTTCTGGTTAGGCCAAGTCCAATTGTTGATCCAAAAACCTGTACTACGGCCAAACCGTCTCGCGTGTCAAGCACCTGCCCTTCACGCAGTTCGCCATTAGCAAGTTTTATCTCAACCATCTCCCCGTATGAGGCGTCCCTAACGCCTTCAACAAATATTAGGGGGCCCGCAATCTTGGAGAGTGTTTTAAACGATACTTTGGACATTTAGCCATTCACCTCCACTAACAAACCGTCAAACTGTTTGGTCATGTTCTCCTTGATCTCCTTAACCTGCGGCTCCACATCATCCTCCCTTGTCCATTTTATCATGGATATTGACTTTTTAACGTCCAAAGCGCCTATCTTGGAAGACAAAACGCCTTTTTTTATTGCGCCGGATTCTCTTCTGCCAAAATCCAAAATAGTGGACAGCATCAAATATTGCTTTTTTATGGATGTGTATGTATCAACCTCATCATACGCGCTTTGCTGCAAATAATCCTCCCTAATTGAGCGGGCTGTATCCAAAATGCCCTTTTCCGGTTCAGGTAATGCATCATAACCGATTAGCTGCACAATCTCCTGCAGCTCTGACTCTCTTTGCAATATCTCTAGCGCCTCCTGCCTAAGAGTGCTCCATTCAACAGATACGTTGTTTTTGTACCAATCAAGCATATCGTCAGTGTACAGGGAATAACTTGTTAGCCAGTTGATGGATGGAAAGTGTCTTCTTG
>JADDOQ010000077.1:10023-10413 GCA_016782315.1 Nitrososphaeraceae archaeon | reverse complement strand
CAACCTCATGCAGAGTAATAATGCCGTGGTCATCCACCATTCTTTTTAGTTGAGGAAGTAACGGCTCGATTATCGATTTTTCTTCAACCACATCAATCATCATAGGCTGGTTGATTGTCAGCCCCTCTAAATGAAGCGTCGATTTTCCGCTCTTGCCAAATCCATCAACACCCAACCAAACTGTTGCTCCAGAGACCTTTGATTTCTTTAAGAATTCCATTAATGCTTTTTCCAATCTCTTTCCGTTTATCTCATCATTCTTTTTGATTCGTATAGTCATGCAGAGCATTGATTGTCTCACCATTAATTGGTACTTTGAAGTATATGAGATATTAGAATTCTACCGCCGTAAACCGCAAGAAGAGATAATCCAACATTTGTCATGATGTT
>JADDOQ010000077.1:0-10015 GCA_016782315.1 Nitrososphaeraceae archaeon | reverse complement strand
CATTAAGGAATTGCCTATTGTCAATCATATTTACGCTTTCCAATGCAAATGAGGACATTGTAGTCAAAGAACCACAAAATCCTATTGCAACAAGAAACGAATAGCGGGCATCTAGATTTAAAGATGCGGATAAAACAGAGAAAACTCCAAGTATAAAACTCCCCAATATATTGACCAACAACACATTTGAAACAAGGTTTCCGAGCAACAGAGGATAGGATGCTATTTTATACCTCAGAAATGCACCCAAAACTGCCCCTAGTCCAAGAAAAATAAATTCAATTCCCTTCATTGTCTTCCGTCTTACGGAAACAAAGTATTGGTAAAATATCTTATGATGATGCTTAATTTGGAATTTATATAGTCATAATACAATTTGGCATTAAGCGGTGTTGACTATTTAATGAATCCATATCAAACTCATGCAAACAGAAAAGGGGAGATAAAGATATTTGCAAATTATAAAAAATATGGGTAAAAAGAGATTGTCATTCTTACTGAGGCATTAATGCAGGATATTTGTTGTATCAGGTTTCAAAAATCTTTTGAAATCACAACAAAATCAGATGTTGTAAAGAAAAAAAGAAACAACAAAGATAATCATCGCAAATAGACAGGCCAAAGCAAATTTGAGTTATTATTACAAATACATTTTAAAATTACAGATCCATGACTATTACCATAACCGTATAGAAGATTAGTCCACAACGATGTAGAGAAACTTTAACCATAGAAGAACAGAATTGTGGATTTGATAAATTAAATTGCATAAGCATGCTGACTGCCTCCTAGAGTAACGCCACGGAGTCCAAATCCATTTCCCAGTGTTACTTTAAACCTAACTGTTATTTTAGTAGACAGTTCAATATTGTGACAATCCGAATACCGTTTTGATGGTTATTTTGATTGGCATTTGAATTGCCATATAGCAATTATGCAAATGGCAATTATACCAAATAACAAATTATTATACTTTTAGACTTAAAAATAGGAAATTCCAATTCCAAAAAAAAATAAAATAATGTCTATTGATTGAAAGTTTAAAAAACATTAGTGAAAGTGTTGTCTATCACCCCAAAACGACAAGGTTTTTTGCCTCACCCATAAGAATTTTTTGTCAAATAAAAAAAATATTGTTTGCTGTTCCAGGTTAACTGGTTTTCTTTGCAACACTTTTCCAATCATACTTTACGTTTGGCCTACCCTTTAATCTCTGAATATAATTATATGCCGATAGCGCTGCGGTAGCACCTTGTCCTGCAGAAATGATTGCTTGTTTATATGGAACAGCAGTAACATCACCTGCGGCAAAAATCCCCTCAGTCGATGTAGCGCAATACTTGTCAACAATTATCTCCTTATTCGCATTTAGCTGAACTATATCCTTTACAAAGTCTGTTTTTGCAACATACCCCATTTCTACAAACACACCATCAATGTCCAACTTTGATTCGGATTTGGTTTTGGAGTTACCAATAACCAGAGACTCCACCTTAGAGTCACCATCAATTGCCTTTACAATAGAACTCGCAACAAAAGACACATTGCTCTGGTTTAAAGAGTTGATTGTTTCCTCTGAACCTATCGGTTTGTCAGTTCTGTGGACTATGTAAACCCGCGAGGCCAACTCTTTCAGGTAAACTGCTGCTTCCAAAGCATGCTCCCCGGCACCTACAACTGCAACAGTTTTGTTTTTGAAGAAAGGCCCATCACAAACAGCACAATAAGAAACACCCCTGCCTTTGAGTTCCTTTTCACCTGGAACATTCAAGTCTCTAGGCGTTTTACCAAAAGCAAGAATAAGCACGCAACAGGAATATTCATTGTTATTTGCTGTTTTTATCGTAATACAAGCAGGTTCATCTTCAACTACAGATACAACCTCCTCGTATGCAAATTCAGCTCCAAATACCCTTGCTTGTTTCTCAAACTTATTCATAAGGTCAAAACCACCTATATGCCCAAAACCTGGAAAGTTTTCTATGTCATTTGTAAGTATTGCCTGTCCACCAATATCTTTTGTTATAACAAGGGTTCTAAGACCCTGACGGCTTGTGTACATGGCAGCGGTTAACCCTGCAGATGCACCACCAATAATTACTACATCATACATAAATATTCTATATTCAAATTAAAGGTGAATAAGATTTTCTATACTGACAAGTGCAACAGTAAATTAAAATAAAAAATAATAGCACCTGTTTTTATATCATTTTTAGATTTGAATTTAGAAAACACAGGCGAAGATTCAACTAAAGAGTGGATTTAGGCATGATGGGAATGAATATGCCAGAAGATTAAGGCTTTTTTTGGATGGCCCCATAATGCATAGTGGTGAGCAAAGAACCCACAAATGAATGGATACTCGCCCTTTTGCCAAAATTAGAGAAATGAAAAAACGTCCTTCTTTTCTCCATATTTCTATTGCACCCCTCTGCTGTCAATTCATCCAGTCCATTAGGATGGGTTCCTGGTGAATGCGTGCTCGTCTTCGATTCTGCCGTCATCCCAGCTTGCAACCGTGACCATTGAGACATTCTCGGAAGAGATTCCAGTCACAACTGCTCAGTTGCCTGCTGCAACCTTGATTGAATGGTCCAGTATCTTGTTTCCCTATTTGGCCGCTTCCAAAGCCCATTTAGTCTCTAGTTCGATACCTTTTGTTGTATTGTCGCCAAAGCCCACAGCCAATACATCGGACGCATGTACATCTATGTAAAGCGTCCAATTTTTTTTTCCGTCCATCAAATGTTTTTTATCAAACCGTTCCAGGTTGGCTCTTTCTTGCGGTGTGTTTGCCACTGCAATTTTGGCTTGGTTAGATAATGATTGTTGCCATTCTAATGCCACTACAGCGGTAGGATGAATCGGTTCCTGGAATCGAATGTTGCCAATTGTTAAGGCTGAATTGCATTCCATTGCAGTCCTTATCAGGTTCTTTTGTTTCAGACCATATGTCAAAATAAAAGATATAAAACCACCTGGGTTTACAGATGTAAAAAGAAAAGGCCAATAGAAGACGGATTGGAAAGACCAATTGGCAATCTTATTGGCATGATAAAGCAAAGTCAAATCAAAAAGGAAATCAAAGTTAACATGGCTTAATCTAAGTAAAGAAGATATATGCCATCAGATTAGTTTTTATTTCAATCAGTGTCAAAGCAAGCCGTGAATATCCATGGTGCAGGTGGTCCAGGCATTGTGCCCTATGAAAGAAGACCCAGATAGAGATGTCATGGCAAACAGTAAAAGATTGTTCACATTTAGACCTTAAATAAAAAAGGGAACCAAACATGCATCCTGTATGGCATTATTTTGACAATAACAATGATAAACTACATAAAAAGTGGAAAAGCATAAGGAAAAACCCAAAATTCACAAGGTGGGCAGGATTTGGTTCTAGGACTAATCAATTAAACCACAAAAAAGAGAACAACATAGTTATAGGTAAGCCATAACTGCATTTTACCATAATCCATGTAGAAAAGAACTTTGGGCTAATTTCAACAAGTACAACTTCCCCCTTCTCTGAAAGGTCTGATATCATTTTCGCTATTGGATGATCAAGGGTTCCTAGATATTTCAAACTAATTTTGTCTCCCTGTGGAACAATTCTTTTTGGATCTTCTATTATAGTCGCAATATCCCTACCCTTAACCCCCCTTATAGGGTGGATTCTCATCATCTATGGAAAAATAAACATTGGGCCTATTTTGGAGATTTTTAGTTTTCTTGGCTGATTTAGATGTGGTTGTAAAGAGTTTTTTTACATCTCTATCATAATAATACCAGACGGGTTGGATATTCGGATTACATTGTTCATAGTTAGCAGCCAACTGCAAGTTCAATTTACTTTCAAGGAATCTCTCTGCCTCTTCTCCGGTCATGCCAGGAATCTCTGATGAGGCACTAATGATTTGCACAAGTCATCAATTGCATACAAGTGGAAAAGAGTTTCCTCCTTACCCTGTCCACCTTTCAAATACCATCTGCAGTTGTTTCAAAATATCCATTGTTGAGCAATTTAACATTAACCGGAAAAGAAATTTATCAAAATGCTCTCAGAAAATAAATGGGGAATTACGGATATAAGAAATTAACAATATCTTTTGTATTATGGAGTATTGCCACCGGGTTTGAATACATTTCATGTTGCTTATTTTATTTGTTTTTTTTTCCTTCGGAGGATTTAAGACCACGTTTGTGGCATGTTTTACTATCGCAAAAAAGGATTTATTTTTACATCACAGTATTGCTTAACAATACACCTCCATGCAATCTCAAAGATTATTCAAAAACAACATAATTTCTCATCAGTGATTACATTTCTTTTTTCAATCCCTTTACAGGATTTAACATAAGAGAGCTTTGTGGTTTGATAAGTAAACTTTATTATTATTATTTTACTTTCGCCTTTTTATATACAGTTCAATTGCAAAAGGAAGGCCACTGATAGTTCCTATTGTATGAGTAAACTTATAATTCGTTTTTACGCAATATACTAAAGTATGGCTTCGGAAGAGCCCAAAAAAATATCCAAAGAGGAACTAAGACAAAAGCTTACTCCAGAGCAGTATGATATATGTGTTAACAAAGGCACTGAAATGGCTTTTACTGGCAAGTATAATAACTACAAAGAGCCTGGAATCTACAGGTGTGTTGTTTGTGGTAATGATTTGTTTAGCTCTAATGCAAAGTTTGATTCTGGCACGGGATGGCCAAGTTTTTATGCACCACTAAAAAAGGAAAACATCAAAGAAGAAATAGATGACAGTTATTTTATGAGACGCATAGAGGTCAATTGTGAGAGGTGTGGCTCACACCTTGGTCATTTATTTGAGGATGGACCAAAACCCACGGGCCTAAGGTATTGCATTAACTCTGCGTCACTTGAGCACCAGGCAATTGAAAATAAATAGACGGGTAGAAACTTCTTGCTAAAGGAAGGTAAAAGTTTTTTTCAGGTTTTACAGAATCACCTTTTTTCAATTATCGAATAAGAGCCTTTAAGATAATCACAATAGGAAATAACGGGATATTAAAAAAGCATAGCATCCGTATTTCTTATGGCATTCTTGTTTTAAGGCAATCTAGTACTGTTAACCATATGTTTTGTTTTTGAATTTATTGTTTCTAATTATAGTACTTTAGGTTTCTTTCGCATTAGATATGCATACTTTTAATTTTTTGCTTTCTAACCTTAAATCATTTATATTCTTTATAGCATTTGCCCCACCCAAGTTATTTAAACTAATGCAATTTTCCTTCAAGTATTCAAATATCTCAAATGGTCTGATCCTTATTTTTTGATGACAGTAAACGAAACATATGATCTATCTTTGCAATCTTCCTTGTTGTCGTATGACCTTTGTTTAGCAAGTCAATAACAAACGCCTCTTATCACTTACTGACAACATCAACAATCAATTTTGTTATTTAGTGGGTCTATTAAGAAATGAATCCGGTAATTCATGTCTCCGCCGCCTTTTCTAAACCGCTACATATTCATCCTAATGTTTTTTTGATTGAATCCACCATCATAGAAACAGATAACCAAATGGAAAACAGATAAAAAAACGAGAGTATTTTTTTATTTTAACGGATTAGTTTCATTTGCTAGAGTGTTTTACAAATAGTTAAATCAGTTTAACTAAACTTGATAGAAAAATCAGGTAGTGTTGTGTTTTGGCTTGTATCTTCCCAGAAGCAAAGAATTTGTTACTACCGTTACAGAGCTCATCGCCATTGCTATTCCAGCAAGGATTGGGAGCCACCCAAACACACCCAATCCCATAAAGGGAACTAGCGCACCCGCTGCAATAGGTATCAAACCCGTATTGTAAGCAAACGCCCAAAATAGATTTTGCTTTATCTTGGATACGGTTTTCTTTCCCAAATCAAGCGCAGTCACTACATCTCTTATGTCATCCTTAATCAGTATTATTCCCCCTGTTTCCTTTGCGACATCTGTCCCAGAACCTATCGCTACTCCTAAATCTGCCCTAGCTAGTGCCGGTGCGTCATTAATACCATCCCCGACCATTGCAACAACTTTATTTTCTTTTGTCTTTAGTTTAGAAATGACCTCTTCTTTTTGACTTGGAAACACTTGTGCTAAAACCCTATCAATCCCAATCTTTGAGGCAACGGCATTTGCAGTTCTCTGGTTGTCGCCTGTGAGCATTATTACTTCAATCCCCTCGTTTTTCAGGGATTTGATTACATCTTTAGCGCCCTCTTTTATGGTGTCGGATATGGCCATAATTCCCGACAGGCTATTGTCTATCGCAACCAACACTGCCGTTTTGCCCTCTTGCTCAAATACAGAAAGTTTTTCATCCACAATTTCGGTAATTGGAATCCGGTTATCCTCCATCATCTTTCTGTTTCCAATCATAATTTCATGATTTGAATAAATGGCTTTAAGACCGTGGCCCGAAATTGCCTCAAAGGAATCCAGGTTAGCAGTTGTTGAAATGTTGCCTTGTTTTGCCCTATTTATTACAGCCCGGGCTAATGGGTGTTCTGAGCCTAACTCGGCTGTTGCTGCGAGTCGAAGAAATTCCTTTTCATCAATATCTTCTTTTAGCAATACTATATCCGTAACCGATGGTTTTCCGACAGTCAGGGTTCCTGTTTTATCAAATACAATTGTATTGACCTTGTTGGCTATCTCTATGTGCTCACCGCCCTTGTACAAAATCCCATTTTCTGCGCCCTTTCCAGCTCCCATCATCAATGCAGCAGGTGTAGCTAACCCAAGAGCACAAGGACACGCGATTATGATGACCGAGACAAATGCCAGAATCGAATATGTCAATCCAGCGTTTCCAATAAAGTACCATCCCAAAAACACGCCTATTGCGATTACAACAATGGCAGGGACAAAGTATTTTGCAACCTGGTCAACCATTTTCTCCAGTTTTGCTTTTCCAGTTTTAGCTTCTTCCACTAGTGTGATAATTTGAGATAAAACAGTATCTTGCCCTACTTTTGTTGCCTTGACCTTGAGAAGGCCGTTTTTGTTTATAGTAGCACCAATTAACTCATCCCCCTTTGACTTGTCCACAGGGACGCTTTCCCCAGTTAACGCAGATTCATCAATGGATGAATTACCATCCATTATTACGCCATCTGTTGGGATTCGCTCTCCTGGCCTTACCACCATCAAATCCCCTTCTACTATCTGCTCTACTGGAATCTCGGTTTCTCTAAATTCTTTTGATATTAACTTTAATTTGGAGATGCCAGCCTCAACATTGCTTTTATTTTCATTGTTAATCTTCATATCACCCCCCTCTTTTATAAAAGGCCTGATAACTCGGGCAGTCCTTGGCTTTAGGTCAAGCAACTTCCTTACAGCGTTTGAGGCCTTTTCCTTTGTCTTTGTTTCAAGCAGCCTTCCTGTCAGAATGATGGTAATTATTATTGCAGCGGTTTCAAAATAAACGGCGGTAAATGGGAAATACCCGGGAGCAATAGTTACTACTGCGCTGTAAGCATATGCAGCTGTTGTTCCTATAGCTATTAGCGTATCCATGTTAGATGCTCTAGCTTTGACGCCATCCCAAAATCCCCTATAAAAGCGCAAGCCAATCCAAAACTGGATTGGAGTTGCTAGAGCCAAAAGTATGTAATTTGTGTATTCCATCAACTCCATTGGAAAAAGATGACCTAACTGGGGAATCATGTGCGGAAGGCTAAGTAAAACAATCGGTATGGTTAGTGCAACGCTTATAGCAACATGTTTTTTTAATTTTTTTAATGCCTTCTCTGGCTCAATAAATTCATTTAAGCATTGGGTAGCACAAAAATAATAGGTTATTCCATCTTTGGTGTGATGCAGAGTACTTTCGTTTTCCTCTACAAACATTCCACAAATTGGGTCTTTTGCCATACCAGTTATAACAAATATTACATATATAATAACCAGGCTTTACAATCGTAAAATTGGTATAAGGAAAAACAGAAATGTCAACATCAGTATATTCATAAAATCTTCAAGTCATAGCATAACAAAATAAACAATTTTTCTAATTCGTTGTTATAGTCCATACAAAAAGGATTAGCCATTAAGGTAACTCTTGTTGCTATTAGTTTGATGTTTTCGAGATATGAACATTCTTTCACCTTTTTATGTGTCTAGCAAAATGTATGCGGTATTGGCAGACATCACACACACATCATGCCTAAATATTTAAATAAAATTCAATATACGACAATTGTAATAACAATTAACGTGTCTTCGGAAATAGTGTTAAAAGAGTTTGAATGGTACCTTAGAGATCTTTTTTTTAGATCCAATGTTAACAATAGCCAAAAAGTTATTGACTGTTTTAATAGAGAAGACATTATCGATACTTTGTTAAAAAATTATTTAAGGTACAGGAATTACGATTATGATAAAATTTCGGACTTATTGAATACCGTTTTAGCAAATTTGCATTCAAAAAATGTAATAAAGTTTGAAAAAGACTCAAATAATGTTACACTCTACTCGGTATTTGATAGAAAACAATGCAAAAAATGCTACTATATCAATTATTTGTCAATAAATGAGAAAATTCAGTGTAGCAGATGCAATTCAGCTGAAATTCAGGAATTCCCATCCAGAAAAATTTAGGAAAAGGCATCAATTAAATAGAATCGATAATCTGATGGATCCAATCGACGACCCACACTATAGAAATTATATAGACACACACTACAAAACCATACTTCAAACACCAGATTTACTTTATGACAGGATCTTTGAAATGGTCCAGAATCTAAACCATAAACCCGATGAGTTTTGGAAACCAGAATAGTGAATTAATTGATGAAGGAGGCACATGATAACTACTCATATTTTATAAGATATGCTTGAACAAGCCCCAAAATAAAAGAACACATTTTGAATAATTAAGTATGTTTACACAGTTATACTGTGAGTGCATAAAGGTAGTGTTAATATGTCAAAAAGTTTCAGGCGCCACAAAATAATAAAGGATAAATCATCACATACTCAACAAGATTTCAAGATAAACTGTAAAAGGTCAATCATATTCAGCCCATTACAAAGAAAGACCATGTAATTTGTATTAAAACTCCTATTGGCATCAAGAATATGGATACTAAAAGAACAAAGTTAAAGGATTAAGAACTCATTAGCATTTTGTTTGGGAAATTAGCAAAAGTTAAGTATAAAATATAACAGACCATATCACACAATAGGAAATGCAACAAGTCAAGACTTTTGAACATAATCGCCATGTTGACCTCGATAATCTGGTAAATGAATTTTTAAAGGAGATAGCTAGCAAGGGATATGATTTGCTGGAGTTATATTACAATTCTGTTTGGGACCATAATCAAAATCGTGCAGTATATAGCGCCACAATATTGTATGGAGATGAAGAACAAACTTCCTAGTCAATCAACTCACTATAATTTTGCAGAATATGTTGTCTTTAATTTCAAATTGACTACAATCAACAAGTAAAAGGCAACACACTACTAAGTTGCAAAACCAAAATTTGTTTTTCTTTACAAGGTATTAACAAAATCCTTTGCCCCCAAATTAATAGACATACATAATAAATTTCATTTGTCTGCAATAGCCAATTTTGTATATTCTCGTCACTCTACTATTGCATTACTTTCAAAGACAATACAAGTGGTATTTTGCAAATGGCAGTGGTCATGTAAAATTCTGGGCAATTGAAAGTTATTGTTTGTTTAATAATGATTTAAGTGGATTTAAAAGAATCCTAGATAAAAAGAAAAAATGGTGTAAATAAGGTTTTACCATTCGTTAGTTGTTGGCTATTGGCCTATACCAATGGCACTCCCTATTTGTTCACCAATTGAAGACAATGGGTTACCAGATGCTTCAGTATTGTTCCCCTGTGTTTGGTACTGTTGCTGCATCATTTCGTTTTGGGCCACTACCTGTTTTATTTGGCCAGTAAGGGTATTCAAGTCCCCTAACGCATCCCAGTGCACAAATATCATAGGTGGATTTTCAAGAATCGGA